>NZ_CP070502.1:927187-1236250 GCF_018309085.1 Sporosarcina sp. Marseille-Q4063 | reverse complement strand
CCCTTATTCATTTCTACGTCTAGTATAGCAAAAATAGAACTTTATTCGTGATAATTATTTGTGGACAACTTTAATACTGATGCAGTCACTAAACTTGCTACTTCATCCAAACGGTCCTTACTAATCTGGTCGATTGTATCTTGTGGAGAATGATACCATTCTTCCGAAGGGAAATAACTAAACAATGCCGCATCGATGCCAGCGTTGTGAAATGGTTTGTGATCACTTCGGTCAGTAAATTCAAGTGGGATTTTCTTAATTGTCTTGGCTGTATCTGTCACTGTATTGGAAAAACCATCAACAGTGAACATAGTAAGCGGTCCTGCATCCACGCTGCCGACCATATCCATATTTAACATCGCATCGGTACGTTTAATCTCACTTTTTGTCATTTCGTCGACATATTTTTCCGATCCAAATAATCCAAGTTCCTCGGCACCGAAAAATAGAAAGCGAAGTTCTTTATCGGTTGAAACACTTTCCAAAACTCGTGCAATCTCTAGAAGCACAGCAGTTCCACTAGCGTTATCACTTGCTCCAGGGGACGTTTCAACGGAATCGTAATGAGCGCCAACGACGACAATTTCATCATTGGAAGTCTTGGACGGTTTGGTCACAATGATGTTTTGTGATTCATGCTTCTCAATATCGGCGCCTTCAATTGTTATCGTTCCCGTAACGGATTCATTATCTCTGATCAGATTTAGTAAAGATTTTCCTTCGCCGGGAGACAAGGCGATGGTTGGGATAAAATCATCATGATGCTTTCCAAGCGACCATCCGGTATTCGGCAAACCATCAGCGAAGTTAATAATTACGCCGACAGCACCTGCTTCAGCTGCATTCAGGACCATTTCCTCGAAATAAATATCGCTAATTGAAGCAACCGCAATTTTTCCTTTTACGTCGATATCTTCATAATCGGAGGTCAATCCATTATTGACGTTGATTAATGTGCCCGTCACGTTACCGGAAACCGAGTATTGAAACGGTTCTGGGGAGAATGATTGTTCAATGCCATCAATCGTTAATTCAACAAGTTTTGGAAAAATATAATGATCAAATTCGAAGGGTTGGGATTCAACAGCATAACCAAAGGTTTCCAATTGACTGGTAATGAAATTTGCTGCATTTTTTTCAGAATCAGTGCCTGCGATTCGAGGCTCTTTTGATAGTTCTTTTACGTTTGAATAAATCTTTTCGACATCCAAATTATCTAATATGGCTGAATCAACATTGTCGGTAGAAGAGCTTATGACCTCTTGTACAGGTGGGGAGCATGCGGAAATGAAGATGCTAAATACTAATAAGATTGGAATATAAAGAGCTTTTCGAACCATATCGTTCCTCCATTCTAATTACGGGAATTATACCACAAATTAATCAATTCAATGTCTAATCAGCAGACTCATATGCGTTTCAAAAGGTTTAATTCGGGGGATAGTGAGAAAAAGAAGGGAATTGGAGGGAGTTTACAAAATGTTTGATAAACCAGAGGAAGCTCGAATGACGGAAGAGGAAGCAGCCAAATACGGAAGAGAAATTGATGCGAAAAATGCGTTATACGAAAATGTCGTTGTTGAAGACAGCGTGAACGCCTTATCAGAGGTAGAAATACCGCCACCTATTTCTGAAGAAGAAATAAAACGCCGTGTCGGGGAGCAAAATTATAAGAATATAAAAGATGGCGGGGTCATGAATTCGATTAATAGTTAATAGTAATCGCTAGAAAGAAGGAAATCTCCGATAGTTCACGAATAGAACATTTACACTAATTGTTGGAGGTTTTAGTTTATGTTTAAAACAATCGATGAATTCCTTAATCTTTGGGAACATGAAAGCGGATCGACGCTGAAAATCTTGAGTGCGCTTACCGACGAATCATTAGCACAAGAGGTGTCGCCAGAAGACCGTACACTCGGCCGAATTGCTTGGCATATTGTACAAACACTTCATGAAATGATGTCGCAGACAGGGTTGGAATTTAAGGGAACACCGGAGGATGCGCCAGTACCGGAAACTGCAGCTGAAATTGCGGATGCTTATCGTTCGACCAATGAAGCAATGGTTTCAGCAATGAAATCGCAATGGAACGATGAAGTATTAAGTGAAATGAGAGACATGTACGGAGAACAATGGTCTGTCGGAACTGTTCTTGGCATCTTAACTGCTCACGAAACGCATCACCGCGGACAAATGACCGTGCTCATGCGTCAAGCAGGATTGCGTGTACCGGGTGTTTACGGACCGGCTCGTGAAGAATGGGCAGCGTTTGGCGGAGAAGCACCTGTTATTTGAATGGAAGAATGGCCTAGTCCTAGTAAATGGGGCTTGGCTATTTTTTTATTCGGTTACCTACTTTGGCACAACACTTGATTATGCGTATAATGTATGTAAGGTTATGGTCGATTATATATATCCCTTTTTGGTGAAGCCGTAGTTGAGGATTGGTACTACACGTATGATTTATCTGAACAAAAATTTCAAAAGGTGCCATTAACTTATTTTCAGCACGATGTCGGTGTCAATCATATTATGCATTATGGTCCTGATGTTATATTCAACACGATCGCATCCCATAAAACGGGCGATCAGGACTACAATAGTCAAACCGGTAGGCAAGAACGGAATATAATCAATAGGAGTTTTTATAATGAAAAAAATAAACTTTTCCATGGTTCTAAATTTAATGTTTATTTTATTAATATTTGCAAGCTTTTATTTTCAATATGAATATTTGTTTGTAACTCGTATTGTTGTAATTGTTTTTGCAACCGTGTATTTTATGATTGAAATAAAAAAGGCGTATTTTTCGAAAAATAAAACGATGTTTATTATGTTTAGTGTGATTAGTTTAATTGCTTTAATCGTAAGTATTATAGTTGATAATACTTTAACGGATGGCTTTACATCAGATAGAATTATTTTAATACCTGTATTTGTTTTTATTCTAATTGGTAGTATGTATAAAGATTTGTATGATAAAACAAATAATAAAAGCTCCTCTTAGTTCAACGTCAACTGAAAGGAGCTCTTGTTATTTACCTAACAGTAATTCTTCCGTTATCTGATTTCAATCGAATCGTATTTTCTCCAGCGCCAATAACAGTCCGCGAATTTCGCTCTCCGAATATATCCACGCGACCATGACCTGTTTTGGCATGAATAGAAACGTTTGTTGGTTCCATTCTTGATTCTACCAAAATACTACCATTATCTGTTTTCAAATCGATATTTCGATCGAGACTTTCAGTTTGTAATATAATTCGCCCGTTGTCCGTAATTCCCACAACGGAACCTTTTACATGTTCAAGCACAATTCGCCCGTTATCCGATTCTGCACCGATACTTTCCGCATCAATGTGGCTCATTTCAATTCGACCATTATCTGTTTTCGTTCTGACATGATCCACTTGGGCTTTCTCAAGAACAATGCGGCCATTATCCGTTTCGGCTGTCAGGGAAGAGGCAGCGATTTCTTTTAATTGTATTCGACCGTTGTCGGTGTTTGCAGTCACGTTGTTCCCAAGAATTTTAGTAGCGTCAATTCGCCCATTATCCGTTTTCATCGCAAATGATTGATATAACTTCTTTGGAATAAACACGTTAAGTGTCACCGCCTTCATATTAAAATTGAACATGAATAACCAATGGCGTAAACTTTTCAACCGAACAACTAAGGTGTCGCCAACGACTTGCGCAGTCAATTCGAGTTTCTCATTCGAGCCGATTAATTCCACAGTCGTTGTCGTGTCATGAGAAGGTCTAACAAACAGTGCGCCGTGTTGAACATCGATATCGACATTCGTATAGCTGTTATCGGTAATTGTAATTAATTCATCGCTTACCTCAGCGGGTGTATCATTTTCAATAAATGGATAGGAATCAAGTAGGTCTTCGGCAATTTTTGCAGGAGAGCCTAGGGAAGAAGCAATTTCATCATCTGTTTTTCCGTCCTCGCGGCCATCTGAAAAGTATTCACGGATATCAACGAGGATATCGTTTCGTTCCGCTTCGGGTAAGTGGCTGATTGCCGTTTCAAGTTCACTAATAAATTGGTTTTCAGTCATTTCGCACACTCTCCTTGATTAATGTATTTACGCCCTCCGTGAAATTCCGCCATTCCTCTAATTGTTCGTGTAAATAAGTCCGTCCCGTATCTGTTAACTTATAATACTTACGCGGGGGGCCTTCTGATGATTCTTGTAGATAGGTTGTGAAATAACCTTCCTTTGTCAAACGGCGAAGTAACGGATAAACCGAGCCTTCAGATATGGAAATCTGGTTGGAAATTTTTTGAACGAGTTCATAACCGTAGCGATCCTGTTTGTCTAAAAGCACAAGCACACATAGGTTTAACACGCCTTTTTTAAATTGTACATTCAACTCCAACACGCTCCTTTCACTACTGGTTAATGAATAGTACTAATTCGTGGGGTGTACCGATTAACATCAATATATCATATGGTACTGTTCAGTGCAAGGTACCGTTGTAAAAGAGAAGTATTTATTTATATAACGGGTATCTGATTATTTTGATATTACCGGAATGCATATGTTAGAATAAATACAGCGTAATAGATTACTAATCATTAAAAGGGGGATGAAAAGTGGATTTATTATTTTGGATAACTGTTGGTTTCATCATAATCGGATTTATTGTTCTCGCTTCTATGAAAAGAAATATGGAAAGTAAGCTCGCTTTTATAAAAGGAAATATGGAAAGTAAGAAAAGTAGTTCAGCTATCCGATCTATAGTTTGGTGGATAGTGGGTACTACAGCTTGGGGGATAGTGAGTATGACTCTTGTTGTGTGGTGGTTTTCTGCTAAATGAAATGAAGCTTAACTGATTACATGTTAAAAGCCCAGAAATAAATCTGAGCTTTCCTGGAACTTGACTCGACATTATTTTTAGATGCTTCTTTTTCACTTGAAATGCTTCAACGCTTCCCGTTTACTCAATGGTTTCAAAGGATGTTCTGCTACAAACGTTTTTACGACTTCGGGATTCGTCTTGGCATACTCCCGTAATACCCAGCCAATTGCCTTCTGGATAAAGAATTCATTGGACCTCATATGTTGCCTAATAATCTCAAATAATAAATCCGAATTCATCGCCTGTTTAAATTTTAATTGGCAGAGAATCGCGGCACGGTTTGTCCACATATTATCGGACTGAGACCACTCCATCATCACTTTTTCACCTCGTGCTGGATCTGCTTTCACAATATCGCCAACAAACTTCGGCGCAATCGAATCCACGCTATCCCACCAAGACTTTGTTTCGATCAATCTGCGTAATTCGGGTAAATCTTCAACCGACAAATATTTCTTCATTTTTTCAAGTAATGCAAATGCCGCATACTGATATTCTCGTTCCGGGAGTTCATACAGTTTCCAGACTTCTTCAAACAGCCGCTCAGGTTCTGGCAATGCATATTCTGCAAAATATTCGCGTAGCAATTGTTTACGTTGAGGGCTCTTAATTCCCAAGAAAGTAAAATGGTTTTTTAAATAGGCCGCCATTGGACCAGCTTGTTCCGCGTTGCGATTCGCCTCGAATTTTTCGACAATTCCTTTATAATCCCATACTTTTGTCAATCAACCCACTCCTAACTTGTTATCAAAAGTGTATCATATATGAAAAGACTTGAAACTTTCCGATAGACCCACACAAATCTATTCCAACCCATGTATTCACAATTGACGACAAGTCCACGATGTTTCAATTGACTTAGACTTGGCTAAATTATGAGTAAAGGAGGTCTTCTCATGGGAAAGGTCACGGTGACAGGTGCGATACTGATCATAACCGGCTGGTTTGCTCTCGTTGAATTTGATAGTTTCCCCGAGTCGGAACGGAAACAAATCTTACAAAGAATAAAAAGAAGTCCGGTCCTCATCCTTTTGATCGCTTTAATGCCTGCTGGTATCTTCATCAATATGTTAGGGGTCTTTTTAGGCTCTCTCTCGATGATGATTTTTGGGGCATCCTTGATATTTCTGCAAGGTGTCATCGTTGCACTTTTGTTCTGGAAAAGAAAACGTTGGAAAAGCATCGTGCTGCTAGCTGCTATTGTTATGCTAGGAATTTTCATCTATATCCCATTACTATGGTAAAATTTGGATAAGTAGTCAAGCGCTTTTTAGCGTAACGAAAATTCCGATTTCTCAATTCTATGTTGGGAAATCGGTTTTTTTAATTTACTTATAGTAAAGAATTGAAGGTTATTCTCCTAATCATATATGAAGGAACTTGAAACTTTCTGACAGTTCAATCGTAGAACATATTAGGTGAATACAGGGAAGGGGAGGCGTTTTATTTGGGGGATCCAATGGTCATTATTATTATCGGGGTTATTATTTTTATTGCTTATCACCTCCTGACTAAGAACAAGAAGAAATTAGAGAAATTACGACGTGAATGGGAAAAGGGGGAATTCCATGCCTTAAGTGAAGATTTGAAATCCATATCTTCTTACTGGTCGAATAAAAAGAACAGCAACAAAAGTTATTCCGGGGTAGATCAGCTAACCTGGGACGACTTAGCGATGGATGAAATCTTCAATAAGCTTAACTATACTCAGTCAACCGTCGGCTCAGAATATTTGTTTAATCAACTTCGTGATATTGATCCGAAACTTGAAGGGGTAAATGACAAAGAAGAACTTTATAATTTACTGGCAACCAACCAAGAATTAAGGGAGCAAGTACTCCTCATTCTTTCGGGTCTTGGCAAATTAAATTATACAAACTCGTCTTCATTTTTCCATGAAAATAATCACAATAAAATTGACCATTCATATCTTTACGTTTTACTAGCACTACTGCCTGTAGCTTCAGTTGCCGTGATGTTTTTCAGTTTGCAGTACGGCATTGTTAGTTTAATTATTGCATTCACGATTAATATGCTTGTCTATTATCGCAATAAAAACAGATTGGAAAACAAAATGTTTTCAATTACATATGCGGCGGCAGTCATTAATACGGGTAAACGATTAACATCCGTCAATCACCCTGAGCTCAATGCATATGTGAATGACATTAAAAAGAATGTTAAACCGATTAAGAAAATCTCGTTTTGGGGAACGATGATTTCAACTGGCGGGGGCGGGGAATTTGATTTTATTTCTGAATATATCCGCATGTTATTCATGTTGGATTTCATCGCATACAATAAAATTGTCCAAACCATAACTGATTATCAAGAGGAGTACCGACGTGTATGGGAACGGATAGGGGAGTTGGACGCTGCAATTGCGGTAGCATTTTACCGGAAATCGCTCGATACCTATTGCAGACCTGCATTTATTGAAGATGAAAAACTTTCATTCGAAAATATAGCCCATCCCCTAATCCCCAAGCCAGTCACTAACACATCTGCCTTGGGGAAAAGCACGCTTGTCACCGGATCTAACGCTTCCGGAAAATCAACCTATATTAAAGCAGTCGCAATCAACGCGATTTTGGCGCAGACAATTAATACAGTCCTGGCTACAAAGTGGACAATGAAACCTAGCTACATCGTTACCTCAATGGCAATTCAGGACAATGTATTGGACGGCGATAGTTATTTTATTGCCGAAATAAAATCTCTTAAAAGGATTATTAGACTGATTGAAGAAGGGAAACCGGTCATTTCATTCATCGATGAGATATTAAAAGGAACGAATACGATTGAACGAATCGCTGCATCTGCTTCGATGATGGAATGGCTTGCTGCGAATAAAGGAATGAATCTCATCGCATCCCATGATATTGAACTTACAGAAATGACTAGAAAAATCTATGAAAATTATCATTTCAGAGAATCCATTGAAAATGGCGAAGTACTGTTTGACTATAAAATTCATGATGGCCCATCACAAACACGAAATGCCATTAAACTTCTTGAAATACTTGCCTATCCAGAATGCATTACGAAGAACGCAAATCGCTTGGCGAAGCATTTTACGGAATGGCGCAATTGGGAAGAAATCAAAGGGAATGAGGTGCAAACATGGAATTTATAGCATTGGCATTTGCCGCGGCGGCATTAGCGTTTTCTTCAGATATAATGAATAAAAATAAAAAACTCACTGAAAGAATAGAAGCACTGGAAGAAAAAATGGGCATAAGAAAATTACCTAACAATGAGGATTAGGATAGACGGGTTAATGAAAAAGGGGAAGGAATACATGCCACGCACCGGTTTTTAATGTGCCATTAGTAAGGACAACATCCCTGACATTGGATGACCACACCTTTGATCCCAACTTCATACATCATGCCAGCCCTAGCCCAATTTTTAATTTGTACGCTGCAGATATTGATGATGCTTACAACTATGTAAAAAAGGGATTGAAGTTGTGAGAGAAATCGAAAGGGTTGGTGAAACAGCTTGGTTTAATAAATGTAGTTATGATTTGTAACTGTTGTATGAATGAATGGATTTTCCAGCCGGTAGGAGGAATTAATTTGTATGATCCAACGATCTTTGAAAATTTAAAAGTAGCATTTGAAAACCATATTTATGATTTAGATAATATAGATGAAAAAATAACGATTATCAATCGGGTTGATCGCATGGACTATGCAATTCTTTCTCGGGAATATGCGATTCAATTTACGCTCGTCAATCAAACAGACCTTTCAGCAGAAATTGTTCTACAAGCATCTGTCAAAGAGTTGGCGGGAGAAATATTAGAAGTGCCCGGAGAAAATCTAGGCAGCACCCTGTCCGTGCGCTTTACTAAAATTGTTCAATCTGTTATCGAGTGCCAGCGGATTGAACAAGTTATAAAAGCCATTTGGGAAACCGATATTCATCTAACTCAAACACTGAGTTTCGTATATGCTCATCATGCGTCTGGTTACCTCAACAGCATAGACATGACATTCAAATCTAAAATAAATGAGAAGCATATGGCGGATATTGCAGATTTGCTGGATCATGTTTTGGAATCGTTAGAAGTGCTGGAGGCTTTATAAATGAAATGGGGAGATAGGTTCGTATTATTTCGGATGAGGTGGACGAACTGAAAAAGATTTTTAGTTTATGTTTACTGTTACTCTTAGTTTCCTGCCAATCTATTCATGTAAATGATAGTTCCCATATTACTGAAGAGGAAGTAGTAAAAGCATTACAAGAGAATGGTGTTAATTTGGCGGAAGCTGAATTTCCGCAGAACGTCTTTGGGTCAAAACTAAGAAATGTGAAACCAAAAACATATGAATTAAGTGAAAAACCATTTTTTATCTTTGAATTCGAAACAGAAATTGAATGTGAGAAAGCTACAAAGGAGTTTGATGAAAAGACTGCAGCAATGGAACTGGTATCAGCTAGTACGTTTGAGAAGGGAAATATACTAATAATGTGCATGAACAAGAGATAAATTCAGATAGTGTGCCATTTGAAAAAGAAATACTAGAGGTATTAGATGGCATTAGTGTAGGTTGAAAACAAACCCAATTATACAAGGGGGGTTCTACTGCCTATGCATTTAATTTTATTGGTTAAAAATGCAGAGTAATGTGGAAAAGAGGGATTCGATGGAACAAGTAAGCTTTTATAATCAAAAATGTTTTAAACGTGATGTAGAGAAAACTTTCACCTCTCATAGAGACCTAATTCAAGAACTTATTCCACGCGCCGACGTGCAACACGTTGGTAGTACTGCTATACCAAACAGCCTTACTAAGGGAGATTTAGATATACAGGTTCGCGTTTCTAAAATTCAATTTATTCAAGCTGTCGAATCACTCTCTTCCGTCTATGAATCCAACGATGAAAGTATAAAAACAAGTGAGTTTAGGGCATTTAAAGACGATACAGGTATTCCACCATTAGGTATACAATTGACTATTATAGGTTCAGAATTTGATTTCTTCTGGAAGTTTCGAGATATTTTACTGCAAAATGATCAATACAGAACAGAGTATGACGAATTGAAAAGGAAGTTTGAAGGAAAATGTATGGAAGCTTATAGGGGAGCGAAAAATGATTTCTTTAGCAAGATAATACAGACTCCAGAATTCAAGAGATTGAAAACCGATATAAATAGAAATGACTAAAAGTTATTCTACGTTTGAATATACAATTTTTCAACTAACGGGCGCGCGCGACAAGTTCTGTGATAAACGCCTCCTGGCGTGAAACACAGGAAGTTTTGAAATAAGCTTTAACTTTACAACGGAGGATAGGAATGATGAAACCACGTTTTCGGAAACTATCCCATTAAGATTCCTGCGTGCTTCATGAATGACAGTTCATTGTGGTACGAAGCTCAGGTAAAGTCGGCAGAAGGAAGGCTAAAGCCACTCCTATGGAGAAGGTACGTTAACTGATATGCCGGATGGCTGAAAAACTAGATACGGTGAGAATGTTCCACTCTAAAGGAACTGACAAATTTTCCGAATGTACGGGTCTAAAGTTAGAACATAGTGTAAAGCTATGGCCCATCTTACGATGGGGCGAGTGGTGTAAAGTAAAATTGCGCCCTCTGAAATATGCTATACCGAACAATGGCGGTATCCAGCTCGCAGGCTTAAAGGAAGCACCTACGTCTAGAACGGATAGCTACGTTGTAAGGGACTTGGGAATCAAGGGACGTTGAAACAAGGGCTGTCATCCGAAACGTTTGCTATAAGGTTAGAACCGAAATGCACTTGCTCTTGTGAAGGTAGGGGTACGACCTGTGAAACTCCTGTAATGGGAGTGGAGGAACAGCCCCAAGTCTAACGATTTAGAACGATTATTTTCTTCACGTGAATGACACCGATCGGGTAGGAATGTGGGAACATCACTCATTGGGAGGGATGCCACAGTGTCAACTTTGAGATATTGGGATTACTACAATATGACGGAAACTTTTACCGATTTATACGAAAAGTCTTGTAATAAGGATACGTTCAGTCATCTTTACGACATCATCGTATCGAGAGAAAACATTCTTTTGGCTTTTCGTACAATCAAATCGAATAAAGGTTCCAAAACACCAGGTACAGATGGCAAAACCATCAATGACATCAAAGAGCTTTCGGAAAATGAATTGGTGAAAACCATCCAAACAAAACTGGAAAATTATCGACCCAAGAAAGTCAGAAGAAAATGGATTGAAAAGGAAAGTGGTGGACAAAGACCCCTTGGAATCCCTTGTATGCTTGACCGGATTATTCAACAATGTTTTAAACAAGTTCTTGAGCCAATTGCTGAAGCCCATTTCTATAATCATAGTTATGGCTTCAGACCGTTAAGGTCTGCCCATCATGCTATAGCGAGAATACAATTTCTTATCAACCACTCGCAGCTACATTATGTGGTTGATATCGATATAAAGAGTTTCTTTGATAATGTGAATCACGCACTTCTCATCAAACAATTATGGAACTTAGGCATTCATGATAGAAAAGTACTTACTTGCATATCTAAAATGCTAAAAGCCGAGATTGACACTGAAGGTGTGCCGTCCAAAGGCGTTCCGCAGGGCGGGTTGCTATCAACTCTATTATCGAACATAGTATTAAACGACTTAGACCAATGGGTAGCTGATCAATGGGAGCTTTTCCCTCTTTCGAAAAATTACAAATCAAGAGTTGGAGAAAGATACGCTAAGAAGCGTACTAACCTCAAAGAAGGATATCTCGTCCGTTATGCGGATGACTTTAAAATCCTTTGTCGAGATGGGAAAACTGCTCAAAAGTGGTACCATGCGGTCAAGCTATACCTCAAAGAACGGTTAAAACTAGATATATCTCCAGAAAAATCGCAAATCGTAAATTTGCGAAAGAGAGAATCCGAGTTCTTGGGATTTACGATTAAAGCGAATGCAAAGAGAACCAAAAGAGTTGCCCATACGGGCATTAAAAAGAAGAAACAAGAGAAATTAAAAGAACAGACTAAACTTCATATCCAAAGGATAAAGAAGTCGCCTACCACTCAAAATGCATTACGTTTCAACAGTTTTGTTTTAGGTATTCACAATTACTTTAACCGAGCTACTCATGTAAACCTGGAGTTCTCACGTCTCGCCTATGAATTAAAAGCCTTTCTGTATAACCGCCTTCGTCCTGTAGGAAAATATGGGCATCCAATCAATCCTAGCCCGGCATATAAAAAGTTCTATAGCACGAAAGTGAAAACGTTCAAAATCGCAGGAGTCCACTTATTCCCGATTGGAGATGTTAAAACTGTAAATGCCATGAACTTTAGCCGTAAGCTTTCTCTTTATACGGAGGAAGGCAGAAAGAGAATTTACGATAAATTAAAGCCGAATGTCATTTTAGAAATCAGCAGATTAATGAAAGCAAAGCTTCCAGACAGAACGGTTGAATATATGGATAACCGCCTTAGCCGTTTCAGTATGAAAATGGGTAAATGCGAAATCACAGGTTGGAGTTTAACCGCTCACGAAGTTCACTGCCATCATTATACACCAACACATCTTGGAGGAACGGATAAGTTCAATAACTTAAGAGTTCTCCATAAAGACATACACCGACTGATACATCGTAAAAATACAGGAATTATCTCGTCAGAGATACAGAAATTCGGTTTAACTGCTTCTATGATAAAGAAACTGAATCAATATCGAATGGAATGTAGGCTTGAAACGGTAGATTAATCTCACGTCTAATAGTAACGAAGAACTTATAATCTAGTATACATCGGTAGATGGACCGCGAAGTGCGGGGAAACTCGCATGCTTCGTGCGGAGCAGGGGAAAAACTGGAGATAATTTCAAAGGTTTACCTATTGCAAACATAATTGAATAGATTGCATCTTCCAGAATCGGGCTATTTTGTTGAGAATCAGTGAAGAAGGAATGTATACAACTGTGTAGAAGTAGATAAAAGTCAATGTTTAATTATGATGGTTATTGAAACGACCGTGCAAGTTCGTGTTTCAGACTTTGAAAATGGGAAGAAATGGTACATGTCACTACTGAATAAAGAGCCTGATTTTGTACCTCATGAAGGATTTGTTGAATTTGAGCTCGTGCCCGGGAGTTGGTTACAGGTAGCTGAAGGAACGCCAACAGAAGGTAGCGGCCCTTTACGTATGGGTGTGATGGATATAGAGGCTGAAAAGGATAGAATGCTTAAGGAATTAAATATTGAGCCTTTTGAAATATATTCAAGAAAAGAGGTTCCTGTAATATGGGGAAGCTTTACAGATCCTTGGGGGAATCGATTGGGTTTATTCGAATATTTGGATGAAAATGAACGAGACGAAACAATAAAAAGAGTTCATGGGACGACGGCTAAGTAAGTTGGTTAGTTTGTTAGTCTATAAAAGCGGCCTTTCCTCAACTAAAGGGCGCGATTGCTTAATAAGATTGCGTCCATATCGCACAAACGGGCCAGATTGTTAGATAAGTATTTCGAAACTTTTTGTACTCTGAAACGTGGCTCTAGTAGTGGGAATGTTATGATGTTTTTGTGTATTTCAATTAATAAAAGCGGCAGGGCTAAACTTACGGAGGGAGTGGTGATATGAAGAAGATATTTGAAGCTACCTATGACGGTCATCAAATACTAGTGGAGAATAGATGGTTTGCTGGTGAAAAATTATATGTAAATGGTGAATTGCAGGATGAAAATATTGGCCTGGCTTTAAGAGCGACTTTAACTGGAAAATTAAGAAATGACAGTAATGAATCTAAGAACATAAAGGTGACAATTGGCGGTTTTTTTAGTATCCACTGTAAAATATTTGTTGATAATGTATTAGTTCCCTCTCATCAAATGAAAGCAAGCAACTGAAAAAACGCTAGTCGTAAGCAAATGTTGAAAGCATAGAAGGACTTTCAGCAAACGGGCGCGATAAATGAATAAGTATTTGCCGCAATAGGGCCAGATTGATTGTTAGATAGAGATTTAAATATCAATATTTTTAGGGGGGATAAGATTGTTAAAGGTTTCATTATTGCCACATAATAAAATCTATGCAAAATCAATGTCAGCACTTTCGTCAGCACCCCAGGTAAAAGATGCATTAGGACTTACAAATGACCAAACTTCACTTGAAGGTACTCTTGATTTTATAAAGTTTATTCAAATGCAAGAAAGCCTAGGAAAGCAATATTCAAGAGTCATCCTTGATGAAACCGAAAATTTAATTGGCGTAATAACACTAAAAGACATTGATGACATCAATAAAACTTGTCATATCGGCACTTGGATAGGGCATCAATATTGGGGAAAAGGTTATAACGCTTTAGCCAAATCAGAAATTCTATATATCGCCTTTACAGTATTGGATTTAGAATATGTATTTGCAGGAGCAAAGTTATCAAATGTCCGTTCTCAAAAGGCGCAGGAGAATCTGCCTTATATTAGAATTGGTGTACAGTCAGAGTTTCCAGAGGAACATAGTAAATTAGAATCGCAAGTGAATTCACCTTGCATTTTGAATGTAATAGAGAGAGAAATGTTTTTGAAGTGGCATTCAGACAAAAAATAATTAATCTTCCACGATAATATGGCGCAATTGATGAAATAGACATCGCGTCCATATCCTGTTTATGCCTTTCAAAGTACATTAGACGGGATGGAAAGGATTATTTTAATTCCCGGAATCTAGAAAACTTTAATTAGGATAAGTAAGTTCTTAAGAAGCGGGGCAAATTGCAGATTGTCATTGGTTGATTTGAAAATATTGCTATGAAGTGTGTGCTATTCTTCAATAGGGAGAGTAGCTTTTTTATTTCGGGTAAATGTTTCATGAATGTAAATATATTATTACATAGGCTTGGACTTTGTCAGCCACTAAATTTTCTTTTCGTTTTGTTGTAAACCTTTTTCATTAAAAAGACTCTTTATTAATGAAGGGCGTTTGAAAGGAGGAGCTATGGAATCTCAGTTTTTATTAGAAATATATAACAAACAGGCGAGAATGATTTATTTTTATTTAAAAAAGAATGGCTGTAGTCATGAAGATGCGGAAGATATTGTTCAAGAAAGTTATATGAAATATATTGCTTATAGTAGCGGTGTTTCATCCGATAAAGCCCTGTCATATACTTTCACCATTGCTATGAATGAATTCAAAAAGAAGTTGAGGAAAAAAGGAAAGGAACAAGTAATTTCAATTAATGATCATCGTTTCTGGAATAATTTTGCTAGCGATCAAGATACTGAGTCAAGTGTCTTAAATATAGAAATGAATCAGGAAATTTCATCTACATTAGAGGAGATGAAGGAAGTATATAGTCAACTACTTGTATTAAAATATGAGCTTGAGCTTAGTTATAATGAAATCTCCCTATTACTAGGAATGAAGAAAGAAACAGTTAGAACCTATTTATTTCGGGCAAGAAAGGACTTTCAAGAGAAGTGGAGGAATTTACATGGATGAATTTACAGAGGATGTTTTTGATGATAAGAAGATAAATAAGGCAATAAAAAAAGGCAAAAGAAAGACGATTATCACGATTGTTTTTGTTTCAATTATGGTTTTTGTTGTTCTCAATATAGTCAACTTCGCTATATCTGCTTACTTTAGCGAAAAGGCATTTAAGCAATGGGATTCATACGTTCGTCTAAGTACACCAAATGGCTACATCAGTGAAACAGTGGATTCAACAGGTATATTAGGTGGACAGAGCAATTATAAAATTTCTAAGGATATGAAAATAAAGGCAGTCGTTATCGAACAAAAACAATATCAATTTGGTCTAACACCATCTTTATTAATTTCACGTGGGGCTGGGGGTATGGTAGGAATCACTGGCGACGATTGGCAATTTGGATATAAAGAAAATGGCTGGCGGGACCTGATGTTTTTTCATCCAGATGTCGCATATAAAAAATATAAAAATGATGAAGATCTGATTAATCGTATGGAAGGGGATAAAATTTACGAGGTAGCCCTCTCTTTTGATAAGCCGTACAAGCAAAGTGAACTGCCTTTATATGAACTTCCTGAAATGAGCTGGTTTTGGATGAATACTTATAATGAAAGTGAACTAAAAAAATTCCAACAAGAGGCGAAAGAACATGATTGGTCATCGACTTTTATTGGAGAAAATGAAGCCTTAGGTTTTTCTACAAATTCAGCCGTTTTTTCGAGTGTTAATTTGGAGGATGAATATAAGGACTTTTTAAATCATTTGCAAACAAGTTTTTCTAAAGAACATCAGCACGTCCACGACATAATGAAAAATATAAGTATAGATGACGTAGAAATATTAGGGGTAGTCATTTATGGTACAAAGAATGAGATAGAAGAAGTTATCAAAAAGCCGTTCATTAAAGCATCTTCATTAGGTGGAGTAATTGATAATTATTGACGGATTCCATTTTGGAAAGGTGGCGTTTGTTGAGTATAGAGATCGTCAATCTGGCGATCTTTTTTTATTTCAAAAGATTATTTAGCATCAGAACGATAAATGCGGCATTAGTCTAGAGGAAAAAATTGGTTCGAAAGTGGATCAATTAAATAACTTTAGTAATAGAATTTTGTCTAAAAATAATTCATGAAGGGAAAACTTGACACGTCACCAAATGGTGTCGTATTATAAATTATAGATGAGACACCATTAAGTGTCGTATTCGAGTCGTGCAAATCAGGGGGGAGTGATAGTGAACAGGAAAAACCCCAAAAGAGATGTGTATGAAGCTGTCGCGGATCCAACAAGGAGAAAGTTAATTCAAATACTGTCAGGTGTTGAAGAATTACCACTTCATGAATTAACAATTCATTTCCAAATGGGGCGTACAGCAGTATCTAAACATTTAGCCATTCTTAGAGATGCGGATCTTGTGAGCGCCCGGAAGGTTGGCAGAGAAACGAGGTATCGGTTGAATGCCGAGCCTTTGAAAGAAATACAAGATTGGGTATCTTTTTATGAAGATTTTTGGAAACAAAGAATAGCAAAACTAAATCTTTTATTGGAGGAAAAAAAATGAAGCCAGATGTATCATTAGATTTTCAATTTACAAGTACGATCCAACAAGTGTGGACCGCATTAACAGAATCGGACTTGCTTAAAGAGTGGATTTGGGATAATGATTTTAAAGCAGTCGTCGGACATAAATTTCAGTTTCGCGCGGAGCCTTCCGAATGGTGGGATGGCATTGTAGACGGTGAAGTGCTTGAAGTAGACGAGCCAAATCGATTATCTTACACATGGGCAAGCGCTGGTGAAACTACGACTGTTACATGGACTTTAAAAGAGGCATCCGATGGAACTGTTAATTTGCATCTCGATCAATCCGGATTTAGCGAGGCGACAAAAGCACAAGAAGGAGCCATCGAGGGAGCTAAATATGGCTGGACGAGTATGGGGACCAAGCTGGAAAAAGTGTTAGCAAACCAATAATAAAGATCATAAAAAAGGCCGCCATTAAACAAAATGGCGGCCTTTCATCAATCAAATTTCGAATCGAATCCCAATATCTTCATTTTCCGCTTTCTGATAAACCCCTTTAGCAACCGCCAAATCAAAATAAGCAGCTCCAACAGATTTAAAGAAAGTAATTTCTTCGTCGTCAGTACGAGAATCTACAACCTCGGTTATCAAATCCGTCAACTCGCCGTGAATGTCATCAAATGACCAATCAGGCTGCTTCGCTGCGTGTATTAATTCGCCAGCTTCTTCCGTAACGCCATGTAAATCATCGACGACAATTTTACTAGCACGTTTGAGGAATTGGAAATCGACTTCTCTCATATGAGGCAAATACGATCCCACGCCGTTTACATGCGTGCCCGGTTTTACATCGTTACCATCAAATACAGGTTCAGATGATCGGGTGCTGCAACAAATAATATCAGCCTGTTTAACTGCCGCTGAGACATCTCGCTCAATCGAAATCACGATATCATCTTTAATTCCAAAATCGCGAAGTTTTTCACCGAACTTAACCGCTTTTTCTTCAGTCGGATTTACCAACAAAATTTCTTTGATATCACGAACTTCAAGGACACCTAGCACTTGTTCAAATGCCATTCCGCCTGTTCCGATAACGGTAAGAACGGAGGAATCAGTCAGCGACAATTTCGCTGTCGCCAATCCACTTAGCGCACCTGTACGTAAACGTGTTAAATAAGAAGCATTCATCAAGGCTAAATGTTCCCCGTTTTGCGCATCGGTCACAAGAACGACTCCTTGTGTTGTAGGCTTTCCGACAGCAGGATTTTTCGGGAAAATCGTCACTACTTTCACCGTTGCAATTTCATCCACCAAATCTGAGCTTGGCATGTAAAGAGAGGAGGCTTCATGTTCTGGAAACTCCAAAACAGTACGCACGGGGTTCTCGACTTTTTCGTTCGCTTTCGCATGAAGAACTTTTTCAACATCCCGTAAAGCTTCTTTCATCCCATAAATTGTTTGTATTTCTTTTTCATTCAATAAAAGCATTGAGTTCATCCTTTTCTGATTAATTGCTTGGCGTACTATAATTTACTGACTGTAGATATCTTTTAATTTCACGTCTAGCTCCAGGCGCCAGCCCCTCGGGTCATAAGCCAATCAAGCTGGGAAGAATTGAGTTGCATTCTTCCTCGGCACAAATCGCCACGCCGCTTGATTGGCTTATGCCTGTCGGGGCTAGACGGGCGCCTTGCGCTTTTGTTCTTAAATATCTAACTCTTGTCCGCGGCGATCTTTAACCGCCCAAATCGCAAGCAGCGAAATGACTGCTGTGAAAATAATGTACAGCGCAACAGGTATATAAGAATTATTGAATTTTAACAACAGTGTTGCGGCGACTAAAGGTGCTGTTCCGCCGGCGACTGCCGCACCAATTTGATAGCCGAGTGAAATACCCGTATAACGAACTTCTGCCGAGAAGATTTCAGAGAACATGGTTCCGAGAACAGCAGTAATCGGCGCCCAAATGATACCAAGACCTAGGACTGTTGCAATGACAAGAAGTGCTACTGATTCTTGATTCACCAACCAAAAGTACGGGAACGCATAAATTGCCATCGCGATTGTTCCATAAACATATAATGGTTTTCTTCCGACACGGTCAGACAAAGCGCCCATAACCGGGATTAAAATCGTTGTGACAATTGTTCCGATCATTACAGAATTCAATATTGCAGTACGAGAGAATCCTAAGTTCGTCGTTGCATAGGAAACAACGAACGTACTGAAAATATAAAATGGTGCTGTCTCAACAACTTTTGCACCAATGGCAATCAATACCTCGCGCCAATGTGTTTTTAATGTCGTGAAAAGAGGGATTTTTGGTATTTCTCCTTTTTCCTGAACATTTTTAAAGGACGGTGTTTCGTCAATTCCTTTACGCACCCAAAGTCCAAATACAACTAATAACGCACTTAATATAAACGGAACACGCCATCCCCAAGTCATGAACGACCCTTCAGGAAGTAGCGTCATAATTGACAATGCAATCGTTCCAAGAAGCATTCCGATCGTAATTCCCATTTGCGGAATACTACCATAAAGTCCACGTTTTTCTGCTGGTGCATATTCAACGGCTAATAATAATGCACCGCCCCATTCTCCGCCAATCCCTAATCCTTGGATCAAACGTAAAGTGATTAATAGAATCGGCGCCCAAATGCCGATTGCTTGATATGTAGGTAATAAACCCATTCCAAATGTTGCGATTCCCATAATGCTGAGCGTCAGTACCAATGTTTTCTTTCGTCCAATTCTATCTCCGATATGGCTGAAGATAATTCCCCCAAATGGACGGATGAAAAACGCCAATGCGAATGATGCAAACGCAAGAATCGTACCGATTGCCGGATCTTCTGTAACGAAGAAAACTTGGTTAAATACTAGTGCGGCAACAGTGCCGTACAAAAAGTAGTCGAACCATTCGATTGAGCTACCAACAAGACTTGCGACAAGTACACGATTCATCTTTTTCTGATCCATATAATTTCCCCCTTTGTTTGAAACACGAATTAGTAATTGAAGTGCTACTTCAATTTGAACTAAATTCATCATAATGGTATTATAATATTCCGTCAACAGTTATTTTCTAGGAGGAGAATTTATTGCAAAAAGAAAACTTGGGTAGCGCGATTAAAGAAATACGACAGCAAAACAAGATGACGCTGAAAAATTTGTCTGAGGATACTGAGCTTTCGATTAGTTTTTTATCACAACTAGAAAGAGGTAAGTCTTCAGCAACTTTGAAATCGCTCAAAAAAATTTCACTGGCTCTCGGAGTCAACCCAAGTTATTTTTTTCAACAAGAGAATACGAATCAAATGGACTCCTTCACGACACGATTATCGGAGAATCAATTTTATTACCAAGATTTAAGCGGCGGAGTGGATCAGCCTGCTTTTTCACCTTTGTTAATCGTGATGAAACCTGGTCAAAGCGAAGAAAGTTTAATGACGCATACGGGACAAGAATTCATCTATATGCTTGAAGGACAACTGACCGTGCAAGTCAATGAAAAAATACATACGCTTAATCCGAATGAATCAATTATGTTTGATTCGACGGATCCGCATTATTGGTATAACTATTCAAATGAAGACGTTCGATTCTTATGTATATCCTATGACCAATGAAGTAAATAACATATTTCGACAAAAAGGTTTGAAATATTGGTTCGAAGCTATATTATTAAGAGTAGGAAAAACAATAAATTACAATTACTTATAAAGTAAGGGGTATGACAATGGCTTTAGTCAGAGATTTCTTTATGGGGTTATCCCAAAACCAACTTTTGAACAGCGCTGCTAAAAAGTATGGCCTGAAAATGGGTGCTCAGAACGTTGTCGCGGGGACAAATGTCGAAGAAACAATTGAAAGTATAAAAAAACTGAACGCGCAGGGAATTTCTTGTACGGTCGATAATTTAGGCGAATTCGTCTATGAAAGAGAAGAGGCAACTGAGGCAAAGGACAGCATCCTCGAAGTAATTGAAGCCATTCATACGCACGGCGTGGATGCACATATTTCATTAAAGCCATCACAACTAGGGCTTGATATTGATTATAACTTTTGTTATGAAAACTTAAGAGAGATTGTCGAGAAAGCGAATGGCTACAATATTTTCGTGAACTTTGACATGGAAGATCACGATCGCCTACAACCCTCTTTTGATATTTTAGATACATTATCAAAGGATTTTAATAATGTTGGAACAGTTATTCAAGCCTATTTCTTCAGGGCAAAAGAAGATATTGAAAAGTATAAAGACTTCCGTTTACGAATTGTAAAAGGCGCTTATAAAGAGCCTGCAGAACTAGCTTACCAAGAAAAAGCAGTGATCGATGAGAACTATATCGAGTTAATCGAATGGCATTTATTAAATGGAAAGTTTACTTCTATTGCAACGCATGATCATCACGTCATTAATCATGTAAAACAATTTGTTAAAGATAATAATATTTCAAATGACAAATTTGAATTCCAAATGCTTTATGGATTTAGAACGGACTTGCAACAGGAGTTGGCACAAGAAGGCTATAACTTCTGCGTATATGTACCTTTTGGAATTGACTGGTACGGGTACTTCATGAGACGTCTTGCAGAAAGACCACAAAACTTAAATCTCATTGTGAAGCAAGTCTTTACGAAAAAAACGAACACAATGATTGGTCTTGCCGCAGGTGCATTTTTATTGGGAAGATTGACGAAAAGAAAATAGGTTGAAAAACTGTCTAATTAGTAACGGGTTCTCTTCAGAGGTGCAAACAAGCAAATAACATGATATTAGACCATCAATTGGCACTGCGATTCGCAGTGCTTTTTTGTTTGATAAAACAACGAAAGTTCGTTGTTGACGAAATGATAAAAAACCTTCCAATTCAAAATCGGATATGATGCTCACACTTTAAAGTGACAGAAGGTTTTAACTTGTATGGGAATTTGTAAGTGTTGGCGGTATAATAGAATAAAGGAAATATTTATTATTGAACTAACGTACGGGGCAGGTTATTTGAACAAGGCCAATTCAACATAATAATGAAATATACATAAGAGTAGGGGGATTAGAATGGATATTGATTTTTTATTAAACCATCCCGATAAGATAGAAGAAGTTTCTGAAATGATTTATAAGGAATTTGTAGTAAAAACGGGAGGTGGTATGAAATTTGAAGATGTTGTTCAACACTTTTCAAATACTAAAGACAATACATTTCCGATAACACTCGTAGCGTTAGAATACGGGGAATGTTTAGGAACTGTATCAATATTTGAAAACGATTTAAAGGTAAGAGATATGTATAAACCTTGGCTTGCATCTCTATACACGAAGCCTGAGTTTCGCAGTAGAGGTATAGGGCAAGAGTTAGTAGCCAAAACAATAGATATAGCCAAAGAATTGGGGTTTCATGAGCTTTATTTAAGAACAGAAGATACGTCTGATTATTATAGAAATAGAGGATGGACTTATGTTGAAACTGTTTCTGATGATAAATATGAAAAAATTGATGTATTTAAAATGAAGTGTATTTGATTTTATGAAAGATACTTCTTTATCCTTTAACAAACTACATTGCTTAACGTTTTGCACCTCTCAAGAGAACCCGTTATCTAATTAGGCAGTTTTTTTAATTTTATACCCTAACTCGATAGATGAAACCGTCTGCTAGTGTTATAATAAGTGTAGGCAATTTTCAGACAGAATTTGTCAACACGAATTATGGGGGAATTTATTAATGTCGAACGAAGTCAAAGTTATTTTCGAAAGCAACTCAGCAATTGCTGAAAATGAAACAGTAAAGAATTTCGTGAAAAACAGTCCAGCTGGACATTGTTCCGTTTTGCTAAAAGATGAACATTATGTGGTCGTAAAAAATGACGAAAAAACACCGGTAAGTTTGGAAAAGGTTCGTGCGACTGCTGGAAATATTGCACGTGACTTAGCTAGCCGTAAAGTAGAAACAGCATTCGCAGCAGCCGAGGAAATTACAGGAGGCTTTGCAGAATTAGATAAAGAAGATGTTCTTACCGCTTTTGTCGAAGGTTGGAATCTCGGTGCTTATCAGTTTGTTACGTATAAACCAAGCGTTACGCCATTCCGTACTGCGCTAGAAGTTGAAGGGGACGGACAAGTACAATCAGCCGTTACTACAGGAGAAATTCGCGCAGAAGCAACCGCTTTCTCACGCGATCTTATGAATGAAGTATCAAATGTCTTGAATCCAGAGACATTTCCGGAAGTATTGAAAAAACAATTTGAAGGCACAGAAGTTGAAGTCAATGTGCTGGATAAAGAAAAACTCGAGGAAATGGAAATGAACGGTGTACTGACAGTCGGTCGCGGAAGTACATATAAACCGGCATTCGTCGAACTTGTTTATAAAGGAGACGAATCGAAGCCACTCGTTGCATTGGTCGGAAAAGGCGTCACTTTTGATACAGGCGGCATCAGCTTGAAGAGCGGCAAAGACTTAAGCGATATGCGCATGGACATGGGCGGCGCGGCAGCAGTTGCGGGCGCGATGACATTGCTCGCAAAATCAAAAGCGAAAGCGAACGTCGTTGTCTTAATACCAATGGTTGAAAACATGCCGGATAATACTTCTGTTCTTCCGGGCGAAGTAATCACATACAAAAACGGTTTGACAGTTCAAGTAGGAAACACCGACGCAGAAGGCCGTCTGATTTTAGCGGATGCATTGATTCGCGCAGGCGAATTAAATGCGGAGTATATCGTAAACATCGCAACACTGACAGGCGCAGTTGTGAATGCACTCGGAACTGAATTAGGCGGTGTCTTCGGAGACGAGGAACTATCAGCTGAGATCAAAAAAATCGGCGACAAAAACGGTGATTTCATCTGGCCAATGCCATTAGTTGAAGCATATGACAACTCGCTAGATAGCGACTACGCGGACATGAACAACATCAGTTCACTAAGTGTGGCAGGTTCAATTACAGCGGGTCTATTCCTTCGCCGCTTCGTGCCGAAAGAAAGCAAATGGCTGCACGTCGATATGGCTGGCGTCATGGATAAAAGTAAAGCATCCGGCTATTATGCAAAGTCTGCAACAGGTTATGGCGCAAGACTATTAGCTGACTTTACAACATTTGTTTCGAAGTAATAACGGGAGTGCTCAGTCTGGATGGCTGAGCACTCTTTTTTGATTGATGAACACTAATTGTTGTTGGCGTTTGGCAAACGTGAATAATAGTTGACATGAAACCACTTGGTTGTATATAGTTGATGTACAACCAAAAGGTTTCATTTGATTTCTAGGGAGGAAATAATATGTCCACTAATAACAACGAACAATTCGCCGAAGTAGTAAAGAAAATAGTGATCAACGCGCCTATCGAAAAAGTTTGGAATTATGTCGCCACAGCCGAAGGGATCGGTGCATGGTTTATGCCCAACGATATGGAGCCAATAGAAGGAAAAGAATTTATTTTGCAAGCTGGCCCTTGGGGGAATTCTGCATGCAAAGTGACAGAAGTAAACGAACCAAACCGTTTATCCTTCGAATGGGGAGACCAATGGCTCATCACGTTTGAATTAATAGAAGTAGCAGCTGAACAAACGGAAGTAACACTCATCCATGCAGGTTGGGATGAATACAAAGAAACCGAATTCGGTCAATCACATTCAGAAGTTCGCGCACGTATGTCCGGTGGATGGGATGGTCTCGTTCAAAAACTGAAAACAGTAGTTGAGGAATAAATGTCGGAAGAACCACAAAAATACGATGTTTTTCAAGCAATCGCAGATCCGACGCGGCGTAAACTACTCGAACTACTAGCTGAAGGTCAATTGTCGATTGCATCATTAAGCAGTCATTTTACGATGAGCCGAACTGCGGTCACAAAACACCTGGGCATACTTGAATCAGCAGGGTTGGTCAGTTCACAAAAAGCAGGCAGAGAAAAGTTGTATCGATTAGAAGCAAAGCCGTTGCAAACACTAAAGCAGTGGTTAGAATTCTATGAACAGTATTGGGATGATAAATTGGAGAAACTTAAAATGATTGTTGAAGAAGATAAATGAAAGCCAACTAACCGCAGTTGGCTTTTTGAAACTTATTTAGGGCTTGGAACGTAGTCGTAGTAGGTCGGAAAATTAGGAGGGGATTATGTTGAATCGATTAATGAAATCTTCAAAGGGAAAAGTGTTATTTGGTGTATGTGCTGGGATTGCTGATTTTTTCGGAATAAACCTTTTGATTGTAAGAGTGTTATTTATTTTCATCCCAGGATCACTCGTGGTTTATATACTTCTTGCTGCGTTATTAAAAACTGACCCATCGCTTTATTGATTCAAACTGGACTTATTACACAAACGACCATAGCACGCTCGCAAACGACCAAAGCCGGCTTCGAAACGACTAAAGCGCGATCGAAACGACTATAGCTGTCACCCAAACGACTAAAGCCCACTCCAATCCGACCAAACCCATCAAAAAAACCGCGCCACCAACCCGCGCGGTCCAACAATTCACTCACAAACAAGCACTTGCCTCACAAACAATCCTTTTTTCGCTTCACAACGGTCTGAAATCGTAAACCCGACTTCTTCAATCATATGATCAATCGTATCAATCGTCACAACGATAACCCTATCAGCAATTCGACGTGCTTGTCGCAAAATATCGAGCTGATCCTCAGGTGTCGCCTCCGAAAAAATATTATAAGGCATATCAATAATCGCGACATCATAAGTTCCCGAAACTTCTGCAATGGCACCGTGCTCGACATCTCCAGAAAGTCCAAAGTACGCAATATTTTCCTTCGCCGGCTCAATAACAAGCGGGTTAATATCCCGACCGATAATGTCGATTCCCATCGAAAGCGCCTCAACAAGCACATTTCCAATTCCGCAACATGGGTCAATCACTTTTAACCCGTCTGGATTTGGAACCGCAATATTTGCAACAGCTCTAGCAACACGCGTACTCAGCGCAGTAGAATAGCTATGCGGTTTATTCTGATGACGATACCAAACTGATTCGCTCTCAACATACTTCCCGAAATACCAGTGCTCATCCAGCACCAAAAATCCATATACAGTTTCAGGATGAAACAAATCAGGTTCGCCGTTAATCTGCAATCCGATTTCACGCTCGATTTTACGTCGATTCGCATGTTCAATCTTTTTCGTCCCGTCCAAATCCATCGTATTCATGCAAACAACTTTAAAAGTCGTACCCGAAACATCCAGTTGCCCAACTTGTTGGACAAGACTCTCCCAACTATTAGCATCATATAACACTTCAAGCCGCTCTTTCATAAAAGGACTCCGGCTAGGATTGATCTCAACATCGCCTAACAATACATTCGATTTCGAATCAAATCCAAAAAAAGAACGCATTTCTAATTGGCATAAATCGTATTCATCCCCGTGCCGTACATAAGTATAAATAAATTCAGGACTGGTCATTCAGCATCCTCGATTTCCGCAACCATTGAAAAGACGAATGAGTAGATGAGGTCATAAGCATCTAAAAATGTCATTTCTTCATTAAAACCAGCTGCATAACTCAGTGCGAAATTCATATCAAATAAACCATCTTTTCCGGAGAAAGCCACGCTATATTTTCCTGCTTCACCAGATAAATTCGCATCCAAATACTCTTTTATCCGTGATTCATATTTCTTTTTCATTTTCAGTCCGAACATCGCTGTGTAAGTTCCGAACACATCATCAACTTCTAACGAAACGGCATCGACACCGACAAGATCAAATGATTTTGATTCGACGTATAAGAATTCATTCATACGCGTATGCAAATGTTCAATTTTTTCATCCAAAAACTTAGGCGTTTCTACAATTATGAGGGCAACCGTTTCTTTTTCGCATCGCTCCAAATAAGCATCTGAAAAGCGAGAAGCGGCATCCTGTAGAACGACTTCAACACCAGCAGGCAAGAGTTGGTGTTTTTCTGCATATTCTTTTTCTACTTTATGTAATTCGATTTTTTCTGGGTCATTTAGTAATAGCTCTGCTATATATTGTTCCAATTGTTTTTTTAGCATGTAGGTTCACTCCTTATTCTTCCGTAGTCTATCCTATCATAATTTTTCTAGAACGGTCTTCCAATTGAACTGTGACGAATCGAATAATTAATTGTGAGGAATGGAATCGAGAAAATCCACATTTTATGATTAGCAATCAGCGATCCATCCTCAGTTTCTCGTACAAAAAAGTCTTCCTCAATCGGTAATTTTAAAAGCCTTTTCTTTATGGCTAAATAAATCCCGGCATCTGAAGTGGGGGAGTTTAGTTTTTTACTTGTAAGTTGCAAGTCACTCCCATGTTGTATTAAATCCAACGCGCCAATCATTGCTGAAAATGGCAATGGCAAAGCGATATTCATATAAGTACGACCTTCATTTTCATGAATGGAATAAAGCGCGACGAAGGCGGTCTCATGATTAACATTTCGAATCCACGCGCGAACCCTTTCACGACCATCCAGTTTTCCATCAACCGAATGAATCATCCCGGTCATTTCAACTTCTCTTCGATGCAAAGGCAGATTTATTTGTTCCATTTTCCGACTAATTAACTTGTAGACAATAGCAAAAGGCATGAACCAATCATGCCATTTCACACTAGCAAATAATCGGTAATCCACTGTGTTTTCATAGAAATCGACAATCTTCGGCGAAAGCGTATTGGAATCCATTTCGAATACTTTCATATCATCAACAAGTCCGGAGATATCATCGGAATATCCATCGTATAAAAACTTGCCTCGAATCTGACTAACAGGAAATATCGGTGGTGAAAAAGTTGTTTTTGGAACGGACAATGCCCACCCGATAAGGCCAATCATTGCAAATAAAACACAGTTTAGTAAACCATGAAAACGCAACATAAAATCGATGGAAACAGAAATTATTCCGAACCCGTTCCCAAGCGCATAAAACAACGAGAAAATAATGGTCAACCCAAGTGCTGCAAATGAAATTCGAATGAACCATTTTTGAATCCGACTTACAAACGGCGTTTTCCATGTGAGATAAAGTAAACCATATAGACCGACCATATAAAGAATGACTGATAGAAGTTCAATCCACCGTGAAAACGTGATGCCAATGGCGACAACCATCGGAGATGCTATGATGACTGCACAAATAACTTTGTAAAAAGTAGTTTTATAAAGCCTCCCTAAAAACCCAACGAAAATCGGCAATAAAAACGCGGAGTAATGAAAATGAATGCCCGTCAACCACGTGATCAACGGCGTAAATCCAGTGTCGATTCCTGCTATATACGCAAAATACCATCCGCCGCCAAGCGCTAAATACATAAGCCCGCAATCAATCGCAAACTCTTCAATGTTCGTAAAGCCTCTCGTGAAAAATCGAGATAATCCATAAAACGCAATGGTAACTGTGAAAATTAAATATACACCGGCCAAGAGGCCATCCCAATTAGAAACAGTTATTTGAAGTAGCACAACTGAAACATAAGCAGGTATCGCAAAGAAATAATAATACCTCGACAACCAATCACCTGGAACCATCACGAGCCGCAAAGCAATCGGAACATACACCAGTTGCGCAACTGTTAAAAGCAGAAACGGCCACTGGGTTGTGCCGACAATCATCAAAATAATAACAAGCAAACTATGTATAAGCGCAAAATTACGCATCTTCATCGGCATAAAACTTCCCCTCATATGAAAATACGGTTCCGATTAATGGGTTTTCCACATGTACAGTAATTTGATAGCATCCCAGTTCATCCACATATTTCTCCGTCACGGTTGCCAGGCCTTGAAATAGTTTCGGCAGAGGAATTTCAAGTTTTCCTAGAACGAGTCTTTGATTCAAAGAGGTGATCTTTAAATGTCCCTTCGCAGTCACCGTAAACGCCAAGTCGGCATATACGACATGCGGTTCCCCTAAATAATCTTTAATAACGACCCGCTTTTCATCAAGACTCATCAGTGCATTGAAATACCTTTTTTGATTTCCGAAATAAAAAATCCGTTGCCAATGAACATGACTCTCGCCGTCTTCAGTTATATAGGAAGTATTCGTAATTGAAAACGGGATTGATTTTCCGCGTTCGGGAAAAAGTAACTTCCACTTTGTACCAATTCGAAATAGGGGAGAGAGCCATTTTGGACCGCCTTTTATTTCATTCATAATTCCAGAAGCTTTGAAAATAGTGCCTTCCGGCAAGTTGTATCGCTTTTGAAGCATCGGATGCAGCCGTGAAAAATCATTGCCCATTACTTTTTTAAATATAGACATGTTAAACACCTCGTCGTTTTCTAAGACAACTTCTTGCAGACGGAACATCCTTCGATAGCATGAATCCAATCAGCGACAGAATAATTAACGAAAAATTGAACGTCACAGGGTTGAACGGGTGAATCGCTGTTTCAGGAACAGCAACGACCGCTGCAATCGTTAATAAAGGAAACAATATCAGCTGCAATAGAAACAAATGATTTTTTCGACGATAGACAAGCCATAAAAGACCAAACAGCACTTCCAACACGCCGATAATCATCACCGTTAATGTTACCTGACTATCAGAAAAAACATTTCCAACCATTGCAAGTTCTGCGGGATGCATGCCAATAATTTTGGGAATTAACCCCTGGTACATCCATATAAATACGAATGCCAAAGAAATTATATATGTACTGAAAAATCGGATGTACTGGGCGGCGGGGGTCTCACCTTTTTCTAGCCATCTTTTTAACACGTCAAAACTTAACGCCGTTGCCCAGCCGATAAGCGGACGGAAAACAAATTTGTCTGCTATTTTTCCGGATCGACCAAAGTTGACGTCATAATCGTATTGCGTTAAAAATTTGACGGAATCGTCTAGTTGTTCATATTTCCAATATCCGCGTCCTTCTCTGATAGGGGAGAGCTTTTGGTCGGTGCCAAAGTGAAGAGAGGAAGTTCTTTGTTTATCATTTTGATAAGATCCAACACTTTTTCCCCATCCCTCGACTTTATAAAATGGACCAACTGTTCTTGTATAGGTAAATTGTTGGACTTCGTTTTCTTTTTTCGGTAGGTAGGTGATAGAGGAAAAACGAAGATCCCATTGTTCATGCAACTGCGGGTTTTGTGAAGCTTCCCATAGATCATCAAGTTTAGCGTAAATGGGAATTTCAACGTAAATCGGCTTTGGCTTCATACAATGTACCTCCTATTTCCGATCGCTATTGTATACTAATTATAACGAAAACTGAGTATAGAAGTTACCATTTTATTAAATGAATCATAAAATCTATGCTAAAAATGCGCAAAAAAGAGCGACAGTGTTATAAAAAGACGCTGTCGCTCTTCGTTCAATCAATCACGCCATGCTGAATAATTTCTACATCGACATTAAAGTCAACCTCGATTGTCGGATATATCTCGCGCCACTCCTCAATAGTTAACTCTTTTCCTTTTTGAGTTTTTTTATAAAGACGTCCGTAGCCAAAGGGGTCGGTGTCAAGTTTTTGAACCTTAACCAACAGCTTTTCAAAACGATTTTCCATTTCCTTTTTCACTTCTTTTTCCAGCAACGTAATGACCTGCGACTTTTTCAAAACAATTCCTGAAGACTGTTCCAATAAACGCAATTTCAATGTTGTGTCTGTTTGAAAGGCTAAACGATCAATATCCACTATTTTTGTTTTACTATTCCCTTTGTCTATCAGAAACATAATCTGAACCTCTGTTTCTTGCGGCATTCTTTCTCTTTCTTCAAGGTGGTCTTTAAAGGGTTCAAGGGGAAATGAAAATTCAAGCGGGTGTTCTTCTACGGTTCGATCCATTATATTGATTAGGGTTATTTCATCATTGGTCAACTCGCCCACCATCTGATCGCCTTTAAATAACGCAAAGCTAACTAGTTTTGGCGCGTCTTCCTCTATTTCAAAGAGAGGAAGAACATTGTCATGACCGACATCATAGTAAATTCGCAAAAAGTCTTGTAATGTTTTTCGAGGAATATTATGACCGGTCGAATGATTCTCGATCAAGCCGTGTAAAAACTGTCCAATATTCGTCGCAATATTTTCTTCGCTGATTGACAATAATTCTTTTGCAGTTGTTTTACTCACTGATAAATACATCAAATCGGGAACTCGAGCATCTCGCGCGGCTGTATCCAAAAAAGGCAAAATTCCTTTTTCAGCCAGTTCTTTTCCGAATACACTAAGTTTTATCTTACCGGGGGCCAGTTTGTATAAAGCGGAACTTTCAGCACTCTCCAAAGCGCCTTTAACCGTTTTTCCTTTTCCAGTTATCACTTTTGTCATTTCTTTTGCTTCAGGGGTAAATTGAAAAGCGACGACTGTAGTTTCGATCAAGTCATCCTTAGTGTCTAGCCCGCGAGCGTTTATAATCCCGATTTTTTCGATTGCTTGAGTCTCCACACAACTTGCAAGAAGAAAACTAGCCAAGGATACGATGAATATTTTTTTAATATATTTCATTTTGCACTTCCTTTAGATTTCTGACGTTTCTTTTTAAATAAGACGATGGGAAGGAGGAGTAGCGGATAGATAAACACAATCCAAAATCCTATTTGATTAACGAAATCGCTTACCTTCCGAATTTCGAAATCTGTATTAATCGCAGTACAAACGATTAAAGATAAGAATGAAATTATATATAAGGTAGTTTTTTGCGGTATGGCATATAATCTTTTCGTCCCATAGGTAATCATCCACATTAGGAGCACCATCGTTGGAATTGTAACCATCATCCATTCCGCGATGATGAAATAATCAAAGCGCTCCATAAATGAAAAAGAAACCGATTTAAATAAAGACAACACTGGCCAAGTCATCAAATTGAAATCGTTTGGACTATAATAGCCGAGAGAAATAACCGTTGTGATCAGAACAAGAAATGCGGAAATCGATATTCCTATATAGACAGGAAGTTTTGCATCCTTTTTATTTTGGATAAAAGGGTAGAGTACAAACAAAATTTCCAATCCGAGAAAGGAATAAGAAGTTGTTCGGGCACCTTTAAGTAATTCTGTAAAAGAGGCATCGAACATTGGCAGAAAATGAGTGAAATCCATTCGCGAAACCGGGTCATAAAGTAAGACGAAAATCCATGGTGATAGCAAGCTAAATATAAAGACAACCCCTACAACAACACGAATCCCGCCGTTAACGCAATAAACAACTAGTAGAAGTAACAATAAGCCCATAACGAAATTTGGCATCGTAGGAAAGATAAAAACTTGAATGATTTCAATGTAACTCAATAAAACAGAAAGAAATTCCGCCATAAAGAAAATAATGTAAATTGTGCCAAGTATCTTTCCAATCAATCTACCAAAGATGTCGACTTGTATGCCGAAAATATCGGCGTTTTCATATTGATTTAAAATGATAAACATCACCCACGTAATAATGAGCATGTATATAAAAGCAATGATGACTGAAACCCATGCATCTTGACGAGCAGATTCAAAAATATAACGCGGTGTCCCTAAAATACCGACTCCGACTTGGATTCCGACAATTATAAAGGTTAAATAAAAAGCACGTATATTTTGTCCAGGTTTTATGGTCAAATTGACTTTCAATTGCACCACCTACTCCTCAATATCACGTTTTTTATGCGCATCTTGTTTGGAATCACGCGCACGATCCTTTGGTCGATACATAGTGGCACGTTTACTATTTCGGGCGGGCGGTGTGCGAAAGAACACCTTATTGAAATCTTTAATTTTTAATGGATAGATAGGCGTTAAATAAGGGCGCCCGATAGATTTGATTCTGAGTAGATGAATGATTAATAAACAAATACCGAACATGACACCGATAATACCGTAGAAACCTGCCAATATCATCAACGGGAAACGAAGGACTCGAAAAGTTGTCCCAATCACATAGCTTGGTGTCGTAAAAGAAGCGAGTGCGCTCATCGCCACGACGATGATTAAAATATTACTCGTCAGACCGGCTGCAACGGCTGCTTGTCCAATAACGATACCGCCGACAATACCCATTGTTTGTCCAACCTTAGTCGGTAGCCTTGCACCTGCTTCACGCAATAACTCAATCATAAGTTCGATCAGTAATGCTTCTAGAATCGGTGGAAACGGAACAGCCGCCCTAGACTGTCCTATGGAAACAATCAAGGCTGTTGGAATGAGTTCATAATGAAAGGTAACGACGGCGATATAAAGCGGTGTGAGCACAAGTGCGGCAAACGTTGCAAACAAGCGCAGAAGACGAAAAGCAGATGTTGGTATCCATCGCAAGTAGACATCTTCCATGGATTCGAAAAAGCTGAAAAAGTTAGAGGGACCTATAAAACAATTCGGGCTATTTTCAACTAAAACACCGATTTTACCTTCTTTGATTGTATATGCGAGACGGGTTGGTAACTCCGTTACATAAAATTGGGGAAAAATTGTTGTTGATGAATCTTCAATATATATCTTTAATGAAGTACTATCCTCTATTTCATCAACATCCAAATCTTGAATACGTTGACGCATCGTATTGACATCCGCCTCATTCGCAACCGATTTCATATAAATAAGTCGAACTTCACTAGGTATTGCATGACCGACGATAATTTTTTCCATGACAAGATCAGTGGATGGGATAAGCTGACGAATCACATTTAAATTTGTATATAAAGACTCGGTGAAGGAAAGCTGGGGACCAATGACGACTGATTCAATCTCGGGTTTCTCCAAACTGCGTTTTTCTTTTTCGTTTAAGGAATAAGAAACAATCTCCTTTTCTTCTTCAATATAAATGAAAACCTCACCAAAGATGATGTTATTGAATACTTCTTTCAGTGAATTTGTGATTGATCCATTTCCCAGAGGAATTTCGTTTAATACGTCAATACTTGTCCATGGTTCTGAATGACTTATTAAAGGAGTCAATAATGAACTTTCCAACTTATTCGTATCCATTAAATAAGAAATGCCAAATACGGCAATCTTTTTGCCTTTATGTTCGTATACGGAAAATAGTAAATCTTCATCCGAATTATTCTCGAATTTACTTTTAATAATGATTTCCAATTCATTCACTTGTAAAGGAAAGATAGTATTGGTTTTCAAATTGACCTCCTGCTTAAGAAGAGAATGACAATCAGTATGTGGCAAAAAGGAGGGGAATATAACAACAATAATAACAAGATTAATTGTGAAAGTTTCTTAGTTTGGTGATTAATCGAGAAAAACTCATATTGCAAAACTCACGTGATATATGATTATACAAAGTGTTGCATTATCATTCGCGGCGACGGCGCCGGGGGGATCCTTCTTGCTAGTGCCTATCATGCTGGTTGTGTTGAAAATCCCAACCCGAATGACCATTGCCTCTTCACTAGCGATTACGTTTATTTCATCTATTGGTTCAACTATTGGGAAAATCTCAACAGAGCAAGTTGAATATGGCCCGGCGTTTATCATGATCGTGGCAAGCCTGGTCGCTTCACCATTAGGGGCCGAGGTTGGGAAAAGAGTCAACACAAAAGTGTTACAGATTATTTTAGCTTTATTAATTTTAGCTACTGCAGTGAAAACATGGATTGAAATTTTATAAACTTTAGTTGATAAGTGGTAGAATCATCATTTAAAGTAAGCTGCTAAATGGAGCAATGAAAAAAGCCTGATTTCTCCGGATAAATTGAGAAATTAGGCTTTTTTATATTTCCATCCGTGGCTAAATTAGAACCCAAGGATGCTGTGTTCACACCGTTCTTGGGTTATATTTTTTCTACTGTTTAGTCCCCGTCTAAACATTCCTAACATCTAAATACACCTCGATTGTATTGTTAACAACAAACTTCCTGATTTTCATCAAACTTTCACACAGCTTTAGTAATATGAAGGCAAAGATTGAAACAGAGGAGGAACGTCTTGGATAGTGCTCACTTGTCGATTGGTATGAAGATCATCAGTTGGATTATAGGTTTATTTTCTTTTTATTTATTTAGCAATCTGCCACGAACGGAAAAGAAACTTCAATTGGAGAAATTGACCTCGCAACTAATCAACTTCATTCTTTTTATTTGGGTTGGAAAAGTTATTTTAAATTTCTCTATATTCATCAAAAATCCGTTAGTCATATTAGCGTATCCGAGTAATTCTTCTGCATTTTATTTTGCATTTTTTTTGACTGTCATCACAGTTGTTTATAAAAGTAAACGAGAACGTGCTGATATTCTTGGATTATTCGGGGCTTTTATTTATGTGTTTTTGATTTCCTCATTTGCTTACGAGTTCATTCAAATCGTTTGGAATGACAACAGATACTCCCTTGCGTATTTTATTTTATTGGCTGTACTGAGTTTGATCTATATATTTATGCAGAATCGTGTAAGGACTGACCAACTCGCGAGGATCATGTTAATCGGATGGAGTGCGGGAGCTTTAGGATTATCATTTAGTATGCCTTTGATGATGGTATTTGGTTATACCATGCACGCGTGGTTTTTAGTGCTGATGTTATTTAGCAGTATTACAGCATTTATTTTTAGAAAAAGAAAGAAGGTCATTTAATGGGTGGAATTGAATCAGAGACAATGTTAGTGGTAGGCATATTTTTAGCAATGGGAGCAGGAGCGTTATCTTTCTTGTCGCCTTGCGTGTTGCCGATTTTCCCTGCATATTTATCGTATATTACGGGAATCAGTGTGAAAGAATTACAGGGAAATGGAAATGTTAAAATACGGAGTAAATTGCTGAGCCATTCCCTATTTTTCTTATTAGGCGTTTCTCTTGTTTTTATTAGTTTGGGCATCGGTGCTTCGTTTTTAGGCCAGTGGATTCAAAGACTTTTGATAGGGGATTCGGGGTTGCTCATACAAAGGTTAGCTGGAATATTCATTATTTTCATGGGGCTTTTCGTTGGAGGATGGATTAAGATCACAGCCTTAATGAAGGAAAAGAGATTCCAGTCATCGAAAAGACCTGTTGGCTATTTAGGTACATTTTTTGTTGGGGTCGGTTTTGCGGCAGGGTGGACACCTTGCATTGGTCCTATATTTGGCTCTATTTTATTTCTAGCGGCAAGTAACCCGGGGCAAGGGATGATCTATACAGGGATGTATGTAGTTGGTTTTGCACTGCCATTCTTGCTATTAACTTTCTTTCTTGGTTCGACAAAATGGATTGTTCGTCGTAGTGAAGTGATTATGAAAATAGGTGCGGTCATTATGATTATAATGGGGCTTGTTTTGTTTACGGGTCAGATGCCTCGAATTACAGAATTTCTTCTGGATTTGGTTCAAGATACATGGTTTGAAAAATTGGGATAGTAATGGAGGGATCGCTTGTGAAAAAGTGGGTTTTAGCAATCGTTATTGTTGGAATGCTAGGTTTGGTCGTGTATGAGTATGTGCTGGCTCCTAGTGCGGGGAGTACTGTTGAAAAATACGACGCTGATACAGGTAAAATAGGAAATCGGAAAGGCGATACGCCGCTTGATTTTAAACTGACGACACTAGAAGGTAAGACTGTGAAGTTATCGGATTTTAAAGGTGAACGTATTATGCTAAATTTCTGGGCTACTTGGTGTCCGCCGTGCAGAGCAGAAATGCCTGATATGCAAAAGTTTCAAGCAAACAACGATGTGTTGGTTCTAGCCGTCAATTTGACCGATACTGAATCAGACCCTGCAAATGTTCAAAAGTTTATCGATGAGTACGAGTTAACTTTCACAGTCCCTTTAGATGAAGAATCTGAAGTGGCGAATCTATATCAAATCGTCGCTTATCCAACAACGTTTATGATTGACTCAAAAGGTCGTATTCAATTTGTGATGATGGGCGCAATGAATTATGACATGATGGTGCAGCAGTTTGAAATGTTAGAGTAACACTATAGTGTCATATAGACTACTAGTGAGGTGATTCGAATGCAAGAAACAATTATGATTGTTGAAGACGATGAAATGATTCGAAATCTAATTCGCATATATTTAAAGAAAAGTGGTTACGGAGTAGTGGAGGCAAATGATGGAGAAGAAGCCAAATCCGTTTATTTAGAGCATTTACCCTGCTTAATCATATTAGATTTAATGTTACCGAAAGTAAGCGGGGAAGAATTTTATGCATGGCTCCGTGAACGGGATCAACATGATGTTTCAATTATTATGCTTTCAGCCAAAGCACGTATTGACGATAAAATTACGGGTCTAAACTTAGGCGCAGATGCTTACATGACAAAACCATTTGACCCGAACGAATTAGTTGCACAAGTAGAGGCTGTGCTGAGGCGTACGGATCATTTTTGTCAAAAGATTGTACGTGAGGGATTATGTATTATGCCAAGAAAGGGAGAAGTATTACTGTACGGCAATGAAATAAAATTAACAAGATATGAGTTTAATTTACTTTATTATTTTATGCAAAATCCCAATATCGTTTTATCACGTGAACAACTGATTAACCAGATATATTCGCACAATGATGATACGGTAATGGATCGGACGATTGATGCACACATAAAAAAACTTAGAGAAAAAATTGAAGATAATTCTGCTAGACCAACCCGTGTTGTAACTGTTAGAGGAATGGGGTATAAATTTGTCGCGAATAAGTAAGTATCTAACTTCGCTCATCCCCTCTGGTTTTCTCTGGCGACTCAGTATTTTGAATATCGTTGTGCTCGTAACTGCCACTGCTTTTAGCGGATGGGCAATTTATCACACAGCTTGTTTTCTAGCAGCTGGAGTCGGGAATTTAGATGCACAAGGACAAAGACAATTCAACAATACGCTTTTGAATTATATATGGATATTTATGATTACAGCAGCTATTATAGGAAGCATCTTTCATTTCTATGTGATGAAAAAGCTTATCCAACCAATTCGAAAACTCATTCAATCGACAAAGCAAATGAAACTTGGAAACTACCCTGAGCCTATAAAAATTTCCCGAACGGATGAAGTAGGGCAGTTAATCGAACAATATAATGAGCTTTTAGAACAGTTGCAAAAGAATGAAGATCATAGAAAGAAATTAGTTAGTGATTTGTCTCATGAAATTAGGACGCCGTTAGCTAATTTAAGTGGGTATTTACAGGCGTTAAAAGATGAAGATTTAGCAGGGAATGCAGCATTATTTACTGCGCTTTATGAGGAATCAAATCGTTTAACTCAAATGATTGACCAACTTGAACAACTAAAAGAGTGGGATTATTTAACAGAACAAGCAATCGTTCAAAAAAAACCATACGAAATAGAAAAGTTATTGCATCAAAGTATCGCAATGTTTACTCGGAGATTCGTAAAGGAAGACATTCAAGTTCAAGTAGAGACGGAGCCATATGAGCTAAATATTCATGTAGAGGGCATTCAACAAGTCATTAGTAATCTACTAGATAATGCAGTCCAATATTATGAAGGTACGGAGCCCATAATATTGAGCGGCAAAAAGCGAGAAGAAAATTACTGTATTTCTATTAAAGGACCTAGTAAACCAATCCCAGAAGAAGAGAGAGAAAATATTTTTAGACGTTTTTATCGACTCGATTCTTCACGCAGTCGGATGACTGGGGGATCGGGATTAGGTCTGGCTATTTCAAAAGAAATTGTCAAACGTCATCATCAAGGCAAAATAGGTGTAATAACAACTGATAAGCAGAATATATTTTGGGTTTCATTGCCACTAAAACACTCGTGAAAGTTAATACCTGCACGAGTGTTTTTGTTTGATAAAATTGAAGCAGGATTATGCCGCGATGTCATTCAGGTTGCAGGTTGTCATTATTGTAGGTGATAGGCTTCTTCTAAAGTATCATTCCATGTGAATTAATCGATATAATGAAAATAGTATTGCAAAATTCCACGACACTCATTATAATACAATATATTGCATAAACATTCACACCACGAGAAGGGGATTTTACAAAATGGAACATATGGGATTGATATCATTACTACCGCCGCTAATCGCAGTCATTCTAGCGATGATTACTAAAAACGTTATTATTTCATTATTTTCAGGGGTCTATATCGGGGTATTAGTTCTCGTTGGTGGACGTCCGTTGGAAGCGACGATGGAAACAATCGGAAGTTATTTATTCCCGCAAGTTGCTGATAGTTACAATGCGGCTGTGTTAGTTTTACTATTTTTCATTGGCGGATTTGTCGGGCTAATGGAGAAATCGGGGGGCGGGGCGGCGCTTGCCGCAAAAGCGACAAACTTCATTAATACACGAGCCAAAGCGCAAGTGGCCGCATGGTTTGGCGGCATTATTATTTTCTTCTCTGATTTGGGGACGCCGCTAATCGTTGGACCCGTATTTGAAAAGATTTTCGATAAAGCAAAAATTTCACGAGAGAAACTCGCTTGGATCATTGACTCTACTTCTTCGCCAGTCGCGGTGCTTATCCCGTTTATTGGCTGGGGCGTATACATTATGGGGTTAATTAAACAAGAGTTTGATCTATTAAAGATTACGACGTCAGAATTCAGTACATTAGTAAGTGTGATTCCATTTCAATTTTACGCAATTTTAGTCGTCTTAATGGTTCCACTCGTAGCATTTACAAAATTGGATTTTGGTCCGATGGCAAAAGCGGAACGCCGTATTCAGACGACAGGCGCTCTTTATTGGCCCGAATCAAAACCGCTGAGAAGAGCAGAAGAAGACGTCGAAAATAAAACCGAAAGTCATGCAATACTCATTTGGCTACCACTTGTCGTTTTATTCGTGACATTATTCGGTTTGTTAATTTCGTTCGGATTCCCGATGACACCGGTTGCGGGGAGCGATTTCAGAGTTTCGTTGAGTTCGGCTTACTTTTTCGCAGCCATTACCATTGTCATCCTTATGCTCATTTTTAAAGTGAAGAAATTCGGTGAAATCTTCGATACATATACGGCTGGAATGCAGAAAATGGTATATGTCTCTGTTACGCTTGTATTGGCATGGGCGCTCAGTCAAGTCATTAATGAAATGGGCACTGCCGAATACATCGTTGAAATCACAAAAGGAAATGTTCCAGCATTTATCATCCCAGCGATTTTATTTGCAGTTGGGGCGGGAATGTCGTTGGCTGCAGGTTCCTCTTGGGGAACATTCGCCATCATGTTGCCAATCGCAATTCCGATGGCGGTCGCACTCGATGCGCATTTATTAGTTTGTATCGGTGCTGTACTTTCCGGTGGCATATTCGGGGACCATTGTTCACCGATTTCAGACACGACGATTTTGTCTTCAACAGGCGCGGGAGCGGATCATATCGATCACGTTAAAACTCAGTTTCCTTATGCTTTAGTGAGCGGAATCATCGCGTTTATCGGGTACGTCGTGGCAGGAATTACAGGAAGCGCGCTTACATTAATCTTAGCAATTGTTCTTCTATTTGCTGCCGTTTTTATATTATCGAAATTAAATGCAAGAAAATACAACAAAGAGGTGGGCGTTTAAATGAAACTTTGGGGTGGAAGATTTTCCAGTAAAGCACATGAAATCATGGAGCAATTTAATACATCATTGCCAGTCGACAAAAGACTCTATCAAGAAGATATCGCAGGGAGCTTGGCGCATGTGACGATGCTCGTTCATAGCGATTTATTGACTGCAGATGAAGGCGAACTTTTAGTCAATGGTCTGAAAGAAATTTTAGCGGATATCGAATCCGGGGAATTAAAAATCGAAGGTAATTACGAAGATATTCACTCATTTATCGAAGTGAATTTAACCGAACGAATCGGCGAAACAGGTAAAAAACTTCATACCGCACGTAGCCGTAACGACCAAGTCGCGGTGGATATGAGACTTTATGCGAAAAACAAAGCAAGCGACGTTATGGACTCCCTTCAACAACTGATTGTGTCGCTCAATCAGAAAGCGGCAGACAATAACGTCATCATGCCGGGCTACACACATTTGCAACGTGCCCAAGTCGTGACGTTCAGTCATCATCTCGGCGCCTATGCGCAAATGTTTGCTCGCGATAAAAAACGTATCGAAAACGCGATTGAGATTTTAGATGAAAACCCGCTCGGATGCGGTGCTTTGGCAGGAACAACGCATAATATCGACCGCGACGTAACCACCTCATTATTAGGATTCACGAAACCTGTCGATAACTTCTTGGACGGAGTCAGCGATCGTGATTATTTATTGGAATTAATGTCCGATTTCTCGATCATTATGATGCACTTAAGCCGATTAAGCGAAGAACTCATTTTATGGAGCAGCCAAGAATTCCAGTTCATCAAAATGGATGATGCGTACTCAACAGGCAGCAGCATCATGCCGCAAAAGAAAAATCCAGACGCTGCGGAATTAATTCGCGGAAAAACGGGGCGTGTTTATGGGTCGTTATTTGCTTTACTGACAACGTTAAAAGGGTTGCCGCTTACGTATAATAAAGATATGCAAGAAGATAAAGAACAATTTTTCGATGCACTCGATACAGTGATGGATTGTTTAGAAATCATGTCGAAAATGATTGATACGCTTCATGTCAACGCGGATAAAATGAAAGAAGCAGTTAAAGCGGGCTTCTTGAATGCTACGGAAGTTGCCGATTATTTGGTGAGTCGAGGAACGCCTTTCAGAGACGCGCATGGAATCGTCGGACAACTCATTATTTACTGCGAAGAACACGGTAAAGCAATCGAGGATTTGACGCTTGTGGAAATGGCGAAATTCAGCAACACCATCGGAGACGATATTTACGAGTACATCGATTACGAGAATTTATTGACAAAAGGGAATAAAGGCTTGATGAAAGAAGTTTTAAGTTAAACATACTATGACCAAGGACCAATCCTTTGAAGATTGGTCCTTTTTTGCGTGGGACTTTCTGTCGAATTGTTAGAAAATAGGGTTTATTGTATTTTGTTAGGGGTAAATACATGTAAATATGTCGAACTGCGGCCGAAGCACTTCTACATATTAGAATTATATAAGGGGGTTATATAGTTGGTTAAGAGGCGAGCAATTTTATTATTGGCTGCCCTCTTTCTGATGCTTTCAGGATGTGCCGGCTTCAAGACTGGGACTGTGAGCCAGAAAGAATCGGACGGGAATGAGAAAGTGAAAGTCGATTTTTGGATATTTTGGGGGTCGGAAATTAGACGACCTGTTGTCGAAAAAATTGTCGAGGATTTCAATCAATCGCAAGATGAAATTGAAGTCACACATACCTTTGTCCCATGGGGCGATATTTGGACAAAAGAATTGGCAGCGATTGCAGCAAAGTCACCACCTGATGTAGTAATCAACGATATCAACGCTACCGCTTTGCGCGGACAAAAGAATCAAGCGATGAATTTATCGCAGTTCCTTGAAAAAGATGATATCTCTGTCGATTTCTATCCGGAGCTGTGGGAAGCTACTTTACACGAAGGTGATTCTTACGGCATTCCTTTCAATACGGATACGAGAATCCTTTATTATAATAAAGACGCTTTCGAAGAAGCGGGTCTAAATCCGGAGAAACCGCCTACTACGTGGGAAGAACTGGAAGAGTATGCCGCGAAATTAGATAAGAAAGACGGCGATACATATGAACGCATAGGTTTTTATCCGCTTTGGGGAGTCGCTTCGGATGTCTGGATGTTGAATGCTGACGGCATGAATTATTTTGACAGCGAGGGAGAGGTCAAAATCGACACGGATGTGAATCGGGATACGCTTGACTGGCTGGTGAAATGGCGTGAACGGTACGGAGATAACACGATTAACGCCTATCAAGCACAGATTGATAGCCAACAAGGAAATCCATTCTTCAATGGAAAACTTGGCATGTTCGTTAACACACCGACTTTCTACACGCAGATTCGCGACTACGCACCAGATTTGAATTTCGGGGTAGCAATGCTTCCTGAACGGACAGAAGGCAGCGGTCATACGAGTTGGGGCGGTGGATTCGTCGCGGAAATACCTGAAGGTTCAAAGAATGCGGAGGAAGCATGGGAATTCATTAAATATTTGACGGGTGCAGAAGCTCAAGAATATTGGGCAGTGAAAAACTTCGATAATGTCGCCAATATTGAGGCGGCGGAAAATGCCGCAAAGAGCGAAGAGATGTCGGAAACCGATCGCATGGTGTACCAAATGGCCGTAGACAATATGGATCAAACGCTATTGACGCCGGTTCCGGTAAATGCGCCCGACTTTATCAATCTGATTAACCCTGAACTTGATGCAGTCCTGCTTGGGAAAAAGTCTTCGGCAGAAGGATTGCAGGCAGCGCAGTCGGCAGTGGAAAAACTAATAGAAAAAAATAAGTAATTGATTATTAGGTGTTGCGAGGGGAGAAGTATTCTCCTTGCAGCAAGGGGGGAAGATGAATGGCTAAAAAGAAGCCGCTACATATTCGAAGAGAAGGAAGGCAAGGATACATATTCATCCTTCCTTGGCTCATTGGGTTCGTCGTATTCACGGCGGGCCCGCTTCTATTTTCATTTTTCGCTAGTTTTACAAATTACGACATTACTTCGCAGATGGATTTCATCGGATTTGCCAACTATGAACAATTGTTTACGGGTGACCAACTTTTTTGGACATCTCTTTATAATACACTTTACTACGTACTTTTTTCGGTACCGCTGACGACGCTAGGGGCGATCTTTTTGTCGGCTCTTTTGAATCAAGACGTACCCGGTTTACGTTTCTTCAGGACGGTTTATTATTTGCCCGCGATTCTTTCGGGCGTGGGGGTTTATCTTCTATGGATGCAACTTCTCGAGCCAGGATCCGGAATGGTGAATACCGTCTTGGCTTGGTTCGGAATTGCAGGACCCAATTGGTTATTCGATCCATCATGGACAAAACCTGCTCTCATATTCATGAAGCTATGGGGAGTGGGCGGCGGAATGCTCCTCTATTTGGCGAGCATGCAAGGCGTGTCTCGGAGTCTTTATGACGCTGCTGGAATTGACGGAGCGGGCAGATGGAAACAGTTCTGTTACATTACGATTCCAATGATTACGCCAGTAATTTTCTTCGACATGGTCACAAGCCTAATCGGCGGATTCCAAATTTTTCAAGAGGCATACGTGATGTCGAACGGGGAAGGCGGACCGGTCAATTCCATGCTGTTCTACAATTTATATATGTGGAAAAAAGCATTCGAGTCATTCGATATGGGTTACGCCATGGCCATGTCATGGATTCTGTTTGTCATCGTTTTTATCATTACAATCATCAACTTGAAGCTTGCTCCTCGTTGGGTTCATTACGAAGGGGAGGATAACTGATGAAAAATATCGATGCGAATCAAGAGAAAGGAAGTTATTTAGATAGTGTCTATAATAGACGCAGAATATTTACATTGATCAATTTCGTTCTTCTAGCGGCCGGCAGTCTGCTGATCTTGTCGCCACTTTGGTGGATGCTCTCGACCGCATTGAAAACCATGCAAGAAGTGATGACCTATCCACCTTCCTTTTTCCCTTCGGAATGGAATTGGGAAAACTTTGTCAAGACTTGGCAAGCTGCGCCGTTCGATTTGTATACGGTGAATACGGTCACAATCACCGTCATCGTGGTGTTCGGAAGTGTTTTTGTCAATTCATTCATCGCATATGGATTTGCAAAAGTTCCGTTCAAAGGGAAAACGATTCTGTTTGGAATTGTTCTTTCGACGATGATGATTCCGGGATTCGTGACGCTCATTCCGCAGTATGTCTTGTTTGCGAAGCTCCAATGGGTCAATACCTATTATCCGCTTGTCGTACCGTCCTTTTTCGGCAGCGCCTTTTTCATCTTCCTGCTCCGCCAATTTTATATGACGATTCCGAATGAATTGGTCGAGGCGGCAAAGATGGAGGGAGCCAGCCATTTTTACATATGGTGGAAAATCGGCATTCCGCTAACGAAGCCGGCGATGGCGACTGTCGCCGTATTCTCCTTTAACGGCGCATGGAACGATTTTCTCGGGCCGCTGCTCTACTTGAATGATGAAAGTTTATATACATTACAACTGGGTCTCCAAGTATTTAAAGGAGAGATGAATACGCAGTGGAACTATTTGATGGCCGGCTCATTATTAGTCCTTCTGCCCGTCATTCTGTTATTCTTCTTTTTCCAGAAGTATTTCATTCAAGGAATCAATCTACAGTCGGGAAATAAATGATTTTTTTAGGTGTGGGATGTATGCTGAATCGTTTTTCCTTAGGGAGAATGATTCTGGATACATCTTTTTTTTGTGCGTAATCGCCCATGAAGTTTTTCCTGCTCAAAATCTTTCAAAAAAATAACAATCGTTTTCTATGGCTTTTGTAGTATACTAGTAGATGTATAGTGAATGGAAAGTCATAGCCTACTAGAGAAGGAATGAGAACGATAAAAATAAAATGGAAAATGATTTTGCTGCTAGTCCCGGTCGTTTTTCTTGTGATTCAAATCGCAGGTAGTTTCTTTTTTTATGAGTTAGCAATCAAAAGGGGAGAGAAAGAATACTTGCAGAAGAATGCGGATTTGGAAGTGTCTGCGGAATCAATGGCGTTATATACGAAAGGCCAATGGAAAGATTGGGTGGCTAGTCAAAAATTTGAACCTATGAATATAGTTTCTCGCGACGGCATGCAACTTTCGGGGTATTATTTAGGTGCTTCTATGCCGACGAATAAGCTCGTTATTTTGACTCACGGTTATTTAGGAAACGCGAAACAGATGGGACTCTTCGGTCAGTATTATCACGAGGAATTAGGCTTTAATATATTTATGGCGGATGCGCGAGGTCATGGAAAGAGTGAAGGCGATTATTACGGTTTCGGTTGGCCGGATCGTTTGGATTTGATTGATTGGACAGAAACGCTGGTGACTAAACTAGGCGCTGACACCGAAGTCGTTTACCACGGATTATCGATGGGTGCCGCAACCGTTCTAATGGCAAGCGGGGAAGAAGAATTGCCTCGTCAAGTCAAGGCAATCGTTGCGGACAGTCCGTATAAGTCGGTCTACCAATTATTCGCTTATCAAATGGATCGCATGTTTCACCTACCCGCATTTCCTTTGTTGGATAGCACAAGTTTATTAACAAAAATTCGGGCGGGCTACTTGTTCAAGGAAGCGAGCGCATTAAGGGAAGTCGGAAAAACGAATGTCCCGATTCTGTATGTCCACGGGAACGCGGATACATTCGTTCCAGTCGCGATGGCCAAGGAATTGTATCAGCACACAAATAGTGAAGCAGAACTATATTTGGTCGATGGGGCGAATCACGGAGAATCTTTTGCCATGCAGAAAGCTGAGTATAAAAATAAGGTCCAACATTTCCTAGGCAACTATCTCAATTTAGTTGCTGAAAAGTAAGGAATGGCTGTGTGCGATTGAATTTCAAATTCAATCGTGCACGGCTTTTTTTATTCCTTCAAAAAATTCCTGTCAAATTCACATTTAACACAAAACTCCAAAAACATGTATGATAGGTACATAGGAATATTCATCATCAAAGGAGGAGTTCATTTGCTTAAAGAGTTAGGGATTACACCAATAAGAGTGGAGCTGCCGTTTCGTTTGAATCATGTCAATTGTTTTATGGCGGAAGGCGAAAACGGATGGACGGTTATTGATTCGGGATTGAATAATTCATATACGACTCAATTATGGGACGAAAAACTGCATGGAAAGAACGTCACAGATCTCTATCTGACGCATTATCATCCGGATCATTTCGGGCATTCGGGGACTCTTCAACAGAAAACCGGCGCGCGCGTATCTATGTCGAAAATTGATGCGAATGCGGGGTTTACTGCGTGGACGGATGAATTTCTCGGAAGCATACATAGTAATTATAACGCCTCGGGTATACCCGAAGACATCGGGGCGCAAATGGTGCAAAATACTGTCGAATTTATACCGCTGGTTACGCCGCATCCGACAATTGACCATTATTTTATCGAAGGCGAGAAAGTTCCCGTTGGCCGTTTGGAATATGAGGTAATCTTTGCGCCGGGTCATTCGGACGGCATGGTTTGTTTTTATAATGCTGAAAAAAATGTGCTTCTTTCGGCCGATCATATTTTGCCGAGAATTACGCCGAATATTTCGTACTGGTTCCATGGAAATGATAACCCGTTGGAATCCTACCTGACTTCATTGGAAAAAATAAAAAAACTTGATATCGATTTTGTCATCCCTTCCCACGGAAAACCATTCCACGGAGCGAATAATCGAATCGATGAAATTATAAAACACCATGATACAAGGCTGGCAGAAACGATGAAGGGAATCGGCCAAGGAGCTACGGTCTACGAAGTTTTCAATCGTCTTTTCCAATTCGAATTAACCGTGCACGAAGTTCGTTTTGCAGTGGGCGAAACATTGGCGCATCTTGAATATTTACGTCATAAAGGGGATTGTCAAAGGGAATTGCAAAATGGGGTTTGGCACTACACGACAAAGTAAATTTAAAAGTTTAGGGGGAATATAATTGAAGAAACCAGTTATCGGCATTACCACGGATGTTGACAGTGATAGAAAGCATCAATTGAACACCAATTATGTAACAGCCGTCAAACGTGCCGGGGGATTACCGCTTATTTTACCGATTGGTGTAGAAGAAGATGCTAAGCAAGTAGCCCATTTGATCGATGGAATAATACTCACAGGCGGCGGGGACATCGATCCGACTTTATTCGATGAAGAACCTCATGCGTTGCTAGGTGAGGTTTCGCCAACTCGCGACTCGCTTGAAATCGCACTTGCGAAAGAAATGCTTCAGGCAAATAAACCGATTCTAGGTATTTGCAGGGGTCTTCAAATTTTAAACGTTGCACTGGGCGGGGCGATTATTCAAGACATTCATTCCCAAAGCGCAAACACGATCTTACAACATTCGCAAAAAGCGACGAGAAGTCATCAATCTCATTTCGTTCAAGTCAAAAAAGAGTCCATTCTCGAATCAATAGCAGAAACGACTAAAATTAAAGTGAACTCATTCCATCATCAAGCAGTAAAAGACGTTCCGAAACCACTCAAAATCAGCGGAACCGCAAGCGATGGCATCATAGAAGCCGTAGAAAGCACAGATCATGACTTTGTACTTGGCGTGCAGTGGCATCCGGAAGCATTAGCGGAATACGGTGAAGTCGTGTCGCTTCGGCTTTTTGATAAATTCGTAGAAAAATGCAAAGAAAGTAGGTCCTGAAAATTGGATATCATCGATTTACATTGCGACGTTCTTTTAAGACTTTATGAGTCAAACGGAACATTGAAATTCAAGAATTCGCCAGAACTCGATACGAATTATGAAAAAATGAAAAAAGGCGGCGTGTGCGTTCAAGCATTTGCGATTTTCATCGAACCGGACATGAAATCCGACGAGAAATTTCAAGCTGCATTGGATCAAATTCATTGTTTTTACACAGATGTCCTCGCTAACAATCCGAATATGAAGCATATTAAAGAATGGGGCGACTTTGACCAGCTGAAAGACGGAGAAATCGGTGCTTTTTTAACCCTAGAAGGGGTAGATGCCATTGGCAACGACCTTCAGAAATTAAGCATTCTTTATGAACTGGGCGTTCGCTCAATCGGTCTCACTTGGAATAACGCGAATTTGGCTGCAGACGGGGCGGGAGAATCACGCGGCGCTGGACTCACTACGTTCGGAAGGGAAATCGTCCAATTCAATAACCGTCATAAAATCCTGACAGATGTCTCTCATTTATGCGAAAAAGCGTTTTGGGATGTCATGGACGAAGCGACTTATCCGATTGCAAGCCACTCGAATGCCAGAGCTTTATGCGATCATGTGCGAAATCTATCGGACGAACAAGCGAAAGCCATGTTTGATAAAAATGGACTCATACACGTCGTTTATTGCCCGCCGTTTGTGAAAGAAGAAGGGGACGTGACGATTTCTGATCTCATTAAACATATCGATCATTTTTGTTCGCTAGGCGGGGTAAAACAAATTGGTTTAGGCTCAGATTTCGACGGCATTGCATCGAAAATCATCAATTTAGAAGATGCCTCCATGCATCCGAATTTACTAAACGAGCTTCAAAAACATTATAGCGAAGACGAAGTAAAAGGATTTGCCTATCAAAATTTCTTGGATCATCGTCCGAAATGAAAAAAACTGCGGGAACAATCAGTGAAATGATTGCTCCCGTAGTTTTTAGTTAATCAAAGCCATTTTCCCCTCTTGAATAAACCCACTTCTACCAGGAAACAATAATCCTACAACTATCCAGATGAGGAGGCATTCCAATCGAAGCGATTAAAACGAAATTAGATGGAATTGAGGATGCCATATTTAAAGATATATATGTTGATAAAGAACGAATCACACTCATATATTTCAGTTCATTAATCGATAATCTCACGATGCACAAAACAGTGATTGCGCCTTTACTGCAATCAAAAGCAAATGTATTGCAAACAGCGGAGGTTGTTGAATCAAGCGATCTTTCAAACATTATTTCCTCAATTACAGAAGGGAATACAATCTTATACTTTCATGTTGAAGACCTTTACTTAAGTATAAGTACATTTAGCGCGCCGACCGCTGCAATAGGTGAAACTGATACCGAGTCTAGCGTCATCGGCCCACAAAATGCATTTACTGAATCACTGGAAACCAGCTTATCTCAACTAAAAAGAAGAATTCAAAATCCGAATTTGAAAATCAAAAATTTCGTTGTTGGCACTGAAACCAATACGAAAGTTTCTGTTCTGTATATAGATGACATTGTCAATAAAGAAAATTTGGACATCGTCATTAAAAAAATTGAGCAAGATGATCATCCCGGATTCAACGATATCTCCATTTTGCAACAGTTAATGGATGATCATCCGTTTTCGCCCTTTCCGCAGTACCATGAAACGGTAAGACCGGATATCGCTGTGTCAGCTCTATTGGACGGCCGTATTGTCATCGCCATGGATAATAGTAAAGGAATCATAATTTGTCCAATCTCATTTTTCGAATTATTTATTTCACCCGAGGATTACTATAATCGTTGGACGACGGCATCTCTGCTTCGCGCTCTTCGTTTTTTCGGATTTTTCTTGACGATCATATTAACGCCGACTTATATTTCAGTTTTGACTTATCATCCTGAAATGCTGCCATTCGATGTCCTGCTGAATCTCCAAGAATCGCGAGGGAAGGTTCCTTTTTCGCCTTTCATGGAAGTGCTATTCATGGAACTGGTTATTGAGATATTAAGAGAAGCCGGTTCGCGGATGCCGACAAAAATTGGTCAAACGATTGGTATTGTTGGCGGTATCGTTATTGGAACTGCAGCGGTTGAAGCTAGTCTTGTTAGTAATACATTAATCGTTATTGTTGCCGTTTCCGCACTGTTATCGTTTTTACCCCCAAACTTTATCATGAGTAACTCAAGTCGCTTCGTCCGGTACTTTTTTATATTCTCAGCGGGGATGTTCGGGCTTTATGGCCAAATGCTTGCATTCGCATGGCTTTTTCACCATTTACTGAGCTTGACATCACTTAACACGCCATATATGACACCTTTAATACCAAGAAAGTGGACGGACTTTTTCGACTCCGTCGTCCGAATGCCGACTATATTTTTAAAACATAAACCTGGTATTGCAAGAGCGCAAACTAAAAAAAAACCTCCTGTAGACAAGGAGGAATGAACAATGGATGACAATAAATTAAAAGTGTTGAATCGCTATCATGTCGTGTTTCTCGTTCAAAATGTGATTATAGGAACCGCTGTTTTATCGTTGCCACATCGATTAAGCTCCATGGGCTACAGCCTGTGGTGGATGCCTTTGTTATTTGGGGTCGTCGCAAACTTGTTACTGATCCCGATAATCTGGCTCGGACAAAAATATCGAAACGATACTTTATTCGCCATTCATGAAAAGCTATTCGGAAAATGGGTAGGAAAAACAATCAATGCTATTCTTCTAGTATATTTCATCATCGTGTTAGCAGCTGTATTTTCAAGCTATATACAGCTAATTCAAGTCGTCGCGCTCGTAGATCGAAAAATTACGGCTCCGCTGATATTTTTATTACTTATGACTATTTATATTGTTAGCGGTGGTATTAAGTCAATCGCAAGGTTTTGTATGATGAGTTTTTTCATTACATTAGGGCTGCTTTACTTTTTGAAGTGGAGTATTGTCGATGGGGACATTCGTCATATGCTGCCGTTTTTCAATTTCACGTTCAATGAATTTTTCACTGCTTCGAAAAAAGGGTTAATGGCAATCGGCGGTTTTGAATTAATCTCATTTTATTTTCCATATATCATTAACCAGAAAAAAGCCTTTAAACATGCGTCCCTCGGATTATGGTTAAGCATAGCATTCGCTTTGGCTTTCACATTTGTAAGTGTGATGTTTTTCTCGGAATGGCAAATTGAAAATGTATTGTACCCAGTATTAAACTTATTCAAGGAAGTTGAGCTATCCTATCTTGAAAGAATCGACGTGCTAGGAATCACGATGTGGGTTTTCCTTATTTTATCGACAACTGCCGCTTATTTCTGGGTGGCAAAGAAGGGATTCGATTCCGTTCTTTCAAGGACCAAAAAGAGGCATCTATATTTTGTTGCGGGATTTATTTTCATACTTGTGAAAATCCCATATATGGAGGCATTTCAAAAGCTATTGTTTGAACGTATTTTTTACATGATGTACGCATTATTTCTATGGCCCATACTGTTGTGTTTGATCCATATGATTAAACCAAAAAAGAACGAGGGATTGGAATGAAAAAATATAAATTACTATTTTTCATTATTGGTATTGCTTTGACAGCTGGATGTACGGAAACAGGGCAACGTACGTCTGTGGAAGAATTATCACTTGTAAGCAGCATCGGATTTGACATAGTGGATGCTAAAGAAATGAGGATGACAGTAGGGATTCCACAACCCGCGGGAGAATCACCTATACTCACCGAAGCTTATTCGATCAACACGGAAATGGTACAAGAAGGTCTCGTCGAGCTATCTTCAACAGCAGATAAAATGATTGTTTTAAATCAACTGCGTACGCTTCTATTCAGCGAGGAGTTCGCAAAAAGCGGAAAAATGACAGAAATAGTTGAGCATTTTTATCGGGATTCTGCAGTAGGAAACAAAGTCAGCGTCGTTATTGTCAAAGATAAGGTTGAGGATGTTCTGAAAGCAGATTACCCGGAAAACCAACATATGGATGCTTATTTGAATGAATTATTCGAGCCAAAACTTCATACTTCATTTAGCCCGTTTACAACGATACATGATTATATCAACACCCAAACGAGTCCAGTTTATCATACGATGGTTCCTTATTTGGAAAAGAAGGGCGAGTCACTTGAAGTTACAAAGATTGCTTTATTTAGTAGTGAAGAAATGGTTGATACCATCTCGACTGAGGAATCGTTATTAATACAAGCGTTGGTAGGGCTTAAGAAGCTATCGCCACTCGCGATTAAATTCAAAGATAATGAGACGGATGATCAACTTTTCTTAGAACAAATAGAAAACGATGCAAAAATAAAAGGGAATAGGAATATTGAATCCCCGAAAGTAAATATTCACCTTAAAATAAGAGCAGTGCTAGTTGAATATAAAGGAGAACGGGATTTAAGTAAGGTAGGCGAGTACAAGAAGTTGGAAAAAGAAATCGACAAACATCTGGAAAAACAAATTGAAGATCTTCTTAAAAAGCTTCAAAAGATGGAATTGGACCCGGTTGGCATCAGTGAACATTTCAGAATGTATCATAAAGGAAAATGGACAATAGAGTTGACGAAAAAGGTAATCGGGTCGTTGGATTACACAGTCAATGTGGATATGAAAGTTGTGAATACTGGGACATTGCGGTGAAAAAAGAGGCAGAAAAGGCCTCCTTTATTCAACCAGTTTTTCCAAATGCCCATAACCTTCATATTCCATATCTTCCAATGGAATAAACAAAATGGACGCACTATTAATGCAATACCTCTTTCCACCACGATCTGCCGGCCCATCGTCAAATACATGCCCTAGGTGAATATCGCCGACGCGGCTTCGGACTTCGGTTCTGACCATATTAAAGCTCGTATCGACCGTATACGTCACGACATTTGGGTCGATGGGCTTCGTGAAACTTGGCCAGCCGCAGTAGGAATCATATTTATCAGCGCTTGAAAATAACGGTTCGCCAGTGACGATATCTACATAAATTCCAGGTTCATACAAGTCCCAATACTCGTTTGAATAAGCAATTTCCGTATCATCGAGAACCGCGACTTTGTATTGCTCATCTGTTAATTTCTTTTTAATTTCCTTATCACTAGGCCGCGAATAAAGAGCAGGGTCCACTAACGAATTGATATCGTCTAAAATACTCATGTCGATATGGCAATAGGCGTTCGGATTTTTCACTAAAAAGTCTTGATGCTCTTCTTCCGCTAAGAAATAATTCGTTAAAGGCAACACTTCTGTCACGATTGCTTTATCGTATTTTTTTCGCTCTGCAGTCATTAATTCATCAATGACATAGGCATCTTTTTCATTCACATAATAAATGCCGGTGCGGTATTGGATGCCGACATCATTGCCTTGTTGATTTAACGTAGTTGGATCGATGGCTTTGAAATAATATTCAATAAGCGTGGACAGTTTCACTTCTTCGGGATCATACTGAACTTCAACCGCTTCAACAAATCCCATTTCACCGCTGATGACTTCCTCATATGTCGGGTTTTCGCCCGAGCCATTGGCATAGCCGGATGTTACATCATGAACGCCGGGCATTTTAGAAAAAAATTCTTCAACTCCCCAAAAGCAACCGCCAGCGAAATAAATAACGTCAAGTTCGCGCTCAGTTTTGGCCGTGCTAAGTGTTTTTGTTTTCGTATCGACTTCATCCAACGCGTTAGTCTGACCTGCACAGGCTGAAATGACAAGTAGTAAGCATAAAAATAAGAAACCGCAAAGTATTCGTTTCATTACTATCCTCCTATCTTAGTCTTTTCATGATTTTTGAGATCTCTTTGTTGGAAGTATGTCCGATAATTGTTTCCTCGAGTTCTCCATACGAGCTGATGAAATAAGAAGTCGGATAAGCAATCACGCCAAATTCTTTTGCCCAAACGCCGTCTTCATCGAGCAGGACCGTGATGTTTTCGTATGGCAACGTTGCATACCATTCTTTGAATTCTTCAGAAGACATTTCACCTTTATAGCCAGGATTCACAATGCTGATTACTCGAAAGGCGGTTTCATTTGCCGCCAATGAATCTAGCTCCTCTAGACCAGCCAAACAAATCGAACACCAGGAAGCCCAGTACTTTACGTAAACTTTTTGCCCAGAATCCTTCAGCGCAACTGTATCCCCATCCAAATCCTCAAGCACGAACTCCGGGGCTAAATCGTCAATATTGATATGAATCACATCACCGTAGGGTGTGCCGCAACCAGAAAGAAGGGCGATAAAAATTAAGGAAACTAACCATCGCATACAATTCCTCCTTCAAGTGACTAATAGTTCCGATAATTCAATACTATCATATTTGCCGCCATACCATAAGGATATGTGCAAATAAAAAAGAAGACCATAGGCCTCCTTTAAATCAACCGCGCTTGAAACGACTCAACTTTTTCGATTTCAATCGTTCCAATCTGTTTTGTGTATCGCGCTTCATGTCTTGCGTCTTCTTTTCATCCAATTGAAGTGAGGTAACTGCATCTCCTTGAATCTCAACAAGTAACCAAGATCCTTCATTGCTTCCGGTAGGGAGTGAAGAGGTTTGGACATGGAATTCTTTTTGCAAGCTTTCAACAAGGATGAGCGCCTGATGATTATCGGTGAATCGGTCAAGATATGCTGAATACATAAATTAGCCTCCAATGCATGCAATGTTTTGTTCTTTAATATCATTAATTCGCGCAGGTCCGATGCCGTTAATGCGTTTCAAATCATCGATTGATTCATACGGTCTGCCTTTGATTAATAAAGCCGCGCGTTCAGCTCCGATATGTACAATGTTCTGAATGTCTGCATCATCCGCTTCGTTAATATTGATGCAAGAACTGTCAGATACGGCGTCGGATTTCTCTATTGCATCTGATGAATCTCTTGGAATCGTGCCGTCTTTATCTGTTTGAACTGTATAATTCACGCCGTCTGTTTCAACACGAATCGTTCCGTGCTTATTCGTGCCGTACAACAAAACCTTATGTGCATTAAGTCGATTCACGACTTCTTCGTGAGGGTGTTCGTACTGATTTTCATTCCCAGCGGAATAGATTGCAATTTCCGGATTCACGGCACTTAAAAATCCTTCTGTCGTCGATGTATTCGATCCGTGGTGTCCAACATGCAAGATATCAGCTTTTAAATTTGTGCTGCTCGCTAACATGTCACGCTCGGCTTGTTCCTCGCCGTCGCCCGTAAATAAGAAAGCGACATTCCCGTATTTCATTCGCATGGAAAGCGAATTATTATTCGTCGATCCGGACAAAGAACTTGGGTGCAATATCGTGATTTCCAGCGGTCCTACATCGAAAATCTCCCCGACTTCCGGTTCGTAATAATCTACCCCATTATCCTCAATTGAATCCAAAGCTCGTAAAAACACATCCGACTCCGCTGATTGGCCATTCATCCACACTTCGTGAACATCGAATGCATTGATTATTTTATCCAACTGGCCGATATGATCGGCATGGGGATGGGTGATTGCGATGATATCAATGGATGTGATTTTTTCATCGTGAAGATAGTATACGACGTCGGTTGCGTTCCAGTTACCCGTATCAATCAGCATCGTATATGAATCCGTTTCGTCACTGAACTCAAGCAGTGTCGCATCGGCTTGGCCCACATCGATAAAGTGGGCAATCATTTTTGATAGAGTTGTATCGTCTGTTGTATTGTCTTCAGTTTCAACTGCAGGCAGCGGAGTAGCCTCGCTATTCGTGCAACCTGCTAATATAAACGCCGCAATCACTATATAAAATGAGGCGATTAATTTTTTCTTCATGTAAAATCCTCCGGTCTTTCAAACTAATCCCTTATATGGTCATTATATCAGAAAGGTTAAGAGGTAATTGTCATTACTTGATTTGGCAATTTTCAGAAGTTACCATTAAACTTAAGATATTACTAGAAATGGGAGGCTGAATCATGAAAAATTATCAAATGATTATTAACGGTGAAAACGTTGGAGAAAACCTGCCAGTTGTCGAAGTGAACAACCCGGCAACAGGTGAAATGATTGCTACGGTTCCAAGAGGCAGCGCGGAAGAAGCGGCTTCAGCAGTCGATGCAGCTTATGAAGCATTCACGAAGTGGTCAAAGCTTTCCGCCTATGAGCGCAGCGAATTAATTCGCAATTGGTATGATTTAATTAAAGAAAACACGGAAGATTTAGCGAGAACAATGACTGAAGAACAAGGAAAACCATTAACTGAAGCACGCGGAGAAATCACTTACGCGAATGGATTTATCTCTTGGTATGCAGAAGAAGGAAAACGAATTTACGGCGAATCCATTCCGGCAACCGGGCAAAACAAACGATTATTCGTAAACAAACAACCCGTCGGCGTAACCGCGGTCATCACGCCGTGGAATTTCCCGGCCGCAATGATCACGAGAAAAGTCGGTCCGGCGCTTGCGGCAGGTTGCACGGTTGTCATTAAACCGGCAAATTTAACTCCGATAACGGCTATTAAACTCGTTCAACTAGCAGAACAAGCGGGCATTCCAAAAGGCGTGTTGAATGTCGTAACCGGCGATTCAAAAGTAATCGGCGAAACATGGCTCGCAGATACGCGTGTACGAAAACTGACATTTACGGGATCCACTGAAGTCGGGAAAGAACTCATGAAAGGCGCGGCCGAAACGGTTAAGAAGATTTCACTCGAACTCGGGGGCCATGCACCAGCAATCGTTCTCGAAGACTGTGATTTAGACAAAGCGGCAGAAGGCGTGCTCGCAGCCAAATTCCGCAACGCAGGACAAACTTGCGTTTGTGTAAACCGCGTTTACGTTCACGAATCAATAGCGGATGCCTTTACGAAGAAGCTCGTTGAAAAAGCAAGTGCATTAAAAGTGGGCAACGGTTTGGAAGACGGTACCGACATTGGTCCATTAATAGACGAGGCGGCGATTGAAAAAGTCCAGCAACATGTTGACGATGCGAAAGAAAAAGGCGCGAGAATCGAACTCGGCGGAAACGCAAAAGGCGGCCTCTTCTTCGAACCGACGATCTTAACTGGCGTATCGGATGATATGATCTGCATGACAGACGAAACTTTCGGTCCAGTCACACCGATTACAACATTCAAAACAGAAGACGAAGCAATCAGCCGCGCGAATGATTCTATTTATGGCCTTGCAGCCTATGTATTCACAGAAAACATCACAAAAGGAATCCACATTTCCGAACAACTAGAATACGGAATTGTCGGCTTGAACGACGGCATCCCATCAACGCCGCAAGCTCCATTCGGCGGATTCAAGCAAAGCGGACTTGGAAGAGAAGGCGGGCATCAAGGAATGGACGAGTATTTGGAAGTTAAATATATTTCGGTTGGATTGTGAAATCAGAAGGGGGAAATTTAGTGAACATGATGAAAGCCATTCAATTTGAAGAATACGGCGGACCAGAAGTTTTAAAGTATATGGATGTAGAAATCCCGGAAATAGGTGATCAAGAAGTATTGGTCAGTGTGAAAGCAATCGGCGTGAACTATGCAGATACTGCGCGGCGCGAAGGGAAATATGTTGTTCCGACAGAATTGCCGTTTATTCCAGGCGCTGAAATCGCAGGTGAAATTGTCGCAGTAGGTAAAAATGTAACGCACTTCATACCTGGCATGCGTATTGTTTCGTTAATTGAATCGGGCGCTTATGCAGAATTTGTGAAAGTGCATGAAATGGGATTGGCACTGATTCCCAATGGTGTCGATTATAACGACGCGGTCGCACTTCCGCTGCAGGGGCAGACTGCTTATCATATTCTGAAGACGATGGGACGTCTGGAAAAAGGAGAAACAGTTCTTGTTCATGCCGCAGCGGGCGGTGTAGGCGCAATTTCTGTTCAGCTGGCTAAAATTTTTGGCGCCGGAAAAGTTATTGCGACAGCGAGCAGTGATGAAAAACTAGCGCACGCCGAAAAGTTAGGCGCAGATCATCTCGTCAACTACACAGAAGAAGATTGGGAACAACAAGTTCTTCAGCTGACAGATGGAAAAGGCGTGGATGTTGCCCTTGAAATGGTCGGCGGAGACATCTTCGATAAAACAGTGACATGCCTGGCTCCATTCGGCAGATTAGTCATATTCGGCGCAGCCAGCGGGGAACAAGCCCAATTTTATCCAGCGCAACTGATGCGTAAAAATCAATCAGTGATTGGCTTCTTCTTGCCGCAAATCGTGAATAAACCAGAGTTATATCTAAAAAGTTTCAGTGAGTTGCTTCATTATATCGACAGCGGTGAACTCGAACTGACAATCGGCGGCACGTATAAATTGGAAGACGCAGCCGAAGCGCACCGGGACCTTCAGGGAAGGAAGACTATGGGGAAACTGGTGTTGATTCCATAAGGAAATTAGGGGAGTACATCCTGTACTTCCTTTTTTTCATTCGGATCTAGGAGAAAGGACCTGTTTTGCGGATATAAGTGTGAAATGTGCTGATATAGGGTGAATTGCTGCTGATATGCGGTTCAAATGTGCGGATATAATGTGGATTTCTGCTGATATCCGTACCGAATGCGCGGATATAATAAATTTTGCACTTCGGGAAGAATCTATTTCACGAAAAGTAGGGGGAGATACATGAAGTACCTCCTGTAACTGTTCCTATTTAATATAAAACTTCATTTTATCTACACTTGAAATAACCAGGTTTCCAAACATTTGAATATCACTTACATAATCGAATCCTAGATTTTCAGAAGCATTTAAACTATTGTACATTCTATCAGCTACTGCATTGAATTCCGGAATAACGGTGCAGGAACATCCAGATGCTCCTAGTATTTGGTATGAGCCATCAGGTAAGTCTGAACCTAATTCATTATAATCAACAGACACTTCACTATCTTTGATCCACCATAGAAAACCGAATTTTGGAAGTTGGCTTGGTAAAGTATTCGGACTTTGAACTGAAGTTGCTAGATCAAAAATTTCTTTAGGGAGTATTTCACTATCTTCAAACATTCCACTATATAAATGTAAATTTCCCCATAAAGCTAACTCTCTGGCACTTACATATAAATTTCTTTCATCACCTATATTGGAGCCGATCCTTAATGTCGGGTAACTCTCAGACGAATTTATATCACAGACTAAATGATGATCACCTTCAGTGACCCACCCGGTATTTTTCCAGTTTAATGGCTTGAAAACTCTATTTGATAGAACTTCATTTACTGTCTTGCCCGTAGCTTTGTATAAGATTTTCGCTAGAATGTCCGGTCTTTTTCCTTCAATATTAGTTGCTACATCAAAGACACGGTTAACATTTTTATTTTCAAATTTTAAACCAGTACAACGTGTTAATAAATGTCTGATGGTGGTATCCCCAAGAATTTCTCTATCATATTCATTCAAATGATCGCTTAGTCTATCATCCAAGCCTAAAAATCCTTCATATACAGCTAATGCTATTGCGAGGCCAACATAAGTGACTCTGGTCGAATAGACGTTGAACCTTGAAGAATTATCTATTTTTCTTGCTCCCTTTTCAAAGTGATGAGTACCTGAATACCATTCATGTACTATTTTATTGTCTTTCATAATTATCAACGCAGAAGCTGATGCATGCATCTCTTGTTTTACCTGCTCGGTATATGATGTAATGTCCTGAAAAATTTTATTGTTCATAGTTAAATCCATCCCCATTCCCCCCTTGTTGTCCCGCCAATTAATTGAACGCCTTGGAACTTACGTTCTTAATATATCATACTCTTTTTTTGTGCAATAAAGATAAGTGGGAAATTCCATTTCGCTATATAATTAATTTCGAGGTAACAAGAGGAGAATGAGAAGTTTAATAGAAGAGTTTGCTGAGAGTCGATACGCTGCCACGGAACCGGAATACTTCCGGAAAAATACTGAAACAACCACTGAGGGAGAGGAATAAGTATGGTATTACAACAAGCGTCTGAAGTGAAAAAGCCATTGAACTTTTACGAAGAGGATAAGACGCTCCAAACAATATTAAAAGAGTCACTGTCCCCGGAATTTTATTTGTACGCTCATAAGGAATTAACAAAATTCGGTTCATTAGTCGCCAATGAAATCGATGAACGCGCCAAATATACGGACCGTGATGGCCAACCGCGACTCCAAAAGTTCAATAAATACGGCGACGATGTTTCCGAGATTTGGGTGAATGAAGGGTATAAGAAAACGGTGAAGGAAACCTATCGAACCGGGATTGTCGGATACGTCCATAAAGAAATCCCTGAACTAGGCCATAAAGGGAACTATTTATATAGCTTCGCACAAGGCTATTTGCTGTCACAAGCGGAGCCTGGATTTTATTGTCCCGTGACGTTGACGCAAGCAACTGCCTATTTACTTGAGCACTATGCGAGCGATGACGTGAAAGATATGTTCTCGCCGCATGTTTGCGCCACAGTGGATACGGAACTATTTGAAGGCGCGACGTTTTTAACGGAAAGACAAGGCGGTTCGGATGTCGGGGCCAATATCGTGAAAGCAGTCGCGGATGGTGAACAGTACAGGTTATACGGCGAAAAATATTTCGCCTCAAACGTCGGGATGTGCGGCGTCGCGATGGTCCTTGCGAGAATGGAAGGTGCCGTAGAAGGGTCGCGCGGATTAAGTTTATTCGCCGTCCCGTGGCGACAAGAAGACGGTTCATTAAACGGAATTCAAATCCGCCGATTGAAAGATAAACTTGGGGTACGGGCAGTACCGTCTGGCGAAGTAGAATTCGATGGAGCACTCGCGTATTTGATTGGTGACTCTACAAAAGGATTCTATTATATGATGGAAGCCTTGAACTTATCGCGGATATGCAACGCGGTAGCTTCGTTGGGCATCATGCGTCGCGCATTGAATGAAGCAACGACTTATGCAGACAGGCGCAACGCTTTCGGGAAAAAGTTGACCGAATTCCCGATGGTACAAGAAACGCTCTCAACCATGAAAGCGAAACTCGAAGTAGAAATGGCGACGACATTCGATATGATCAAGCTTTATGATAAAGTGACTTCAGGCAATGCAACCAACGACGAAATTGTATTGAATCGGTTGAAAATAGCACTCCTTAAAAAAGAAACAGCAGAACAAGCCATCCATTTTTCCCACGAAGCCATTGAAATGCACGGTGGAAACGGGTACATCGAAGATTTCGTCACACCAAGGCTGCTTCGAGATGCCCAAGTGCTGACGGTTTGGGAAGGAACCGCAAATATTTTAGGCATGGAACTTGTAAGGCTTGTGAATAAATTCGATGCGCACACATTGTTTATCGAGGAAATGAAGGAACGGATAAACGGTGTGCCGGACAGTAATTGGAAAGAAAACATGTCTAGTGCACTCAAAAAAGTAACTTCTGATTTGGAGTCTTTTGCCTCGTTAGAACCTGAACTACAAACGATTGAAGCTAAGAAACTGATGAGAGATATGACACTTACATATGAAGGTGTCGTCGCTCTTGAATGGGCCAATCAACAGGGCGGGCGTTATGAAAAAATGATGGAGATATTTATTGAAACGAATTGGATAGAACGGGCAATTGGCGATGAGAAGAAAAGCGTAAAATACTTTGAACAGATTATTTGAATAGGTATTTGATACGGTCCTAGAAGAACTCTAGGGCTGTTTTCATTTCAAGGGTAAAGAATAATCAAAATCATTAAACTTGTCATTTTAGAGCGTTTGTTCGATAATGAAAGAAAAGAAACGGTGGTGTTCGTCTTGGCAATGTTCGTGAAAGAACGGCGCGGTGTATATGATTTGCTCGACTTGCGCAATGATTTTGTCTTCAAATCATTCTTCGGGGATAAAAGGAATTCAAACTTATTGTTGCAGTTTCTAAATTCAATTTTGGATGTACAGGTTACATCGATAGAATTAGTAGATCCGCATCTAGAATACACACATGCCGGAGATAAAAGTTCTGTCATGGATGTACGAGTTCGAACGGAACAAGGCGAACAAATAAATATAGAAATGCAGTTGGGAAACCATCAAGCCTTTCCGGAACGAATGTTAATCTATTGGGCTAAAATGTATGGAAGTCAAGACAATAAAAGCAGGCCATACACTCAGCTGAGGAAAGCAATTCAAATTATTATTACTGATTTTAATTTATTAAAAGAGAAAGATTATCATAATCTTTTTCAGATAGCCAACAAAAAGAGCAACTTACTATTATCGGATCACCTGGAGATTCATGTACTGGAGTTGCCGAAACTGCGAATTGAAAATATAATGGATGCAAGCGAACTCGAACGGTGGCTATTATTTATGAAAAGTGATGATAAAACAAAGGAGGCGTTGGCGATGGAAAGTCCAACGATGAGGGAAGCATTTGAGGAAATCGACCGTCTCAGCCAAAATCCAGAAACGCGTCGGCTTGCGGATTTTAGAGAACAAGAGTTGAAAGATATATTGCAACGGGAAGAAGATGCACGGGAAAAGGGCATGGAAATGGGGATTGAAAAAGAGAAAAGAGATACAGTAATTAGTCTTAATAATTTTGGAATGTCACCAAAAGACATTGCGATAAATGTACGAATCCCTTTGGAAAAGGTTATAGAAATAGTTAAGTCACTCAAACAATAAAGAAATCATTAGAAATAATAATTAGAATCATCTTTCCATATTTAATGAGGGTTGACGACTCTACCTTTATAAGGAGGCGTTGGCGATGAAGGAAACGTTTGAAGAGATTGATCGTTTAAGCCAAAATCCGGAAACGCGTCATCTTGCGGATTTTAGGGAACAAGAATTGAAAGATATTTTGCAACGGGAAGCAGATGCCATTGAACAGGAAAAACGAAAGACGGTAATAAGCCTTTATCATTATGGTATGTCAATAGTAGACATTGCAAAAAATGTTAGAATTTCACCAGAAAAGGCCATGAATATTATTAAGTCAATTGAAGAATAAACACATAAATCGTCTTTCCAATAAGGGAAGACGATTTTTCAAAAACGGTGATAAAACAAAGGAGGCGTTGGCGATGGAAAGTCCTACGATGAGGGAAGCATTCGAAGAAATCGACCGTCTCAGCCGAAATCCGGAAACGCGTCGTCTAGCGGATTTTAGGGAACAAGAGTTGAAAGATATTTTGCAACGGGAAGAAGATGCAAGGAAAAAGGGAATCGAACAGGAAAAAAGAGAGATGGTAAACAGTATGTACACAGATGGAATGTCCATGGAATACATTGCGAAATACGCTAGAATTACATCTGAAAAGGTCATGGATATTATTAAGTCAATTGAAAAATAAACATATTATAATTAAAAGAAATACCTATAAATCGTCTTTCCATTAATGAGGGAAGACGATTTTTTAAAAAGCGATGAAAAAACAAAGGAGGCGTTGGTGATGGAAAGTCCAACGACGAAGGAAGCATTCGAAGAAATCGAACGTTTAAGCCAAAATCCAGAAACGCGTCGACTTGCAGACTTCAGGAAACAAGAGTTAATAGATATTTTGCAACGATTTGAGGATGGAGTCGCTCAAGGTAGGAAGAAATTGAAACGGGACGTGGTTTTTCGTATGAATGCCGCTGGAATCGCTCCTGAAAAAGTTGCGGAATACGTAGGGCTTCCAACTGACTATGTCTCTGAAATTATAAAATCAATCGAAAAGTAATTACGTAATTTATCGAAATAAAACTCAGCCCATAAATGGCTGAGTTTTTTTGATGACTTATCAAAGACCTTTGGTGATAAATATCACAAAGCAAATCCCCTTAGTACATTATACTAAATATATATACTTCGTCTCTAAACGGTTAAGACCCTATAGCATCTTCGCATCAAAAAATGACATGAGGTGAAAAATATGTTGAATATGCAATTTGATATAAAAAGAATAAACCTGTTAAAAGAAATTTTACTTCATTTACGTCACGAAGGTTCTTTGGAATCAATTAAATCAGATGTCAATCAATTAAAAAGTATCAGTGTTGTTAACCTATTGTTAATGCAACTAGAATTAATTAACGGCGACCATGGGATTACGATTGAAGATGTTAAAAGGTTTTCTAGTATCGAGTCCGATTTATCCGGAAACTCCACCATCTATCATCCAAGTCATCCAGTCCAAATTTTTAAAGAAGAAAATGCTGCATTTCAAGTTGTTATGAATCAAATCAATCAAATTATGGAATCGCTGGAAGAGGATCAAAACCAAACGCATCAAAATGATAAATTAAAGCAATTTATATTTCAATTAGAAGAATTTCATAACCATTACAATCGTAAAGAAAAGATCTTTTTCCCGATTATGGAACGTTACGGCCACTATGCGCCCACAAGGACGGTGTGGCGGGCAGATATTCGAATACGTGCCCGATATCAGGCTTTAAAAAGACAAATTGACCCGCGATATGATTCGGACATTACACGTATTCGAAAAAGGTATGACACATTTGAAAATGAATTTAAAGAAATGATCTATCAAGAAGAAGCAATTATTTTGCCAATCCTTCAATCCATATTCAGCGAAGATGATTGGTTAGCGATCGCAAATGAAAGTGAAGCATTTGGCTATGCGATTATCGAAGCTCCAGGGGAACCATGGCTACCTAAACGTAAAAATGTGGACGAAAATAAAGAAATAGCTGACTCACCAACAACCCAAAACATAGTTCTTGGCGGCGGGGGTTACTTAACGACAGAAGAAGCAGAACTCATTTTGAATAATTTACCGCTTGAAATAACATTTGTTGATAAAAACGATATGTTCAAATACTTTAACGAAATAACCGAAGCATCGGAAATGATGCTAGTGCGGACCCCCATTTCGATAGGGCGCAATGTAGCAAATTGTCACCCACCTAAAAGTTTGATGAAGGTTATGACATTAATGCGCGATCTTAAAACAGGAAAACGAACTTCTGAAAGCATGTGGTTTAAAAGGAAAAATCAATACATTCATCTTACTTATAAAGCTATATTCAATGACAAAGGGGAATTTTTAGGTGTTCTGGAATATGTCCAAGATATTCAACCTTTCTTTGAATTGCCTAGTGAAGTAAAAATGGGGCTCACTTGAAAAGATACCTGTGCATAAAACTATCGTGTTTGTTTAAACATTCACGTTTGTTCGAACAAACGTAAATACTGGTGCCTCAAGAAGACTGAGGATATTCCGCAATCGCGCTAGATTGCGGAATATCGACCAGTAGTTGAAGTACATATAAGAATATTAGTCACAAGAAAAAATGAAAGCTCCTAAATTATTCGGTTTCATTTTCGTAATTCTGGCCTCAATCACAGGTCCCGTTTTTATTAAAAGGTATGACTCCTCAAATTCAAATACAAGTGTGCTTAAGATTTCGATGTTCTTATTTTTAAATCCGTATCCGCTTGCTGTTTTAATTAAGTTATCTTCAAAAGAAAACAGAGAACTAATAATGAAATGTTTTTGGTGTGGAGAGAGGTCAGGTTCATTCAAATAGTTTAGCGGTTCCGGGGTTTCTTGTTCTTTTATGACAAGATAATCATCTGAATCCCCGTCTTCAAACCAATTTACATTCCAATACCAAGACTTTAATGTATCTGGGTTTTTAATCTTTAAAATATATTCTGAAGAAAAAAGAACCAAATCATCTCTAACATGAAGTTGATTTGCATATATGCCAGTCAATAAACATCCCCGTACTTGCTTAAGACTTTGCCATTCTGTTTTCATTTTTTCATTCCCTTACTGTGTATTTCAACGCTTAATTACTTGTAATTTTCAAGTTTTTTTCCTGTCAATATTTCAAATACAATATGAGATGAATCCTTAGACAAACTCCCATAATTTGATTGGCCTTCAACTAACAGTTCCAATCTTTCGTATTCTTGATTGATCCAAATGCTGTGATTAAATGAATTCCAAGAGAAACGATAGTCTGGTGACCCAATATCCACTTTGACATTCTCCTCCCAGTCTGCATTTCCCAAAGCCTTTATCAGTGTTTTCACATCATCGGGATTTGTTAGCTCATTCACTGTTTCGTAATCTTTGTTATTTCTTTGTTCAATAATAATGGGGTTATCATCCCATGAACCGCTATAGACTCTTTGTTTTGTTGAATCGGTTTTTTGGACTTTACCTTTTGATGCAGCTTGATGACACCCAACTAATACAAGTCCAGTTATGATAAACAAAATAATAAGTCTTTTCATAACATCACCTCATGTGTATAGACGCTACTTGCTGGTAAAAGTTACATTTTTTTATTCAGTTGTCGTTTAATCATTATGTATATTTTCAATCGAAAGTATAAACAGTTTTTTAAATGACAAGCTATTGAATATGAATCATATCTTTTGTATTCAAAAACTTTTTCAGTAAAGCATTTCCAATTAAATCAAAACATACGGTGAAAGGATTCGTCCGATGAAAATTATTGATTGGCCTACTTTTATAGGCGCTTTAATTTTAATACTCGCGGTTTCTATTCCGCTGATGCTATTTCCTGAAGCCGGTGAAGTAATTGTCAATATGGCAAATGAATTTATGACGGAAACATTTGGCGTCGTTTATTTATTTGTTGGGTTAGCAGCATTTGTATTTCTTATGTATGTCGCTTTTAGTAAAAATGGAAAAGTAAAGCTGGGCGATAGAGGAGAACGGAAGGAGTTCAATACATTTTCCTGGGCAGCGATGATGTTCTCTGCGGGAATTGGTTCGAGTATTCTCTATTGGGGCATGATCGAGTGGGCTTATTATTATCAAGCACCGCCATTTGGTCTTGCGCCAGAATCCAATGAAGCGATTTCATGGTCTACCGCTTACGGTATTTTCCACTGGGGACCGATAGCTTGGGCAATTTATACATTACCGGCTCTTCCAATTGCTTATTTTTACTACGTTCGAAAAAAGCGCGTATTGAAAATTAGCGAGGCAGTAAGACCTGTTCTCGGAAAACTCGTTGACACGCCAATCGGAGTTATTATCGATGTCCTATTCATGTTCGGTTTAATGGGCGGTGCAGGCACGACACTGGCACTCGGTACACCGATGATTGCGGCCGGCGTTGCTGATATTACAGGCATTCCGGTTACCCTCGGTATGCAAGTTGTTATTATGATGCTTTGTACAGCTATTTTTGCAACAAGTTCCTATTTCGGACTCAAAAAAGGAATAAAAATACTTAGTGATGTCAACCTTTGGTTAGCGGTTTTTATTCTCGCTTTTGTTTTTATAATGGGACCGACATTATTCATTAGCAATACAGCGTTTACAAGTTTCGGTATTATTATTGATAATTTCTTTACAATGGCGACGTGGCTTGAACCATTCGGAAATTTAGAGGGTTTTGATAAAACAGACTTTCCCCAGAAATGGACTATTTTTTATTGGGCTTGGTGGGTAGTGTACGCACCATTCGTCGGTTTATTTGTTGCCCGCATATCTCGTGGTAGAACGATTCAGGAAATGATTCTCGGTACAATGATTTACGGAACTGTTGGCAGTATGTTGTTCTTTGGAATTCTTGGGAACTTCGGACTTTATCTGCAATTAAGCGGCACTTTTGATGTAATCGGATTCATGAATGAAGCAGGAGCACCGGCGACAATCATCGCCATTTTACATCAGCTTCCAATCGCAAAAATTATTGTACCATTGTTCACAATCCTAGCAATTATTTTCCTTTCGACGACTTTCGATTCCGCATCATTTATTTTGGCAGCGGTTGTGCAGAAAGAAGTGGATTCTGATCCACTTAGATGGAATCGGTTATTCTGGGCATTCGCGTTAACAGTACTTCCACTTGTGTTGATGTTTATCGGGGGACTTGAAACGCTCCAAACGGCAAGTATTGTTGCAGGTTTTCCTGTTGTTTTCATAATGATTTTACTTGCTTGGTCATTTATGAAAGCTTCGAGTGAAGATATTTTGGCGTCAAAAGATTATGATTCCCCTATGATTCATATTAATCGACGAGAAGAAAAGAACCGTATGACAAAAAAGAAACGTAGAAGCGAAGATTAAGGCTTGGATTTGGGAAATAAAAAACTCAGCCAAATAAAAATGGCTGAGTTTTTATAAATTCATCTTATCTTCTTCTTAGCAGGACTAAGAAATAGATTTAATATCGACATGAATACTGCAATCAACAATGCCGTTCCAAAGCTTCCGATGATAAATCCATCGCCCATTACTTTATTGGTCAATAAAAGCATAAGCGCGTTCACAACAAATAAAAACAATCCAAGCGTCCCAATTGTCGCCGGCAGCGTAAATAATATTAAAATCGGTCGAACGAGCATATTGATAATCGCTAGTACGATACTTGCGAGAATTGCAGTTCCAATGCTTTCTACAATAAAACTAGGAATCAACCATGAAAGAAATAGAAATAATAGTGCATTAACCAGAATTCCTCCGAACCATTTCATCAAGAACACGACCTTAAAAATATTTTAGTATACAATTAGTATAGCTCAAGTTAATTCCCTTATTAATTTTTTGGCTTATTTTCCATCTTATAATTATCCATGCTCTCCAGTTTATCAAGTATTTTCTCCAGTACATTATTAAACGTATCAACATCTATATTCATTCCATTATTTTGTTGTAAATCATCAATCTGACGCTGAAGATCCGCCATTGCCTGTTGTTGCTGTTGATCGGCAATCTTGTCTTCTTCTAAGCTGATGGCTCCGCCAATGACTCCAAGCGTATCGCCCAATACTGTTAATATAGAACCGAAAAAAGCTATTTTCGGGCCGATAGGGGAACTGTCGTTGTTTTGAAATTCATCTCCATTAAATTGGTTATTGAATTTCAAATCATCATTCCTTTACTGTATAATTTGCTATTAAGTAGTATATGCAAGCGCAAAATTTATGAAACTTTATAGTCATTGTTGAATAGAGGCCAAATGTGAAATGATCAATAAAAATAAAATTCGACTCCAAACAAAGTTAACAATTTTAGTCTGTACAGTAGTCCTCGTTTCATTATTAGTAACAGCTTATTTAATTGGCAGCAAAGCCGTTGAAAATTCGAGGGCTTTTCAAGAAAATAAAGTAATGGACATAGCGACCACAATCAGTCACACGAAGTTGATCAAAGACGGGTTAACCGGAAACGGACCCGTAGAAGCCATACAGTCATTCACGAGCGAAGTTCAGAAAAATACAAGTGTGCAGTATATCGTCGTACTAAATAAAAATCATATTCGCCAGTCGCATCCAGTGGAAGAACGGATCGGGGAATACTTCGTAGGCGGCGACGAGGACCGTGCGTACGAGGGGGAAAGCTACACATCCTTAGCCCAAGGAACGCTTGGTGAATCATTGCGGGCTTTCGTGCCTATCTACGCTGAAAATGAATTAGTAGGCGTCGTCTCAGTCGGTATTTTATCGAAAAATATACAAGCCGCGATCTTCCAAACCCTGCGCACAAGTTACATAGGAATCGGCATCGGGTTACTCATAGGCGTAGTTGGAGCTTTTATTTTGGCGAGGCAAGTAAAGCGAACCCTATATGGTCTTGAACCTGAGGAAATAGCTAAACTTCTAAGTGAACGAGATGCCATGCTGGAATCTGTCAAAGAAGGAATTATAGCCATCGATGATAAAGGGGAAATAGTTGTTGCCAATCAAGCCGCAAGTCAACTATTTTACCAAGCAGGTGTAATGGAAAACCCAATAGGAAAACAAGTAGAAGCATATTTACCCGGTTCGCTTTTAAAACAAGTAGTAGATACAGGCGAACCGTCATTCAACCAAGAACAAAAATTGAATGGAATCGATATCGTCGTCAACCGGGTCCCGGTCATTTTAAGCGGAAAAATCGTCGGCGCACTAGCGACATTTCGAGATAAAACCGAATTGACTTCCTTAGTGGAACAACTTTCAGGAGCTAAGGCTTTTGCCGAAACCCTAAGGACGCAAACACATGAATTTATGAATAAGCTGCACGTCATCACAGCGATGGTGCACACAAAATCATATGACGAACTAAAAGAGTATACAGCCTACCTTTCAGATGTTTATCAAAAAGAAGTGGGTGCCGTTTCTCGTCTCATTAAGGATCCCGTCATTTCCGGATATTTGGTAAACAAGTTAAGCAAAGCCCGTGAAACCGGTATTCATGTCGAACTAACAGGGGAGAAGCCACTCCCCTGGTTGAAGAAAATTGAGCATATGGATAAAATCATTACAATTCTAGGGAATTTATTCGATAATGCGGTCGAAGCGGTCAGGGATCAGAAAAACGCTCAAATTGAAATCACCATAAATTATAAGGACAAGCATTTCTATTTTGATATTGGAGATAACGGTCCGGGTATTAGTGCGGCGGATTTTGAGAAGACTTCGCAGATAGGCTTATCGACAAAAGGTGAAAATCGCGGGTACGGCCTTTATTTGGTCAATAAAGCGCTCACTGAACTAGGCGGCAAGTTACAAATTTCTTCGGAAAATAGAGCGGGTACCCAGTTTCATGTGATGATTCCATACGAGGGGGAAACGAATGATTAACGTATTAATAATTGAAGACGATCCAATGGTCGCGAAATTCAATGCGATTTATCTGGAAAGCATTTCGGGATTTACCCTCGCTGGAATCGCTGAAAATGCCGAAGAAGGATGGACATTTTACCAATCAACTAAAGTCGATCTCATCTTACTCGATGTGCATATGGGGAAAAAGACTGGACTTGAACTACTAAGTGATTTTCGAAAAGCGGATGACCCCGTGGATGTCATTATCATTACAGCAGCAAATGATAAACAATCCGTTCAAACCGCGCTACGTTACGGGGCGGTCGATTATCTCATTAAGCCTTTCAGCTTTGAACGATTTCAAGAAGCGCTTCTTCAATATGCACAGAAGCATCAAGTGTTGAGAGATACTGAACATGTTAGCCAAGAAGAAATCGATTCATTTCTTCTGAAGTCGGAAAAACCACAATCCGCTGACTTTGAACTACCAAAGGGACTTACGGTTCGAACGTTTTCAACGATTGTTAGGCAAATTATTAATCGTCAAAGGGATGCATTTTCAGCTGCTGATTTGGCAGAGGAAACGGGAATTTCACGCGTCTCCGTTCGAAAATACTTAAATCATTTAGTCGAAATAGACATGTTAACTGTCGATATCGTGTATCAAGAAACGGGTCGACCATTAAATCGATTCCTCTTAAAACCTGAAAAAATCGATATTCTTCAAACAATAAGCCGCGAATAACCATATAGAAAGTCACAATTTGTTCAACTGTGGTTTTCTTTTTTTAGTTACAAAAGTGTTTGCTTAGTTACGTAAGCTATTTTAAACATAAAGTTGCCTTTATAGTTAACTTTCAAATAGTAAGCGTTTACACAGGAGGGAATAATTTTGAAAGCAATGGTATCAAATGTCTGGCAAGGACTATGGCGTTCACATGACCAGACCAAAAATCTACTGAACTTTTTTTCGTATAAAAAAGATATAGAAAAAGCAAAACAGAAAAATGAACAATCGAAACAAGTGGCAAATACCGGCGGACCATCACAAGACCCGGACAATGAATACAATAGAAAATCCTATTCAACCGCACAAATTGTGGGATTGATACTCGGACCACTATTATTTCTTTTGACGATGCTTTTCTTTTCGCCAGAAGGATTGTCCCCTGAAGCAAAGGCGGTTCTTGCCGTAACTTTATGGATCGCGACTTGGTGGATCACCGAGGCGATTCCGATTCCGGTAACATCCTTATTACCAATATTCCTATTACCAGTAACCGGTGCATTGGATAGTGGCACGGTTACGGCAGCATACGGTAACGATATTATTTACTTATTCTTAGGTGGATTCTTCATTGCGCTTGCGATGGAAAAATGGAATCTTCATAAGAGAATGGCATTAGCAATCATCGCATTCATCGGGACGAGCACGCAACGAATCCTACTCGGATTCATGGTAGCAACAGCGTTTCTATCGATGTGGGTTTCCAATACCGCTGCTGTTATGATGATGATCCCAATGGGGTTAGCAATCACTGCGCAAGTCGCATCCGCTTTAAAGGGGCGACCTGAGGAAAAGGAATTACCGAAATTCGAGAAAGCATTAATTTTTGGAATTGGTTATGCGGGAACAATCGGTGGACTCGGTACGCTCATCGGTACACCACCGAATATCATTCTTGCTGCCCAGGTGAAAGAGCTTTTCGATGTGGAGATTTCATTTGCAGGCTGGATGCTAATCGCAGTACCGATTGTCGTGATTCTTACGATTACAACTTGGCTTTACTTAGGAAGATTTGCTTTTAAAATGAGCATTAAAGGACTTCCTGGTGGAAAAGAAGTTATTCAAAATGAACGTAAAGAACTTGGCAAGATGATTTTTGAAGAAAAAGTAGTCGCAGCTGTATTTGTTTTTGCAGCTTTCATGTGGATCACAAGAGAATTTCTTTGGTTGGGAATCATACCTGAATTAAAAGATGGGATGATTGCTGTTTTGGCAACAGGTCTTTTATTCGCGATTCCGACTTCGAAAAAATACGGCAGCCGTGTTCTTGAATGGAAAGATTCCAAGGAAATTCCGTGGGGCATTCTACTCTTATTCGGTGGCGGTCTTGCAATCGCTGCGGGCTTCCGTCAAACGGGTCTTTCCGAATGGATCGGAACGCAACTAACTGTTCTAGAAGGTTTCAATATCATTATCATCATCACGCTTTCGACATTACTCGTTCTAGGATTGACTGAGATTACATCGAATACGGCAACAGCGACAATGATTCTACCAGTACTAGCATCATTAGCGCTAGCACTGCAAATTCACCCGTTCGCATTGATGGTACCAGCGGCAATGGCGGCTAACTGCGCGTTCATGTTGCCAGTTGGAACACCGCCAAACGCGATTATTTTCGGAACCGGAAAAATAAGAATCGTCGAAATGGTTCGCGTCGGCTTCTTCATCAACGCGTTTGCCCTATTTTTAATCGTATTGGTCATCTACTTCCTGATGCCAATTGCATGGGGCGTCGATTTGCATAATGTACCTGCTGAATTCTTCGGCAAATAAAATATAATGCCTGATACCTACATGATGTGGGTGTCAGGCATTTTGTATTTTGAATTAACATTCTCGTATCGAGCTACGTTGCTCTCGTATCGCGTGCCGTTATTCTCGTTGCTCATAGGTTTGTTCTCGCAACGGGTTTCGTGGTGTTTTTATTCTCGTATCGAGCTACGTTGCTCTCGTATCGCGTGCTGTTATTCTCGTTGCTCATAGGTTTGTTCTCGCAACGGGTTTCGTGGTGTTTTTATTCTCGTATCGAGCTCCATTGCTCTCGTTGCGCATGCCGTTATTCTCGTTGCTCTTAGGTTTATTCTCGGACCGGGTTTTGCGGTGTTTTTATGCTCGTATTGAGTTGCGTTGCTCTCGTATCGTGTGCCGTTATTCTCGTTGCTCTCGTTGCGCATGCCGTTATTCTCGTATTCACTCTATAAATCAATACTCATGACTGATGAAGTTAAAGAGTATTCAGACTTCCGGATTGACTTACAAGAACATTTGTTTTAAAATAGATGTAAAGAATTGAGATGAGGCCGTGGTTTTACTACTCCGAGAAAATGAAAGTAAATATGGTTTGGACTTACTGGATTTGCGAAATGACTTTGTTTTTAAAGCTTTTTTCGGCGATAAACGGAACAATAAATTGCTACTCGATTTCATAAGAGCCATTTTGGGAGAACAAATTATTTCTGTAAAGTTGACGAGCCCATATGTCGAACCTTCCCATGCCAATGACAAAAAATCGGAAATGGATTTACGTATATTAACGGATATTGGAGAACAAATCAATGTTGAGATGCAGTTGAAAGGACATAGGGCTTTCACTGAAAGAATGCTCATCTATTGGGCAAAAATGTATGGAGTTCAAGGTAAAGAAGGTAAGTCGTACGTAGAACTTAATAAGGCGATTCAAATCGTTATCACCAATTTTAATATGCTAAGAAAACCGCATTATCAAAGTATGTTTCAATTAATTGACCCGGAAAATGGTGCATTATTTTCATCTCACATGGAAATCCATGTGCTTGAATTATCAAAGGTGAAGAACTTAATTCTTCAGGATGCGACCAAACTTGAAAAATGGTTACTTTTTATGAAAGGCGACCAAGAAACAAAGGAGGCATTAGCGATGGAAAGTTCAACTATGAAAGAAGCCTATAGCGAAATTCAACGTTTAAGTGGTGACATGGAAACGCGTAAAGCAGCCATTGCTCGTGAAATTCATTTGAATGATCAAATTCAAAGGGAACTAGATGCTGAAGCCGATGGATGGAAAAGTGGTAAGAGAGAAGGTAAGCAAGAAGGCATTAAGGAAGGAAAGACAGAAATAGTTATAGAAATGTACAAAGAAGAATTTCCAATAAAAACAATCGTCAAATTGACGGGATTCACAGAGGAAGAAATTCTAAGCATTGTTAAAATGAATATTTAATAGCCCAAAAAATAATTAAAATTCCAACCAACAGCCCTTTGCACTCATCTGCACAGGTCTTTTTTATGCCAAATAATCCCTAAGTCAAATAACCTTTTTTGTTTGATAGTTTGAAAGTTAAAGAAGATAATAGCAGTATATGGAAGGCTAGACAGAAAGGTAGGGGACGTCCCATGAAATGGCATACACCCGAACAACTAGAAGGATTGCTATGCGAACTCGTCAGCTGGGATAGCCGGACTGGCACAGCAGGGGAAATCGAATTTTCCGGTAAAATTAAAGATAAATTACTAGAACTTAATTATTTCGAGAAAAATCGTTGGAATCTCCAATCCCATGATTCAGGAAAAGGACGAAACGCGGTAACTGCTTTTTATAATAGCGGCGTGACAGCCAAAACGATTGTGCTCATGAGTCATTTTGACACCGTACATACTGAAGAATTCGGGAATTTGGAAGCGCTCGCATTTCAACCAAGAGCATTAACCGAGGCATTTAAAAACCGAATCGATGAATTGTCTGATGAGGTTCAAGTCGACTTGAAATCGGATGATTATATATTTGGACGCGGAACGATGGACATGAAAATGGGAATTGCTTTGCACATGCATTTACTCGAAAAGGCGACCATTGAAAAATGGCCAATCAACCTCATTTTACTAACCGTGCCAGATGAAGAAGTGAATTCATCTGGGATGAGAGCGGCTGTCAGCGGGTTAATTGATATTCAAGACGAGTACGGGTTAGAATATGCATTGTTTTTAAACAGTGAACCATCATTCTCCCAAAAACCGAAAGACGAAAATTACTATATTTATTCTGGAAGCATCGGGAAAATCATGCCGTCCGCTTTGTTTTACGGAAGAGAAACGCATGCAGGCGAACCGTTAAACGGCATCACGGGGCATTATATGGCATCGTATTTAACGAAGGCGATGGAATTCAACGCAGATTTCGTCGAAGAAGTTTACAATGAAAAAACACCATTACCGATTTGTTTGAAAGTTGATGATTTGAAAGAAAACTACTCAACACAAACATCTCATCATAGCGCCGCGTTATATAATGTTTTTTTAATGCGACAAAACGCAACAGACATTATGAATACATTTAAAAAAACAGCACTCGCAGCAATGAATGAATGCGAAAACGATTACGAAGCGATTTGCAAACGCGAAGGCGTCAATCCAATCGGGAAAATTAAAGTAATGGAATACTGCGACTTACTGGAGTATGCAGAGGAAAAACTAGGCATTGCAAAAGTCGTGGAAATAAAAAGTGTCGTGATGTCAGATGAAACACTAGACGAACGCGATATGTCAATCCAAATTAGCGACCAACTCATGATAAACTGCCAGGAGCTAGCACCAGCAACGATACTGTTTTATGCACCGCCATATTATCCGGCGATCAATTCATCAGAAAATGAATTGGTTAAAGAAAAAATCGAGCTTACACAACAAATATTGAAAGAAGACTTTGATGTGGATGCAAAACAAGTTCATTACTTCAATGGAATTTCAGATTTGAGTTACGTCAATTACGATGAAAATGATACAGGATGGAAAGCTTATAAAAACAATACACCGTTGTGGGGGGATGTTTATAGTATCCCATTCGAAGAAATGCAGCAATTGCAGGCACCGGTATTGAATATCGGTCCATTTGGCAAGGATGCGCATAAATTGACGGAGCGGTTGCATAAGAAAAGCGCGTTTGTGCAGACGCCGTTTGCTTTGAAGGTGATTGTGGAGAGTATGTTTGTGAAAAAGGTTGAAATTAAGTAAGAGCATAGGGCACATGCGGTTTGATAAGGGGGAAGCCATGAGAATATGGTTTCCCCCTTTACATATAGAATTATAAATACTTTATGATAGTTGCGAATAAAGCTATTTTCTTTTCGTTATATAGGGTGTAGAAGCTTTTACAAAGAAAAAGAGGCGAAAACTATGAAGTCAAATGAATCAAATTTTATCAAACGTCTCCAATCGGGAAAGGAAGATGCCTTAGACTATATTGTTGACCGGTATTTACCACTCATTAAAAGTGTTGTTCAACAAGTTCTACGACCCATTCAACGAGAAGAATTAGTCGGGGAGTGCGTGAATGATGTTTTTCTATCAGTTTGGCAGAACGCAAAAAAGTTTCGCGGTGGGGATGAAAATGGTTTTAAGAACTGGATTTGTGCCGTAGCAAAATACAAGGCGATCGATTATTACAGAAAAGAAGTAAAAAATCATGAATTCGCTTCCGAGTTTTTGGAAAACCGCTCCATTTCGGAATCGATGGAAGTAGATGTGGGAGACACCGTCAATGACCTGCTCAATCAATTAGATCCAATCGATCGAAAGATTTTCATCATGAAATACCTTTTAGGCTTTTCATCCGAGGAAACTGCGGAACAGCTGAGTTTAAGCAAATCCGCTATCGATAATCGGATTTACCGTGGTAAAAAGAAGCTTCGTCATAATGGGAGGGTTTTGTATGAAGGACGTATATGAACACTTAAACGATATCGATATGGGTGTCAGTCAATTTGAAGAAGTGGAAGTCAGTGAAGCGGAAAGAGAAAAAGTGAAGATGGACTTGAAAGGAAAAATCAGAAAGCCAAAGCCTGTCAAGTGGAGGAAGATGGCTGTGGCGGCATCTATTTCCATCGGAATATCTGCAGCCTCTTTATTCGGATTATCTTACACCTCATTTGCCCAGGAAATTCCTCTACTAGGCAACTTGTTTCAATTATTTAATGGTGATGGACTTTATGGAAGTTACGAGGAAAATTCCGAATCCCTTGCGATTGCAAAAGAGGATAAAGGTATCAACGTAACGATGAATGAAGTCATATTCGACGGAAAAGCTTTATACATGACGTATACAATTGAGAGTGAAGTGGATCTCGGGGAGTCTCCTGAATTGACTGGCATACCCACTATTCTTGATTCACCTTCAATGATTTATTCAACTCGACATGAACTTTTGAAAAGCGGTGAAAACAAGTATGTTGGCATGACGATTGCTGACCTATTAACTGAGGATCAAGTGGATAACGGTAAATTTGAATTTACGATTGAAAGCATTGTACCAGATTCAGCAGTAGGTACCGAAGAAATAAAGGGAAATTGGGCGTTCAATTTTGAACTGAGTGCCACAGATAACATAGAGCAGATAGTCGATTTAAGTGCTGATAGTAATGGTGTTGATGTGATAGTCAAGAAAGTCGTCTATACCCCGATGTCATTTCTACTCCATTACGATGAGGAACTATCAAATGATTTAATGCAAAAGTGGGATTTTGTAAGAGTCGATATTATTGTAAAAGACGATTTGGGCAATGTGTATACGAACAAACATAATGGTGGATACAGCGATTCGTTCACACAACTACACCATACCAATACATTTGAAAAGTTGAATCCTGAAGCAACAAAGCTAATCGTCACGCCAGTCGTACAGCTGTTGGAAGCGGATGGCACAGCTGCAAACGGTTCTATCTACCGAAATGAAGGCAGCAATGCTGCAGAGGAGAAGTTCCAGTTAGAGGACATCGTCATTGAAATTGAAAAATAGTTTTTCTGCTAGTAACAATCGTAAATGTTTACACTTTCATGATTTGTTAGCGGCTCAGATTTATAAAATATTAAGCAGGTGAACATAAGATCCATTTCATTTTCAGAAAATGAAATGGTCTTTTTTTATTGACGTATACAGTTGCATTATATATAGTTTGAAACCCCATTTTGCGCTGCCCCCCTAATATTGGACACGCCATCTAATATTAGGAGGCCCAAAAAGAATGTCCAAGTATACAAAAGAATTTAAACTTCTAGTAGCCAAGCGTTATGAACATGAAAATATTAGTTACCGAGACCTGGCAGAAAAGGTCGGAGTCGACAACTCTGTAATTCGTTACTGGGTGCTACTGTTTCGACATCATGGTGATAATGCATTCGATTTTCCCTATACAAACTATCCAGGAGCCTTTAAACTAAGGGTAATTCAATTTATCAATGAAACGGATTACTCTATTCGAGAGGCATCGGCTATTTTCCATATCCCGGATCCTAGTATGGTTCGTAGGTGGAAGAAAAGGTGGGAGACAGCTGGTGAAGGTGCCCTTGAAATAAAAGAAAAGGGGCCTTCTACAATGAAATCTCGCAATCAAAAGAAAAGCACTTCCAAAGATCTTGTCGACCAATCAAGAGAAGCCATGGAAAAAGAACTCGAATATCTTCGTATGGAGAATGCCTATCTAAAAAAGCTGGAAGCCTTAGTTCAGGAAGAAAGATCACCAAAAAGATTAAAACGAAAGTAATATTTCTACTAAGGCATGAATTCCCAGTGAACAAGATGGTAAAGATAGCCGGTATTGCAAGAAGCACCTACTACAACATCGTAAATAGTTTCAAGCAGCCAGACCCCGACCGGAAGTGGAAGAGAAGAATCAACTTCATCTACCACCGACACAAAGGGCGCCTTGGGTATCGACGCATCACCGACGTCCTGAACGAAAAAGGACACACGATAAACAAGAAGAAAGTTCTTCGGATTATGCGAGACCTGGGGCTTCAATGTATTGTCCGAATGAAGAAGTACAAATCCTATAAAGGTGCATTCGGGAAAGCAGCCCCAAATATCTTGAACCGCAATTTCAAAGCGGAAAAACCCAACGAAAAATGGGTTACAGACGTTACAGAATTTAAATTATTTGGACAGAAATTATATCTCTCTCCTATTTTAGACCTGTTCAACGGCGAAATCATTACCTATACGCTTCAATCGAGGCCTACGTTTGATTTAGTGGAAACAATGTTAAAGCAGTCACTTGAATACGTAAAAGAAGACGATGAGCTCTTGATCCACTCAGATCAAGGCTGGCATTATCGAATGCCACAATATTGTCAGATACTAAAGGAATACAACATCACACAGAGCATGTCGCGAAAAGGAAACTGTTACGACAATGCCGTCATCGAGAACTTTTTCGGAATCCTTAAATATGAATTCCTGTTCCTGCAGGAGTTCGATGATCTTGAACACTTTAAAGAGGAACTAGAACAGTATATCTATTATTATAATCATTTAAGAATCAAGTCCAGATTAGAGCGGAAAAGCCCAATGGGCTATCGGAAAAAATACGAACTCGCTGCTTAGAAAAATAGTGTCCAATTTTAAGGGTCCAGTGCATTTGCATTCATGCGGGGGCTCGCTTGGTCATTTATAGCGCTTACGAAAATTTTATATTTATTCTTCGGTTATAAATCGACTAAACTTTATTTGCAGAGTAAAAAGGTATCAAATGAATCTTGAAATATCCTTCATCAATCGGTGAGATGTACTGTAACTTTCTTATGCATTTAGCGTCTAAGCCATTAGGAGGGATTAGATGAATTTAAAATTTTCATTATTCACTTTAATGCTTATATTACTTTTATCAATGATGGGTTGTTCCGGCAACAATGTTACGAATGAAAAGCCTGGTAATGATCGTCCATTTGTGGAAAGTGGTGAGATTTTGGAAGATTCTTCAGGTGAAATAATCCTCGAACCACCGACTTTAACCATTTATGTCGGGGAAGAGACTGTTTGGCCAACACTTGGCACTTACAGTTGGCGTTTTGAAAACGAAGACGGGACAGAAACTGCAGTAGAGTCAGATTCGTTAGCGCCCTCAGAATTGGTTAAAAATAATAAACCGTTACAAGTAACAGTAGATACGAAAGTTGAACTGAACTTCGAGATACAACCAGATGGTTATAGTGTGAGGATATGGGATGACGACAACCATGTTATAAGCGCCTCGGATAAAGTTGTTCTTTCTGGTAAAGGGAAAATCATTTATGAAGTGTTAGCCCACTGGAAACAAGGTACCGCGGTTTATGTCTTTTCTTTAAATGTTGAATAGATTCCGGGAAAAATTATGAGGAGGGATAACGTGAAAGTACCAAGATTATTTTTCAGTTTGACTATTTCCGTTTTATTATTTGCTGGTGGATGTTCTAATTCATCGAATACAGGTAAAATAGTAGTTCATGAAACTGAAAATCCTGATGCAAAAGAGATTTTAACATTGGATCCTGAGGCTGATATATTTCAATTTGATAGCGTGATTTATCAGACTGGAATTGATTGGGTTGACGAACTAATTTTAACTCAAGACGAGCAAGTAGGGGAAATTAAAACAAGAAGTGATACAGATACAAACTTTGAAAACGAAATGTCGAATAAGTTGCCTGTTGGCGCAAAGATTTTTTCAATTATAGAAAAAGAAGGTCCTATTTTACTAGTAGAATCAGAAGGCAAAATCTTGAAGTACCTTGCACTGGTAGAAGGTTAATGATCTGCAAAGGACGGTAAGCTAGATGAAATTATACGATAAACCGATTAAAGCATATTTGCATAACGAATTATGCGCTATTGAGGAACATGTAGATATGTGACACAAACGGACCAGAATGTCGCAGAGAGGTGGAGTCATCTTGAACAGAAAATGTACTATTTTTTTCGTAGTCATATTTATTGGGTTATTATCCGCGTGTAGTTCTACTAGCAATTATGATACTGATGGAATTGAATCAATTGGGGAGTATAGTGAGAGTAAACCTAATAATGATAATACTAATGAAATTGAATTAATCGCAAGATATGGTGAGGGTAAGGCTGATATGGAAGGTATTGTGCTGGATATAGGTGAACATGGATTTAAACTTGCAAGAAACCTTTCTCCTAATGAATACGAGAAAATCAAAAACGAATCAGTTACGAAATTGCATAACGAGTATGTAGGAGGAGAAAGAGAAAATCTCGGATTAATTGATTTGATTTATGAGAATGAAAATGAATTTAATAAAGGTGATGAGGTGGAAGTTTGGACCGATGGGTATATAATTGAAACTTTTCCTGAAAGAGCTAAGGCTAAAAAAATAGTAGTAAAGCAATAAATATATATTTCAGCTAAGGGATGCGTATGCAAATAATGCCAATAGCCTAACAAAGTCATCTAGTCATCGCAACACATTTTCAGACGGTTGCAGAGAAGAATGGCTGAATACGGCTGTTCTTTTTTTATTTATCATATAGTAGAGATATCCGAATTTGTGTAAACGCTTCCAAGTGTCGTATAATTTATTAAATAGATTGACAAAAAAGAGAGATTTCATGGTAAGATGTATTTTAGCAATATGGTTAATTATTAAATTATATGGGGGAGAAATTTCAAATGAAGAAAAAACAATTACGTTTGTTTGCATTTATCGCAATGATTGCATTACTAGTATTGTCGGCATGCAATTCAGACAGTGCAGGAAAAGATACTGGGAAAACAGAGGAAGATTATAAGTTTCTTAGTATTTTAACGGGGGGAACTCAAGGTACATACTATCCACTTGGGGGATCGTTTGCTGACTACATCACAGAAGCAACAGGTGTTAAGACAACTGCAGAGGTTTCACAAGCATCGGCTGCAAATATGACTGCGCTTCAAGATGGTGAAGCTGATATCGCATTCGTTCAAACAGATATCGCTTACTATGCTTCAAAAGGTGAGCTTATGTTTGCCGGCGAAGTAATTGACAACGTTTCGGCTATTGGTTCATTGTATCCTGAAACTGTTCAATTGATAACACTTGAAAAGAACGGTATTAAAACGTATGCAGATTTGAAAGGGAAGAAAGTATCCGTTGGCGCACCAGGTTCTGGTACATACGCGAACGCTGAACAACTTCTAGAAATCCATGGACTAACAATGGATGATATCAAACCACAAAGTCTTGACTTTGGTGAATCACAAGAAAGTTTGCAAGCAGGTCAAATTGACGCTGCATTCATCACAGCGGGAACGCCTACAGGAGCGGTTGAAGGCTTGAACGCAGTTGCATCTGTATTTGTTGTACCAGTTGAAGATGCAAAAGCAGATGAATTGATCGAAAAGTATCCATACTATGCTAAAGAAGTGATCCCTGCAGGCACATATGGAATGGCGAACGAAACATCAGCAGTTTCCGTTGGTGCGATGCTTGTTATCCAAAATGATGTTCCCGAAGACCTAGGCTATGATATTACAAAAGCAATTTATGACAATGCGTCTAAACTGCAACACGCAAAAGGGAAATTAATCAAAGCCGAAAAAGGCCTTGATGGAATTGGAATTCCGGTTCACCCAGGCGCACAGAAATACTTTGACGAAGTTAACAAAAAATAAAATGTGAATTAAGCGGGGCGGCGAAGCGTTTAGCTTCAGCCGTCCTGTTCTTTAAATAGAAAGGAAGAGGTGGATGAACAAAAAGAAATTAGGTCTGCTTATTCTTTTTGTTACTTTACTAGTTCTTTTCATTTTTATTATACCGATTAAACTAGCATTTACGTTCACTGAGCATCGGGTGGAAAATCCTGAGGTCTACTATGTCCCTTTAAAAGAAGATAACAAATTTCAAATCAGGTACGTTCATTCTATTCATTTAACAGATGTGATTGAATCTTATGAAGTGACTGTTGATGAAGAAATAAGTCTTTTATCGATGCAATATGAGAATCTTGCAATTGGTTTACCGGGCTACGCAGAAGAAGGAGAAACCTTTACTGTCCAGGACGGCGTATATACGCTTACATACGATGATAATGTTATCGATTCATTCGTCATGTTAATAGGCGATGTCGATGCAGAATTAGCTTTTGGTTATTTAGGCACTGAATTAAACTTGAAAAAACAATTGGTAAGAGGGAAATCGTATTCATTCCGTGTTATGAAACTATCTCTATATCAAATGCTGAAAGGAGTCAATTTGAATGAAAAAGAAAACAAAGCTGAATGAAGAAATAGAGCTTGATTTGGAAACAGAAGAGTTTAAAATGTTGTCAGAAGAAGAGCAGTTGGAAATTTTGCAGAAATATGACCCTGAATCGAATACACGTAATGTAAGTGGTATATTCAAGAAAATTGTGTTCTTCGGACTACTTGCATTTTCTATATTTCAATTGTATACAGCAATTGGGACTCCTTATACCGCGTATATCCAACGATCCATTCACTTAGGATTTGCATTGTCCCTGATTTTTCTCCTGTTTCCTGCAAGGAAAAAAATTAAAGGTCAACGAAATAAAGTCCCTTTTTACGATATCATTTTATCGCTCCTTTCAATTGGAGTAGGGCTTTATTGGCCTCTTCTAATTGGCGATTTAGTCTTGCGGGTCGGTCGCGTATCGCCGCTTGATATGATTGTTGGCGTCTTAGCTATTCTCCTGACCATGGAAGCGGCAAGACGTGCAGTCGGATTGCCTATTACAATTATCTCAGCTACATTTTTGGTTTATGCATTTTACGGACAGCATTTCCCAGGATTTCTTGCACACCGTGGACAAGATTTGAAAAGTGTCGTTCAGTTGATGTTTTTCACAACAGATGGAATTTTAGGTACACCAATTAGTGTATCTGCAACGTTCATCTTTGTATTCTTGTTATTCGGATCATTCCTTGTGAAAACCGGTGTTGGTGCATATTTCAATGATCTTGCAGTTGTTTTAGCAGGACGTTTAGTTGGGGGGCCGGCAAAAGTTGCCATCTTCTCAAGTGCATTACAAGGTACTATTTCGGGCAGTTCGGTTGCAAACGTTGTTGGATCAGGTTCATATACCATCCCGATGATGAAAAAGCTCGGTTATAAAAAAGATTTTGCAGGCGGTGTTGAGGCAGCAGCCTCGACAGGCGGACAAATTATGCCTCCGATTATGGGAGCGGCAGCATTCCTTATGGTTGAATTCATAGGCGGTATTACGTACTGGCAAATTGCTAAAGCTGCTGCGATTCCAGCGCTCCTTTATTTCACAGGAGTTTGGATTATGACACACTTTGAAGCGAAGCGTGTAGGTCTAAAAGGAATGACTGAAGATCAGATTCCTGATCGTAAAAAGACACTAAAGAAGGTCTATTTACTGTTACCGATTATCGGGATTATCGTCTTCTTATTTATTGGTATTCCTACGATGAAAGCGGCACTGCTGGGAATCGTCTTAACGATTATCGTCAGCTCATTCGATAAGTCAACGCGTCTTGGATTCAATGACATGATTGAAGCGCTAGTTGATGGTGCACGTACAGCGCTTGGCGTCGCGGCAGCAACAGCATGTGCCGGTATTATTGTAGGGGTTGTTGTGAAGACTGGTTTAGGCTTGAGCCTTGCGACTGGGTTAATTTCTGCGGCGGGTGGGAACATACTCCTTACGCTGTTCTTTACAATGTTAGCTGCAATCGTTTTAGGCATGGGTTCACCGACAACAGCGAACTATGTCATAACGTCAACAATTGCCGCTCCTGCGATTATCACGCTTCTTATGCTTGATACTCCTGACGCGACAGTTCCAATCGTTGTGGCTGTATCAGCGCATCTATTTGTTTTCTATTTTGGTATTATTGCAGATATTACACCACCTGTTGCACTTGCAGCATTTGCGGCAGCTGGTATTTCTGGTGGAGATCCGATTAAAACAGGTGTCACCTCTGCTAAGCTCGCTATTGCGGCATTTATCATTCCGTACATGTTCGTATTTAACCCAGCGATGCTCATGATGGGTGCTTCTATCCCAGAGATTTTATGGGTCGTTTTCACCGCCATTATAGGGATGATTGCGATTGGTGCAGGCATGATTGGTTTTTGGTATCGAAAATGTAACTGGTTTGAGCGCTTGTTCGCTATAGCGACGGGAATGCTTCTCATTTACCCAGAAACCATTACCGACATTATCGGACTGGTTCTGTTTGTTGCTATGGTTGCATTGCAGTTGATGACACGAAAGAAAGATGACGACAGCGAGAATGTTGCTGTAGCTTAATAGAATGTAAAAACCCCTAAATTTTGGGTACCTGGCAAGACACTATTCAGACAATAAACTACAACTGTATATAGAAAATTAAAAGGCCAATCAAATCAATGTTTGATTGGCCTATATTTGTATTTGGGTACACAAGGAATTACTGAGAGATTGGAACTTTATTAATAGTCAACATATGTCCTTCTTGCAGCATAAGTTGCTTAGGGTCAACGATCTCATGTAATTGTAAGCTAGACTTTTTCTGTACGCTTAGTTCAACTAGATTCGAATTTATTAAATGAGCTACTTGCACTGAACAAACTTTATGAGGTGCGGTGTAATTACGAATATATTGTAGTAATTCACGTAGCTCCCACTCTTTTTCTACACCATTAAAAATCTCTCTCTGAACTGGATAATCGAACCCTGGAATCATCCACGGTTCTGTCTCTACAAAATCAAGCGAAGCATTACCTAATCCTAATTTCTGGTCTGATGCTAAATAATAATAATTCGTCATTTTACTCCCTCGCTTTGATTTAATTGAAAATTAATCAAAACTGTAAAACAAGTATAACATTACGAGTGATTTTTCCTAGTAAGCCCTCAGAATGTGTCGAGGAGAATAATCGCTTTAAGGATGATGATGGAACCTTATTATTGTTTTAAGAAATCAATTTCTACTTCATTTTTCCGTGGTTCACGTTTAAATAAATAATTACCATGTCTAACTGACATCAGTACTTCAGCACGCTCACGAATGGCTTCGTAAGGATCTTGTGCATATAAAACGATAAAGTTAGCTGGTTTTCCCGCTTCAATGCCATACTCATCGTTAACTCTCATCAGGTTTGCACCGTGGTATGTAATCAGGTCCAACGCTTTATTGATTTCATCGATGTGTGTATAGTGCGCTAAATGGATACCATTGTCTAAAATGTTCATCATATTTCCGTTGCCGAGTGGATACCAGTAATCCGCAATAGAATCTTGTGCAAAGGCAACAGTATTTCCATTTTCCAACAACTCTTTCACGCGTGTTAAGCCACGACGTTTCGGATAACTATCGCCACGTCCTTGCAAATGTGCGTTTTCAGTTGGACAAGAAATAAAGTTAATTTTTGATTCTTTAAATAGACCTAACATCTTATTGGCATAACTATTTTCTACAGAACCAAAGCTAGTAGTATGACTTGCAGTTGTATATGGTCCATAGTTTTCTTCCATAACAAGCGCATTTAACACTTCTAAAAATCGACTATTTGGATCGTCGTTTTCATCACAGTGAATATCAATCATCACGTTATATTTTATCGCCATGTTCACAATACGTTTCAAGGATTCAACACCATGTTCATATGAAATTTCAAAGTGAGGAATACCTCCTGCCACGTCTGCACCCATTTTAAGTGCTTCTTCCATTAAAGCTTCTGCACCTTTATACCGGAAGAACCCTTCTTGAGGAAATGCAACAAGTTGTAGTGTCACGATATCTTTTAATTCTTCGCGCAGTTTTATTAATGCTTTCATCCCGGTTAAGTTAGGATCCGTAATATCAACATGTGTGCGGATAAATTGAACACCTTTGCTCAATTCTTTTTGAATTCCTTTAATCGCACGCTCGCGAACCATTTCTTCAGTCAAGGATTTTTTATTATCACTCCAACGCTGAATTCCTTCAAATAACGTACCTGATACATTCGCATTACCTTCGCCTAGACCTGAAAAGATATAATCTAAGTGTAAATGAGGGTCAACATAAGGGGGTAATACTAAACGACCTTCTAAATCGATCACTTCATCTGCGTTGTTTAAATCATTACCTATCGCTTTAAACTGACCGTTTTCCACTAAAATTTCACGGGACTCTGGCTCCCCATAGATGTTCGCATTAATAAATTTCTTCATACAATACATGACTCCTTTACCCATTCTCAAATATATCATGATTAAATCACTATTATAACAGTTGTTAAACGAAGGCAGAATTCTTACGCTCATTAAGTTATGCGTCGCAAAAGAGGCGTGTTGGTTTTCAACAAGAAGTTATCCTTCGTTGATATTTTTAGCTTTAAAAAGGTATAAAGGGACCTATTGCATGAAATATGAAACTATTTACATAGACACTTCGTAATCAAAATAGGCGTTAAAAATAAGGGGGATGTCTAATGATTTTTCTAATGGTAATTTCATTGGGGCTTTTAATTGTTTTACCGGCAGGGCTACTTTTTGTTATATGGCGGGCCGCTTTTAAAAGTAAATTGGAATGGATGCTAGATGTATTGGCAAGCACAGCATTAATCGCCTATATCTTTCAATCAGCAAATTGGAGTTGGATTGGTTCGTATTGGCGCTACCTGTGGATTGTCTTACTTGTCATTGTAATCGCTACTTCTTGGAAAAAAGTACGAGACCTACCTTGGCGAATCAACTATAAAGGAAGTCAAAAAGTGTCAATCGCCATAAATACCCTGCTGATAATAGTGTTTGGTGCATATAACGGATTAATTTTTACAAGCTATTCAGTCAAAGAACAAGCAATCGACTTAGCGCTTCCTCTTAAGGACGGGACTTATTATGTAGCGCACGGGGGAAATCATGTGCAAATGAATTATCATCAAGCACATCCACCGCAAAAATATGCATTAGATATTCTTGGGTTAAATAAACTCGGAACACGAGCAACAGGTCTATACCCAAAAGACCTTGAAAAGTATGAAATCTATGAACAAAAATTGTATAGCCCATGTGATGGGATTGTTCTTGAAACAAGAAATGACTTACCTGATATGACGCCACCTGAAATGGATTCGGAAAATACACTGGGGAATTTTGTCGCTTTATCATGTATTGGTCACGACGCCATTATTTATTTATCACATATGCAAAATGATACTGTTTCTGTAACTGATGGGGAAGAAGTAACAACGGGTCAATTACTTGGCAAGGTCGGGAATTCAGGCAATACGTTGGAACCTCATTTGCATATCCATGCGGAACTGGATGGCGTAGGGGTGCCGATTACGTTTGATGGGAAATTTCTTGTGAGAAATAGTATCGTACGTTAAAACCGATAGTGCGGGGATACCCGCAGCAAGTCAGTCGCAAAAAAGGAGTCTTATTATGAGAAGCATTACGGTAATGCTATCAACGTTAATGTTTATTGTTTTAATTATTAGCACTTACATCTATGAAAAACAAGATCCCATTTCACTTCCACAACCAATTCAGCCGACAAATCCGTTGGAGCAACAACCCGAATCTTTGAAACCAACAACAAATGAAACAATCAGTTATACATTGCAAAAAAATGAACTGAACATTACTTATAACGAAGGTAATGATTGGATGAAGGTCCCGATCGATACTGAATCACTGTTTCAAGGGGAGTATCGAGGGAATCAAACAGAACTGATCGAAGACAGTTATGTACTGACCGAGGATATGGCTGCATTTTTATATGCAGAGGCAACAAGTGTTTTATTGAAGTATTCGCACGACCAAGGCAACACTTGGCAGGAAAGTATCATTACAGATTCTTTCCCGCCGATGCGTTTCAAAAAAGTGGATTTCTTGAATGAGTCGTTTGGTTATGCAATTTTGTCTGGTGACCGGACGATGTCGCAGGAGTATTCCACCGTTTTTCTAACCCATGACGGCGGAGAGACTTGGGAAAAGACTGCTGAATTACCATCAACTAGATTAATCGCCTTTGGAAGTTTTGTAGATGAACAGACTGGATTTCTATCTTACGGAACGATTAATCCCGAAGAACCTGATGTTTATATGACGCAAAACGGAGGAGACACTTGGACTCAAGCCCAATTTGACATACCGGGAAATTACGACCGTATTTTCGTTCAAGCAGAAGAACCGATAAAGGAGAAAGATTATTTATCAGTCCTTGTCAATCAAGGCCCCAATGGAGATTATGCGGGTGGAAAAGTAAAGGGTAAGTTCATTTCAGAAGATAATGGAGTAACATGGAAATTCCTGTTGGAGGTGGAGCCTGATGAAGCAGAACGCGAATAAATTACTCTCCATACTGGGATGGTTATTATTTTTAGTAGCTATTGGTCTATTCGTTTTACAAATAGGCTATTTACTTCTTCAACATAAATTCCAAATGGAGTATATAGATAATCGTTTATTTTATTTGATCAACATTTCCATTGTCGTCTGTTTATACGGTGCAATCATTCTATTTAATTTCACAAGAAGATTTAAAGCAATCGCAACAGGCTACGCTGGGGTATTTATCATTATAAGTCTTTTTCTTCTCGTCCAAAGCAATAAAGAAATTAAAAACATCATCAGCATATCGCCGGATGCTAACAATGTTTTTTCTGTTAAAAAAACGCAACTAGGCGAGGATATTTATTATCGGTCATATTATGGAATCTTAGCCCGTCCAAAAGCTACATTGCCATATCCAATCACTGGTGAATATCATGTGGAATGGTTAGCAAATGATGTAGCAGTCTTTACCTATCAGACAAACGATAACAAAGTACAGACCTTTGTAGGGACATACGGAGACCGTAAACCTGGCGGATCCTACTATTATGTCGGCATGGAAATGCAAGGTGTTTGGCAGAACGGGAATATTAAAGTAGTCAGCAAACCTGATGGAATCCATGTGATGGAAAATAACCATGACGAATTTTTTGAATGGGATAATGTTCATCAGTTTGGAACGCTTGCCATTGTTTTGGAACGAGATGATCAAGCGATTTGGACGATTGCATTGAATGAGGATTTCGAATTGTATTCAAACGCATCAGTGCCGCCAACAGGAAGTATAAGTTTATATAAGGCGACTGTCGGAAATAAAGAGTCATATGATTTGAAATACATTACATCCAATTAGAATTAGTTGCTTCCTATGTTGTATAATAAAGATAAGATTCTAGTTCGAATAATCTCCAAGGAGGAGTTTATATATGAAGAAGATTGAAGGTCATATTGCAGAAGTGATGAAGGAAATTATTTCTGATGGCGATTCGGTTGTTGAAATAGATGGAAAACAGTATTATCTATCTTTGATTGAAAAACCGGAAACAACGGTTGCTGAAGATGTGGAAGCCGATTACGAGTTAAAACAAAAATTACTTCAAGCAAAAAGGGATATATTGAATGGAAGAACCTACACAACAAAGGAAGTAGTTGACATGATAGATCAAGGGGAACTATAAATGAAGTTTGAGTGGACAGAGCAAGCATTAGAAGGTTTTCGAAATATACGTAGCCATTATTATACGCCGTATGAGACTGCTGAATATAAAAAGCGCTTGCTCGAAAATATTCAGGAAAAAATTATTCTTCTAGGTATAAGTATTCCAGTAAAAAAAGAGGAATGGAATGGCAGTTATAAAATTATCATTGATAAATTTATAGTTTACTATTCATTCTCTGAGGATCTAGAAATTTGCTATGTAGAGTATTTCAAACATTCAAGCAAGGACAGGTGAGTCTACAACCATCGGGTGATTTTTGAATAATAAAAGCCTAATTTCCCTATTAAATGAGGAGAAATTAGGCTTTATATATTTATCTTGAATAACTTCCATCTACATAATACTGCAAGTTCAAAAGACTGATTGTCTACGCATAGTGGTAAGCTCATCTTATCTTGTAAATAAATCACAGAAAGGATTAAATGCATGAAGAAAAAAGTGCGGTTATTTATTGTAATAGGCTTATTATTTGTAGTTGGAATGGCAGGGAAAGTGTTTTTGGATAATCAGGAAGATAGAGAAGTAACAAGAGAGCAAAAAGTAGAAGCGGAGATAATTGAAGTAGAGAGAATGTCTGTAGTAGCACTGAAGAAAACTTTTGCAAATATAAAATCTATAGAATTCGAACAAATTCATTATAATGAGATGACAGGTTTTTATTCAATGATTGTTAAAATGACAAACGCCGACGAAGAATTCGTAGTATTTGATTTCATGTTCATTACTACCAGACCCAATGACATTGAAGGTTGGGGAGTTATAAATAAAGAGAAAGTTCAAATTAGAGGAGAAACCAAAAGCAAAGTAAATGTTATTTACACTAACGGAAATGTGGAAGAAATATAATGACTGTAAATAGGTTACAGGAAGGATCGAATGCATGAATAAAAAAGTATGGTTGTTAATTGTAATAGGTTTAATAATAGTGATTGGAATAAGCGGGAAAGTGTTTGTGGATAACCAAAAGGATAGGAAAGTAACAAGAGAGCAAGAAGTTGAAGGAGATAAAATTGAAGCAGAGAGAATGTCGGTACTTGCGCTGAAAAATACATTTGCAGATATAAAGTCTATAAAATTTAAATATACCGATTTTAATGCAGTGACTGGTACATACGGGATGGAAATTGAAATGAGTAACCTGGAAGGAAAGTCAGCAGAGTTTGACTACTCATTTTCTGAAGGTATTACAGAAATTACTAGTTATAAAGTTGTTGATGAAATTGGAGTTCAAAAGGAAGGGAAGACCACTGGTAAAGTTAGCGTGATTTATTCTAATGGATCTAAAGGAGAAATATAATGACCAACTTCTCCAAAATACTAACCATAGCCATTCACTACAACTAGAGCGTCTCATCCAATTTCTGGATCTGAGATAGTTCGCTTTGAACCAGTGCAATGTTATTTTCAAGATCAAAATGAGACAGGACGGAAAAATTGTCAAGACTGATTCCGTCGTAAACAGAGCTCATTTCAACTTCACCTCCAAAGTTTTTCGAGCATAACTTAGCGGATATGTTGATTGCACCAGCGCTTGCTCCTTTCACAACGGCGCTGCTTTTTTAATCGAATCCGATAATTCATATTCCATCAAAAAAGCATTTAGATTAAGAATATTGCCACCCAACAAGAAAATGACGGAAGCATACAGCTTGATCGAGCCAATAAGAAAAAGCTGCCATGGACAGGTAGCCTAATCTTCAACTAAAGCACGACGTTAGTTGAATAAGAAGTTTTATGTGTTTCGTATAGTAACTTTCTCTTCTTTATTTTCTTCGTGATTCCACTCAACTTGAATTTCGAATGTTCCGTCTTTGAAAAACAAAGGAAATCTTCTCTGAATTGATGTCTGCATAGGAAGTTTATATGCTTTCTCTATATCTATCCAAACTGCTTTCCCTTCTGGGGCATCTTCCAAGAGTTTACCCTCGAATTCCTTTGTTATGTAATTAAATATCATATATCTATCTTTTGCTACTGGATTAACATATTCATAAAGCCCTTTATAAATAAGGTTTCTGACTTCTAACCCTGTTTCTTCTTTTACTTCTCTGATAGCACTCTCTACAATACTTTCAGGAAACTCAACTTTACCACCAGGGGGAATAAATCCTTTGAAATTGTCGTGTTGTCTATCCAGAAGTAAAACCTTCTCTTCACTTTGAATCATACAAACAGTCCACATTTTATAATTAATGGAATTACTCATAATATCCTCCTTACTTTTTATATAAATACTACCATAAATATGTACTTCTTCTTAAACTAACCTGCCCGTTAGTTTAAGAGTTTTTTATATGAAAACATTATAATTCCGCAAATTACAGCTACTCCTACAAATGTGAAAAAGTAGAAAAAAGGAGAATTAACCATACTAAAAACTACTTCACTTTGAAGTGTCTCTACATTATCCCATGCGCTTGCAATATCTGGTTTATAATTTCTGGTTTATAATTTCTGGTTTTTATATAACCGACTAACATCATACCGACAAAATAGACTACATGAATTACAATTGAACCGATAAATGCTTGAAGAACCAACCTCATTTAGACACCCCTTATTACCATGATAACCCATATGTTTTGTTGAGCTAACCTGCCCCGTTAGTAAAAACACTCCTTATGTCTATAATTCTATTAAGTCGGCATTAATCCCTTTAATATTACTTTTTAGGAGAAATGGAATTGAATAAACGGTTTGGTAAATGCTGCTTCTTCCAATTCCAAGATATAGATTTAGCAAGGTGATGAGTGAATGCTTTGAGATTTTGATGATGTGTTACAATAAACTGGAAACGAAAAATGAACACATTCGATTTTAACAGCATTCATTTTTCATGGCAATCAATGGGGGGATTTAGTTGAAGAATAAGGTCAGTGTCTCAAAAAAATATGGTCCAATTAGTTATATTTCTCTCATTATAGGAATTTCTTGTTTTATTATTGTTTTTGTGAAGCCTATATATGGAAGTGTAATTGGAAATAACATAATGTTCTTCTTGACGGGTGTAGGTATCCTATTGTCTTTTATCGGACTGTTTAAAAGAACAGAAAAAAGCATAATTCCTTTTATTTCTTTAATCCTATCATGTTCTTTGTTTATATTATGGATATTGATTTACTTAGCGATAACTGGTCGTCTAGATTTTTATTTAAACGATTACAGATGAGCAAAGTTGTCGCATAAGTTTTTGTTGTCGAATAAATATTTTCAGAAAGGATCATATCCATGAAGAAAAAAGTGAAGGTGTTTATCGTAATAGGTGTGGTGTTAATCATTGCAATTAGTGGAAAAGTATATATTGACCTACAAAATGAAAAACATGAAGTAAGAGTTGAAGAACAAAAAATAGAGGCGGAGAGGCTTTCCGTCATTGCACTGAAAAATACTTTTGCAGATATACAATCCGTAGAATTTGAAAAGACTGCATATAATACTATGACAGGCTCATATAGAATGTTTGTTAAAATGACAAATCAAAAAAATGAATCTGTAAATTTTTCGTTTAGTTTTTCGAAGGAATCCCATAGTGAAACAGGTGGTTATGTAGTGGTAGACGAAGAGGTACAAGTTGAAGGTGTAACAACAAATACAGTCAAAGTAATCTTCTCTAATAAAGTTGAAGGAGAAGTCTAAACTTAACAACCCTGATAGGTTCATTTTTTCTATCTTGTAAATGAGTCACAGGAAGGATTAATATATGAAGAAAATAATATGGTTGTTTATTGTAATAGGTTTATTATTAGTGATTGCAATTGGAACGAGAGTTTATATGGATAAAAACGAAAGCGTAAATATGAAATCGAATCAAAATTTATTAATAAAACAAGAACAACTTGCTTTATATATTGCTCGAAATTATGAGCGTGTAAAAGAAATTGAGTTTGAAAATGCGTATGAAGTTAAAAAAACTGGAACATGGCACGTATCCGCAATCATCAATAAAAGTAATATATTAAAAATTACTTTAGAAGAGTCTCGCTCCCCTAGAAATCCAAGGATTGGTTATAATCCAGATGATTTTCAGCTTATTGAAAAAATCGAACCCGATGATGCAGATTTATCAAAAATAAAAGTAATTTACTTAGAGGAAGACAATGATTCGCGATAATGACGACTTTAAAATTTTATCAGATATAAGCTTATGCGACTGATAGCAAATTCGTAGGGAATCGCTCTTGGGGATGGACATAACTTTAAAATCCTTAAAGGGGAGGACTAAATAGATGAAGAGAAAAATATGGCTGTTGATGGTAATAGGCTTATTATTAATGATTGTAATTGGTGGGAAAGTATTTATGGATATTCAAAAGGGGAAAAATGAAGTCAATGAGGAAAATGTGAAAATGCACATAGCGCAAGAGGAAATAGCATTATATTTAGTTCGAAATTATGTAGATGTAAAAAAGATTGAGTTTCATAAATTTAATGAAATAAAAGGGGTTGGAAATACTTCATGGAGTGTTTCCGTTGATGTAAACGAGGATACTACGATTAGTTTTTCAATGACTGATTTATCTAAAATAGAAGATGCTACTGTCAGGCAAAACCCTAAAACATTCAGTTTGAACAATAAAGAGGAAGAGTTAACCGAAAGCCTAGATGGGGTTGAAATAATCTATTGGAATGGCGAGTAATGATACCTGAACAAGACTTTAAAATACTGGCTAGTGAAGCCTATCAGGTAGACATGAAGAGAGCGGAAACAAGGAATCTGCCAATTTCTCTGAGTGGTTTCTTCAATTGGGCTTACAAGCGGCAGGTTGGTAAACGGCAGCGATCATAATTACACTAAGAGATGAAAAGTTTTATGCAGATTTGCCAAAAATACTTGTCCCTACCCTAATCGTTCATGGTGTTCACGACAAAGTGATCCCATTTGCACAAGCTCACGAACTAAATCAGCAAATAAAAACTTCGCAGATTGTTCCGTTTCATTACAGCGGTCATGGGCTTTTCTGGGAAGAACGTGACAAGTTTAATAAGCTATTAAAGAAATTTATTACTTGAAGATCACCTGAGCTGCGTATGTGGCTCTTTTTCTTTATTAAACTAGCGGGGCAAAATAGAAAAAGGAGTAGGGTTGTTTTTATGGAATTAAAAGAATTTATTACCTTTCTAAATAAGTTAGAGGAAAATAGTGTTTTTTATAAGCTAAATAAAATTAGAAATGAAGCTATTATGGTAGAGGTGGCTGTTCCAGGGCAACGATGGGAAATCGAGTTTTTGGAAGATGGTACAATTGACATTGAAAAATTTATTAGTGATAAAGATATGTACGATGTGAATGAATTGGAAACTCTTTTTAAGGAGTTTAGCGACTAAATCTTATTTAATTAACGGGCTTTAGTTGAAGCATAAAATGGGAGTTTTTGTGTCGCATTTGACACAAAATGCGACGGTAACGAAAGGGTTGAAAAGAAAATGAACGATACAGGTAAATCAGTAGCTAGAACGGGTATTACATTCGGTTCAGCGTTGGCAATCGCAATATCTTGGAGTTTACACAAATCAATTTTATGGGCATGTATTCATGGTTTTTTTAGTTGGTTTTATGTAATCTATTATGCTTTTACAAGATAAACTTGAAGATCACCTGAGCTGCATATGTGGCTCTTTTTCTTTCAGGTGTTAAATATATATACTTAAAGCTAAAAAGGAGGATTTCGTTATGAATATTTTAATTTTAGGTGCAACTGGACGAGTTGGCGGTCATCTAGTTGATTATGCCCTTCGGGACAACCATCATGTGACTGTATTGGTTCGTTCGCCTGAGAAGATTCAACTAAATCATGAACAGTTAACGATTATAGAAGGTAATGTTTTAAATATAGAGGATGTCGAACGAGCAATGCATGGGGTCGATGTAGTGATTAGTGCGCTTAATACTGATGGGGCAACAACTTTGTCAGAAAGTATGCCGCACATTATTGAAGCAATGGAAAACGAAGGTATTCAACGGATTATTACTGTAGGAACAGCAGGTATCCTGCAAAGTAGGACGACTCCACATTTGCTGCGTTATCAATCAAGTGAATCAAAGCGTAAATTAACCCGTGCAGCCGAAGATCATCATAAAGCTTATGATCTGCTTAACCAATCATCACGCCAATGGACGATTGTATGTCCAACATATTTACCGGATGGGGATAGAGTAGGCGAATATCGTGTGGAACGGGATGTATTGCCGGTTGATGGCGTTAAAATACATGTACCGGATACAGCAGAATTTACATATAAGCAGATTAACAGCGACAAATATGTAAAATCACGTGTTGGTATTGCCTACTAATTTTTCCAGGTACTCTATTAAGCTGAAAACCTAACACTAGCATCATAAGTTATCGCAACACAATATCAAACCGTTGCGGCTACGAATAATTGTTGGAAATAATCGTAGGTAGTTTTTGTATGATTATTAAATGATTATTAAATATAATAGACCGGACCTTTGCAGAAACAAGCAAAGGTCCTTTTCGAATTCCTTCTTTAAAAAACCTTAAAACTTTTGAAACAAAAGTGTTTACAAATAATAATATATCAATTATAGTCATTGTAGAGTCAAAATATCTGCAATTGAAAAGGAGCGTTTAAATGAATCAAAAATTAATGAGGAAAATAAACAACTTGGAGAGTATCAATCGATTCCCGGCCGAGGAGTTATTTCAGTTCGTATCCCTAAATAAGGAGGATAAATTATTAGATCTTGGAGCAGGCGTTGGCTATATAAGTCTTCCATTTTCCAAGTATGTCGATGAAGTAATTGCACTGGATTTTGATGAAGATGTTTTAAAGTACTTGGAAACAAAAGCTGAGGAAAATGGAATGACCAATATTAAAACGCTTGTATCAGATTTCAAAGATATACAACTGGGTAACGGAGAAGTTGATAAGGCTGTTGCTTCAATATCACTTCATGAAGTTCAACCACTTTCGCTTGCATTAGGCGAAATATATAGAGTTTTAAAAGATAAAGGCGTGTTTCTTTGTATTGAATTAGAGAAGTCGGCGTTATCAACTGGTCCGAGAGTTTCATCAAAAGATATGAAAGAAGAAGTTATAAATGCTGGCTTTGATAACGTCGAGATTTTTTATCCTCAAATGAAAATGGTTAATGAGGCTGTTTATATAATTGTTGCACAAAAAAATAAATAATAAGGTATTGAACTAGTTGTTAAAATCAAACTTAACAACTAGTTTTATCTTTTACCTAGAAAAAAGGAGCATTAAAATGAGTACAAAAGAAAAGCTGAATGCTAGTGAAAAACTTAGAACTGAAAAACCTTCTACATTAATAGTGAATTTATCTGTACCAGCAATGGTGGGCATATTCGTTATGGCTCTATATAATCTCGTTGATATGTTCTACATTTCACTTGCAGAAGGTGTCGATGCAGTTGCAGGATTAACTGTTTCTTTCCCTGTGATGATGATTGTGATGACTTTAGCAGCTGCAGTAGGTGTAGGTACGTCTTCAGTCATCGCCAGACGATTGGGGGAAGAACGAGTTGACGAATCCAACAAGATTTTCGGGACTTTTATATTTTTAATCCTGCTCATTAGTGTAGTAAGTATACTAGTTGGTATTTTTCTATTGGATAATCTTTTGATTTTATTTGGGGCAACAGAAAATATTATCGGATTTGCTTCTGCGTATATGTTACCAATCTTATTGGGTTTCTTTTTCGTTAGTTTTTCAATGGCCACAAATATTGTGATACGGGCAGAGGGAAATGCGAAATTTGCCATGTATGCAACGATTACCCCTGCAATCATTAACATTATCATTGATCCTATCCTTATATTCGATTTTGGTTTTGGGTTAGGCGTTATGGGTGCTGGTATAGCAACGGTAATCTCACAAGGGATAATGAGTATAATCATTTTGATCTATTATCATAAAGGTTATAGCGCTCTTACCATTTATCTTCAAAATATAAGAATGAGGATTTCTACTATAAAAGAGATTGTCGCAATCGGATTTCCAACATTTATGCACACTGCATCATTTAGCATAATCGCTATATTGATTAACACGATGTTGATAAAATACGGAGGAGATATGCATTTGGCTGCTTATGGTGTCGCACAACGTGTCATTGCCTTTGCGATCATACCTATTAATGGGGTCATGCAAGGAATGTTACCAATTGTAGGGTATAACTACGGTGCACAACTATATGAAAGAATGAGAAAGACGATATGGTTATCGTTTAGATATGTTTCAATTACCTCTATAGTAGTCGTTCTTCTCGTTCAATTATTCCCCGAGTATGCCATGAGTATCTTCACAAGTAATCCAGAGTTTATAGAAATAGGATCAACTGCAATGAAAATCATTTTTTCTCTTTATTTTGTCGTTGGCGTACAAATTATTGCCGGAGGGATTTTTCAGGCTTTAGGGAAACCTAGGCAGGCCTTAATTCTTTCTCTATCCAGACAAGTGTTTTTCTTGGTGCCATTAGTGATAATCTTACCTATTTACTTCGGTGTGTACGGGGTGTTTATTGCATTCCCTATCGCTGATCTATTAACATTTATTCTAGCAAGTTCTATGCTGTACCGGGATAGAGATACAATCCTTGTTAAAGGCGTAAACGAATAAAGAATACATTCAAAAGATTGTCTGTGGGTTTTCAATTGTATATTATAGATATTACGGATAGACTTTAATGTAATATAATAAATGGGGTTGAAAAAATGCAGTTTGCAAAAAGTACTGATTATGCGCTACATGCCTTAGTTCACTTGGCGAATCCAGAGCACGAAGACAAAATAGGGATAAAAGAATTAGCCGAAATGCTCAATGTATCGGAAAGTTATTTGTCTAAAATAATGACTCAGTTACGAAAAGATGGGCTTGTAAGAGCCGTCCCTGGTGTGAAAGGTGGATATGAACTATCACGACCAGCTAGCCAGATCACATTTTTAGATGTTATTTTGTCTACTGAAGGCAGACAAGAAATGTTTAATTGTTCGAATTCAGATTCTAGACAACATACGTCATTGACTGATGAAAGCAATGAATTAAAGAAAAATCAACGCGTTTGTAGAATCAAAGAGGTCATGGATAACGCCGAAAGCACCTTAAACCAATTTTTAGAAAGTCAAACCATACAATCTATTCTAGATAAGGCAAGTAAAAACTGTCATCACCAAGATAGTACAGTACAATCATGATCATACAAGAAGAAATCGACAAAATGCTCTGAAAGTCGATATCTTCTTTTTTTTGAAGGAAATTGGACTCGCAATCCAGAATGGAGTAGTTATAAAAACAATGTAAAATAGACTTTAAGCAGAGAATAGGAGTGTGGCATTTATGAATGAATCGAAGATGAAAGAAAACAACAATAGTGTAATTGAATTTATTGAAAGGGTTGAAAGTGAGAAAAAGAAGGCAGATGCGTATCAGTTATTGGAAATTTTTGAAGAGGTAACTGGTTATGATGGGAAAATGTGGGGACCGAGTATTATAGGCTTTGGTAGCTATCACTATAAGTATGCATCAGGACGTGAAGGGGATGCGCCTTTAGTGGCTTTTTCACCAAGAAAGGCAAAGGTTAGTCTTTATTTGACCTATGAGAGTGAGGAAAGAGATGAATTATTAGAAGGTTTTGGTAAACACACGAAGAGCAAGTCTTGTATTTATGTGAATAAATTAGCTGATATCGATACCAATGTTTTAAAGAATTTAATAAAACATACAGTGGAAATATATCAGAATCGTTATACGAAAGAATAAAGATAGATTGTAGAAAGTAATGTTGCTAAGGAAGAAAGGTATCATGGAGGTATAATTATGTGGCTAATATTAGGACTTATTGCTATGACAGCAACTTTTATTAATCTTTATATGTATGGTGTAGGCAAAGATTATAAATTGGCAATGGCTATGGGAATATCATTTACAGCACTAACACTCGTTGCAGCATACAGTATGGTGTCCGACTGGGTAGAGGCGGAAGATTGGTCCGCTTTATTAGATGTAGTGCCTACGATGGAAAAAGCGTTTTGGGGTTTGACGATTATATCGATTTTATTAAATATAACGCCTATATTTTTAGAGATGAAAAATAAAAAGTAAATACTTGTTGGTCTATTATTTGTTTCAGCTTATAGTCAAGAAATCCTCAATGAACAAATGATTAAGAAATAAAGTCGCCACTAGTTAGAAATGATGTTCTTCAGATACGATGCTTTTTTAATTTACTTCTGATATAGGGGTGCTCGAAATGAAGAAATTTATCTCTATTCTCCTTATTCTCCTTTGTTTATTTATTGCAGGTTTTTTTTACAAAGGTAGTATCGATGGGTTTAAAGGATACTTAAGCGAAGAAAGCATTGAAGTTAATGAAGTATCAATTACCCATAAGTCTATATTTGATAAAAGATTGCTCGGAAAGGAACCTCATCACCTTGAAATTTCAAGTGAAGATTTCCTGCATATCTATAAGTATCCGAGTAAAAGCCTAGCTCAAATGGCAAAAGATACTTTTATTAAGAAAACAGAATCGATGGATATGGTTGCCCACAATTTATATGTGATAGAAGATATGTTTATCATCTATGAATTTCATAGCGAAGTAAATGATTTCAACAAGTACCTGTCCGAAATAATAAGTGAGTATAAGAAATGAATCAAGGAGTTGTATAAAATGGATGAAAATAAAGGTACTGAAATAAAACGCTCTTCAAAAGCAGAAAACATTCTACTTCAGATCAATAGTAACACTAAGCTAGGCGACTTACGAAAAATTGCGAAGGACATTAAAAGAGATCATGAACTAGCTATGGAACTTTGGTCAACCGAAGCGTTTTTGCCCAGACTATTAGCAATCTTAATCATGGACAAAAAACTTCTTTCACAAGATGTGCTAAATAATCTTGATAAGGATATGCAGACGCACACTTTTGATGAGCGGAATAACTTAATGGATTGGTTAATGGCTAATCAGCTCACCAAAGACAAGAAGAAAATTGCATTGATGGAGTCATGGGAAAAGAGTCCTTCTGCTCTTCAAAGGCGAACTTTCTGGTATTATCAAGGGAGATTGAGATGGACTGGACAAACACCGCCTGATAACACCGCAGACTTGCTATCTGCAATAGAAGCTAATATTGCGCAGGAAGAACCGGAAGTTCAATGGGCTATGAATTTCACCGCAGGCTGGATAGGCGTTTATGATGAAAAAAATCGTGCACGTTGTATTAAACTTGGTGAGAAAACGGGTCTTTACAAAGACGAAAAAGTAGCAAAAGGATGCACGCCCAGCTATTTGCCGGAGTTCATTACGATTGAAGTTAACAAACGACATAATAATTAGTTACCTCTGAAAAATTATGGGGGTAATGCAATAAATAAGGTATATAATCGGCGGAGGAGGGATATGAGATGATTGATGCGTGTGAGCCGCTAATTGTAGAGTTTCCATTGAGAGGAGAATGGCACTCTCCTAACACACCAGGTACAAAAATTCCGAGTCACGGCACAAATAAATTAGGATTAAGATATGCTTATGACTTTATACAAGTGGATTGGGAAAGAAAAGGCTGGCCCGCCTATCGTGTTAGTTTGGCGCAATATCTACTTTTTGGGGTTCCCTTAGATGAATTTTATTGTTGGGGGCAAGACATATATGCTCCTTGCGATGGGATCATTGTCCAAGCAGAGGATGGTTATAAAGAACGAACAAGAACGAAATTGCTGTCAGATATGTCTAACGCTTATAAAAATGCTCATTATTTCGACCCGAAGAAAGATGACATTCAATCAGTTGCTGGCAACTACATCATTATAAAATGTAGCGACAATGTATATGCTGGATTAGTCCATCTTCAAACAGGGTCAATTCAGGTTTCAGTTGGTCAGCGTGTAAAAAAAGGTGAAGTAATTGGTAGAGTTGGTCATTCCGGTAACTCCTTTGCTCCGCATTTACATTTTCAACTTATGGATAGTAGTGACATAGCTACTGCAAACGGATTGCCTTTTGCTTTCGAAAAATACGAATTATTTAAAAATGGCATATGGGAAAAGGTAAATAATGGGATTCCAACAAATAAGGATAGAATAAGATTTCAAAAATCTGTTGAATTTGATTAAATTAAAACTGCATAAAGGCGTACCGTCAGGAAAATGGGTTTAGCGTTGTAACTCCGCATTTTCCTGCCCAATTAGTCTTTCTCAGATTTTTCACGTTCATTTCTTTCTTTTTGCTTTAACCAATAATCGGGTGCTTCATAATTAATTAAAGCATAATCCAATTCAGCGTCATTAGTTGCTAATTGAACCAACAAAAATTTCTCCTGATTACTAGGAGTTATATCTGCTGTTTTAATGTTGATAACCTCTACGCCTGTTCGTTTAGGTGTTCCAACAATGACAACTTGATTTCCTTTTGTGTAAACATCTGTGATATTTGTTTGAAACACAACTATATACAAGTCAAGATCATTTTCATTCATAGCAGTAGGAAAAGCAATACCTACATTCTGTGTGAAATCTAATTCGGCTGAAATTCCAATAGCATAAAAAGGGAATATGCGGTGGAGAGAATAGTGAATTCGAGTAGGCATATAACTCCATCTTCCAGTCGTGCTATGCCAGTGTTCTTCATAGATTGGTCTACTATAGTTCAGTTCACTTTTTATTACTTTGAAAGGAATTTTTCTTCCTTCTTTTAATACTTCTGAAATAGGGATGACATCGGTAGGGAAATGCACCTCCATTCCTTTTTCAAATGGGAAAGGTGAATCTAGAATAGTGGTAGGTTCGGGTGGTTCGAGGTTATCTAACCGTTGTTCCAATTCGTGAATTCGTTCATTTACATTTTTATCGCTTTTTGGTTGTGAGGAAGATAACTCCCTTAATTTTGTATGTAGCGACTGACTGTAAACAATTAAGCTCAAAATAATTAAAAAACATATTATAAAGCCAATCCTCGTTTTTAACATACGCTAATCACCTCATCATATTATCTGCTTTTACAAGGGAGTTATGCGGAATGAACGATTTAAGGTTTCACAAGAAGGAGAGTAATTTAAGTGAGGTATATTGAGATTGGTCTAGCTATATTTCTTATAAGTCATTGCTTGCTTTTGATAGGTTTGTACTTAGAAGAGGGTTTTTTTATCCCGGGTTTTATTGTCCTTTGGATAGGAGTTGCAATGACGGCTATTGGCGTTAAGAAGAGGGATAGTTTGTTACATTAACGGGCGCGCTTGTTTAATATGCGTCACTTTTTTCTTCTTTCACTAAAGGTGCTTTACTTTAAGATCACTTGGGCTGCATTTGCGGCTCTTTTTCTTTATTGAATTTTATTAAACTTACGAGGCATGTTATTTTGGTGTTACGCAACCGTTTTAATTGAGTAACGGAGTTAACTACCTCCATGAGCGGGGCATTATAGTGAAAATAAAGAATCAATCCTACAAAACGGTGCACAAATTGTCGGACGTCTATCTTCGATGCTTGCTATTCTATTGATGAAGGAGGTCATATAATGGATTCGCTGAAAAATATGAATGATTCAATGAAGTATATCGAGGAGAACCTTACGAATAAAATAGACTTCAAAATGGTGGCAAGGTTAGCGCAATGTTCCGAATATCATTTTAAAAGAATGTTTTCTTTCCTTGCAGGAATTCCGTTATCCGAATACATTCGCCGCAGACGACTTAGTTTGGCAGCATTTGAGCTTTATAATAGTGACGTTAAAGTAATTGATATTGCGATGAAATATGGATACAATTCACCGGACTCTTTTACCAGAGCTTTTCAAAATTTACACGGAGTAACACCATCCGAGGCAAGAAACATTGGACAGCCATTAAAAGCCTATCCACTCATGACCTTCAGGTTATCAATTAGAGGAGGAAATGAAATGAATTATCGAATTGAAGAAAAAGAGGCATTTAACATCGTTGGGTTGATGAAAATAGTCCCCGTTATTTTTGAGGGGGAAAACCCGGAAATCACAGCGATGTGGCAATCTTTGACGATGGAAAAAATAGATCAATTAAAAGAGCTTTCTAATGTCGAACCTAAAGGAATGATTCAAGCATCTACAAACTTTTCTGAAGGACGCATGGAAGAAAAAGGAGAACTAGATCAATATATAGGCGTGGCAACAACACAAGAATGCCCTGAAAACTTCTCAAAACTTGTAGTACCTGCTTCAACATGGGCTGTATTCGATTCAATTGGGCCATTTCCTAGTACACTACAGGAAACGTGGGGGAGGATATATGCTGAGTGGTTTCCATCTTCTAGCTATCAGGTAGTAGAAGGGCCTGAAATCTTGTCGATTAAAAGTAAAGATTTAACTTCACCATCAGTAAAAAGTGAAATTTGGATTCCGGTGGCGAGAAAATAAATTTGGATTTTAGAAAAGGTTGCCTTTACCTGGCAGCCTTTTCTTATAGTAGCCTAAACCAATCGTTATTTGCTTTTCTTCTCCTTGACCTTAGTAGATTCAGAGTCTTTTTTTACAAAATCAAAAACCTCATCTTTTCCACAAGCTAAATATAAAACCAACAAATAACCTATCAACATGATCACATGTGTGGCAATTGGTACTTCTTTCAAATAGCCGCTAATTATAAGATAAGCCGACACTAGTATCCATATTACGCTAAATATAATCAGAAATCCTTTTTTCATATTATTTACAACTACTCTCTAGTTTTATTAAAAAGTATCTACAATAAATACATAATATCACGCTTTTAGAATTCCTTTCTGTCAATTAACTCAATATAGTCGTTAAGCTACTAGTAGGACCTTTGAATTTATATGCTTCTATTTCATAAAAAGGCATAAAAAAAGGACTGAAATGTTACTATCAGTCCCCTCTAAAAATCGGTCCGCGCAATTTTCACGGAATAAACCTAACACAAGACAATAATTTGTGAAGGCGTCGTCTGCGCTGGAATACTTCGAGTAGTAGCCCCGTAAACAACGATCAAGTAACGATTGGCAGGGTTACGATTAAATAGCTGCCCATTTTCCAATAAAATCCGGGTATCTGGAGAAATATTCAATCTTAAACTTCCATCGCTACTAACCAACTGACGGTCAAAAAAGTCCACTGTCACATTTTGTCCAGGTGCGTCTTTCGCTATCACGATCGCTGCATATTGCGGCGGGAAGATGAGCGGAACAGGCGCGTCTCCGTCGTAAAACCCCGTCACCCGGTCGCCAACTCTTACAATTCGATGATCGACAAAATAAGTGTCAGGCGCGACTACGAAATTCACCAAATCCCCACGCCCATTTTCAACCGAAAATAATTGATAACAACCGCCGTCCAGATCATTTGGGCTGGTTGGAAAATCATTGATCGCGGTTACCGTGCCGCTGAAAGATAGAAAATTCACCATGTTATTTATTGCCTCCTTTGTAAATGAAACCTATACTTCTATAGGTTATGCAAGATGATGAGTGAATGCTTTGAAAATTTGACGTTATGCTACAATAGACTCAAGAATATGGGAATACCGATAAAAATCAAACGTTTGAAGGGAAGGTGCCATATGATTCAAACAAAAAAAGATGTCTTGCGATTTGAAGGTGAATTGAAAGGAATCCAAAAAGGACTTGAAAATTTTACTGAAAATCGTTTCAATGAAAAAATCAAAGAAAGTTGGGAACCGTTAAAGTTTATTGCCGCAAAAGAACGCTTAAAAACAAGGCCGGTCGACACGATTTCGACATTGGAAAAAGGCATGCCGATTAATAGTTTAGTCCATCACGGATTCAAGACGATTTATGATATTAGAAATGAAAGTATAGAAGATTTGAGGAGGATAGATGGTATTGGCTAGATAAGCGCACGGGCAATTTTTGAAGCGGCATCAAAAATCATCACCTCTGTCTATGAAGAAGCGACACCCAAAATGAACCCCGATCATTTATCAACAGATGATGTAGCACTATTGGACAGCATTTATCGAAAATGGAAGCTCACTGATGCAGTACAAGCTTTGAGAGAAGCGATTGGGACGTTAAGTCAACAGGTTGGAACTGAAATTGAAATAGCGAAGCGGAAAAGAGGTTTTTTAGGAAGCCTTTTCCAATCAAAAGCCGAGAAAGAGCAAGTGGAATTGGCGTTTAAGGCATTAAATCAAGGAGCGCATCAAGCAAGCGAAAAAACAGTTTGAGCAGATTCATCAATTTACAGTCAACTCAGAACAACTAAAGAAGCATTTCATCGAAAAAAATGCTGCCTATTATACTGAAATTGAATATGTAATTGGTTATGACGCTACTGCAATAGCAGAAGATTTGTCGAATGAAATTATCGAGGAAATCCAAGCGTTTCCTTTAGATACAACGGGGCTGAAAGTAGATTTGCGGCATTACCAAACGTTCGGAGCGTAATATGCCTTGCATTATAAACGCACTTTACTCGGCGATGAAATGGGGTTGGGGAAAATGATTCAAGCCTTGGCGCTGATCAATCAAATTCATCACTCGGTAAACGGCTGCCGTTACAAATAAATGTATTAGGCCCTTGACTTTGCGTACTTAACTTTCGATAAGTTTGCCCATATGAGAGTCTACTATATTTTATGAGTGCAATACCCTAACGATACATAATCCAGTTTTGATTCATTAACGTTATATATGTCCGATTAAGGTTGTATTTTAAATGTCCTCCATAAGAAGGTGATCTCGAAATCCAATACAATAATAATCAGTTTTTACGTAATTTATTATTAGTACTACATTACTAACTTTAATTTATTCAGTTATTTAGTTGACAATAAGTTTTTAATGACGTATATTAATATCAAGTAAAGGGAATTACTATAAACATTCGTATTTAGTAATCGCATACTAACTAACGAAAGGGAGATGAATAACATTAAAATGAATAATCAAATATGGAAAATGGCGGATACTTTAAGAGGGGAACTTCCTATCTCAGATTACGCTGAATTATTTTCGGTAGGAGGTTTGCTTGTATATCTAAGTAAAGATTCCAGGTATGAAAAAATTGTAGATATACAAAAGATGTTGAGAGCAGAAGCAAATGCACGAGAGAAATTGCAACAAACCCTTCACAATATCGAAAATGAAATTCCTTATTTTAAAGGCGTTTTTGACGAAATGAGCGTACTGAAACAACTAGAATCTACCCAAATCACGAGGTTTTTTTACGAGTTAAGTTCCATTAACATGAACGGAAACATGGAAGTAGTTGAATGGTTGGACGAAGCATTAAAAAGGATTGCAGCAGAAAGCGGTAGAAATGGAGGGGAATCCGTCACTCCTGAATCCATAAATAAATTAGCAATAGCCATTCTAAATCCAACGAAAGGTTCCATTTATGATGGAGTGGCAGGGTATGGTGGCGGTTTATTGGAAGCGCAACGTAATGCCTGGAAACAAAATAGTTCTTTGAAATTATACGGACAAGAAATTGATGTAAGAGCATGGGCGATTTCGAAAATTAGACTATTTATATCTGGGGATGAGGAAAATCAAATTCTAAAAGGGGATGTATTAAACCAGCCAGAATTTGTAGAAGAGAATGCATTGAAAAAATTTGATTTTGTTTATATGGACGCTCCATTTTCAATGACGATCAATAACTATGATAGCTTAGCCAATGATCAATATAATCGCTTCTTCTATGGTATGCCTTCACGTTCTAACGGTGACTTTGCATTTATCTCTCATGCGCTTGCCTCTTTAAATGAGGATGGAAGGGCAATTGTCGTGACAACAGAAGGTGCTTTGTTTAGAGGAGCAGCCGAGGGAAGAATTAGAAAGAACATTATTTTATCGGACATGATTGAAGCTGTTATCTCTTTACCATCTGGACTTTACGACGGAACAAGTATCCCGGTAAATTTGCTTGTATTTAATAAAAATAAAAATGAATCAAGAAAAAATAAGATTTTATTTATTCAAGCAAGCGATCTGTTTACTGAGAAAGGCCGTAAGAAAAGAGTTCTTTCTGAAGAAGCAATCCAGAAGATAACGGATACTTTTCAATATGGGAAAGAAATCAGTGAGTTTAGTACATTTGTTCATCATTCCGAGTTAGTTGATGGCAACCTCAACACAAACAGATACGTACTTCCGAATGAAGTAGAAGTGGAAGGATTCGGCCCGGTGAGTTTTAATATGGACGCTTTCGAAGATGTGACTACGATTTCCTTAAAGGACGTTGCTACCCTGTTTAGGGGATTCAATGTCGGATCGAAAAATAAAGAAAGATCTGACGGTAAATTTAGAATTGTAAGATTGTCTGATGTGCAAAATGGCAAGTTAATGATGGAGAACATATCACGTTACCATATCGAAAACAACGCGAAAATAAACTTTTATGAATTACAAGAAGACGATGTCATCTTATCAATCAGGGGAAACTCGTTAAAGGCGGCGGTTGTACCAGCAGATGATGAGGATTTGTTGCTTTCTCAAAACTTTATGGGAATACGGTGCAACAACAGGCTGAATCCTGATTTTCTAAAAGTCTATTTAGAAAGCCCGCTTGGCCAATATTTATTGACCAACAAAATGTCGGGTACCGCAATCCCTACATTGAGTAGAAAAGATATAGAAACATTAGAAATTCCGCTCCCGCCAATCGAAGAACAACAACAAATGATGGAACAATATATCGCGAAAGAAGTGCAAGTGGAGAAAGAAATTGAACGGCTAAAAGCGGAACTGATGGAGATGAAAATCCAAACCTATACGCAAATGGGGATTAAGGATGTATTTAGTTTATAGTAGCAATTAAAAAAGATGCTATATAAACAATCATGTTCCCTAAATGGTTCATGATTGTTTATATAGCAAACAAAAACCAGGGGGAGATTCAAAATGGAAATGATGTATTGGAAGGCAGTGATTCGATATGGGCATGTAGGGCGTAGAAATGAAGTGAGTGTGGCAAGGCATTTAATGTTTCCCAAAGATACCCTTATCTATGAGGTGATTAAAGAAATTCATTTAATGCCAGGAACGAAGAATAATTGTATTCAGTCTATTTATGAAGTTACAGAAGAGGAATTTTTGCAGGGAATTGAAGGAGAGAAAGATAACTTCTACTTGCAAAACTTGTTTCAGTTAGCTGCTTAGGGAAATAGTTGCAATTTTAGTTTGGCAGGAAACTAATTGTAAAAAGGGGGAGTTTTAATTGGTTAAAATTAAAGAGACAGATTACCATCACGGCGCACTAACTGCGGTACTTGTAAATAACGGATATAATTTAATCTTATGGGAAACACATGAAACAAGAAGAAGTTATAAAGTGACGCTAGGTAAAGATGAATTTATAATCTACTCGAAATATGCTTCAAAACCAACATCAAAAAAGGGAAAGAAATCTTCTACTTGGTCTTATTCATTTACGGATGATGAGATAGAAAAAATAAAAGGCCATATGAAAGAATTCAAAAACTCAAAGGTCGCTCTAATTTCTGGGAATGGGAATACTAAAGGTGGAGAGCTAGTGATTCTTGGTAAAGAAGACTTTCTGATATGTATCGGGGATGGGTGGAATAGTGAAAATCCATATATTAGTATCTTGAAAGAAAAGTATTGTCAATTACGGGTTTATGGGAGAGGGGTTGCTAGGAATCAGGCATTTATTCCGAGGATGGATATCATCAAATCACGATAAATGAAATCGGAAACTATTGATGTCTAAGGGCAAGCCAAGATGGGTTCTGAATTTTGGTGCCAGGATCAATACGATTTCGAATTGTTTTAGAACCTAAATTTTTTTCCGATACCTATCACTGCCTCAATTCGCGGAAGAAAGCGAAAAGTGTCAGTGACAGACACCGGGTGTGTTTTCATCCTTTATATCTATGCGTGGCGTTAATACGATTATCCTGCTTTCATGGCTAGAAAGAAAATAAACAAGTATAATAGAGGTTCATCATTGTAAGAAAAACTGTTTTTAAAAGGAGAAAAGTTATGATTACATCAGAAGAAATTAAAAGAAGACTTTGGGATGGCGCCAATGAATTAAGAGGTTCTATGGATGCAAGTCGATATAAAGATTATATGCTTGGATTAATGTTCTATAAATTTTTGAGTGATCAAACACTAGAGACATTTAAAGTAACAAGTGGGGTCAATGAAACAAATGAAACTAAATTAGTAGTAGCTTACTATGAAGCGCATGAACAATACGGCGATCAATTATCTAGTATGATTCGAAATGTATTAGGGTATTACGTATTACCTGAATATCTTTACCAAACATGGTTAAGCGATATAAATAGTGGAGAGTTTGAAGTTCAAAAAGTAATAGATAGCTTAAATAATTTTGAACGCACAATTGCAGTTACTGGTGATTCCGATGATTTTAAAGGCCTTTTCTCAAGTTCAACACTCGACTTAACGAATACAGCACTTGGGAATAACTTAAATGAACGAAGCAGAAACATAAGAAATTTGATTTTACTTTTTGCAGACTTAAACATGGTTGCGTTACAAAAAGGCGATGTATTAGGAGATGCATACGAGTACTTAATTGGTCAATTTGCAATGGAGTCTGGTAAGAAAGCGGGAGAGTTCTATACGCCTAGACAAGTAAGTGAAGTAATGGCTCAAATTGTAGCTAAATCTTCTAATATTAACTCAATCTATGACCCGACAGTAGGTTCAGGTTCCTTATTATTAACTGTTAGAAATCACCTGAAGGGAGACGCACAAAAGACATTAAATTACTTTGGGCAAGAAAAAAATACTGCAACATATAATTTAACGCGAATGAACTTATTGCTGCACGGTGTTAGACCAGAGCGAATGACGATACGAAATGGCGACACTTTAGCAGAAGACTGGCCAGAAGATCCAGAACGCTCGAGTGAAGGTGTTCAGTTTGATGCAGTTGTTATGAACCCGCCCTATTCTGTGAAAAATTGGAATCAATCTGACTTAAAAGTAAGTGATCCCAGATTCGAAATTGCGGGTGTTTTACCGCCCAATTCAAAAGGGGATTATTCCTTTTTATTACATGGCTTATATCACTTAGGCCAACAAGGAACAATGGCCATTGTTTTACCACACGGCGTGCTATTCAGAGGTGGCGCAGAAGGTCAAATTCGTCAAAGACTTTTAGACAAGAACTATATCGATACGGTTATTGGTTTACCTGATAAATTGTTTTCTAATACAGGTATCCCTGTAACGGTAGTGATTTTAAAGAAAAATCGTAAACTAAATGATCCAGTTTTAATGATAGACGCTTCACACACATTTACTAAAGAAGGTAAACAAAACGTCTTACGAGAAAAAGACATTGCAAAGCTTGTCGACACATACGAAATGCGTAACGAAGAAAAAGGATACAGTCATTTAGCCACAAGGGAAGAAATCATTGAAAATGAATATAACTTAAATATCACTCGTTATATTGAGTCGATTGATGAAGATATTCCAGAAGATGTAGACGCACATTTATATGGCGGCATTCCTTATAGAAACATTAAGAATCTTCATGTGTTACAAGAGACAGTGCCACATATAATTGAAGATTCCATCGAAGAAATTAGAGAAGATTATGTTACCTTAAAGAAATCAATTAATGAAATAACGAATGAAGTGTTAAATGATGCATATGTTTTAGATAAATCAAAAGCAGTAGAAGAAGAATTACTAGCTTTCCAAAATAAATATTGGGATTTACTTAAATCTGTTGATGACGTGAATAACATTCGAGACATAAGAGAAAGTATGCTTGCGGGCATCAAAGATATTTTATTAGCGTTCAATCATATTGATGAATACGATGGTTATCAGATTATAGCAGATATTTGGGAAAATAAATTAACTGAGGACACGGAAGTAATCGCCTTAAGCGATTTTTATACGGAAGCTCGTAATCGAGTACCATTAATGGTTACAAAAGGATCTGGAAATAATAAACGTGAAGAACAAGATGGCTGGATAGGAAGTCTTGTTCCGAATGATTTGATTAAATTTAAGCTATATAAATCTGAACTAACCGAAATCGAAACAAAAGAGTCTAGGTTACAAGAAGTTGAAGCAGAACTAACCGAGCTAGTAGAAGCTGCAAAAGTAGAGGAAAGCGATGAAGAAGTTGCTTTAGGGGACGCACTTAATGAAAGAGAAGATGCCTTCTTAGTTGGTTCCGTCAGATCTGAATTAAAAGCAGCAGAGAAAGATAGTACAGACTATACGTTATTAAAAATTGTTGAATCATTATTAAATGAGAGAACAAAGTTAAATCGTGATATTAAAAAATTAGAAACTGAATTAAAAGCAATGGCTGAAGACCGCATTGAAACATTAACTGATGAAGAAATTAACAAGCTAATGTACGAAAAATGGTTTGGGTCAGTCATTTCAAAAGTTAACCGTTTACTTGAAAATCCATTAACTGAAGAATTAGCAGTGCTTGAACAACTACAAAATCGTTATTCAGACACGTTAGAAACGTTGGAAGAAGAAAGCGAAAAGTTAGAGAAAGAGCTTGACGAAATGATGGAACAATTGGTGGTGAGTGAATGATGAGTCAAAAGAAATTAATACCAAAAAAAAGATTCAAAGGGTATTTTGATAATTGGGAAGTATATAAATTAGAAGATTTGTCAGAAATAAGAACAGGAAAGGCATTTAAAAGTACAAATTTCAAAAGAAACGGAGAATATTTAGTAGTTACTAATAAAAATATACAAGATCAAATGTATAAAATAGAATCAAAGGGAGATAGAATTAATATTTCTGACGAAAGTATTCTAAGGAACTATTTACTAACAGGAGAAAATATACTGGTTACAATGGATGGTGTTAACATAGGTAAGGTTGGTAAATATAGTAATAATGAAGGGGTTTTAGCACAGCGAGTAGGTAGAGTTAATTCAGAACAAATTGAATTTATATATCAAATAACTAGTAATAATAAATTCTTGACTGAAATGAATAAACTATCAGTTGGCAATGCTATAAAGCACATTTCTTTAAAACAAATAGCAGAATATACATTTATGGCTCCTAAATATAATAGCGAACAACAAAAATTAGGTCAATTCTTTAAACATCTTGATGACATGATTGCTCTTCATCAAAGAAAAATTGATAAAACAAAAGCATTAAAGTCGGCTTATCTTGCCGAAATGTTCCCTGCTGAAGGTGAACGCGTACCGAAAAGAAGGTTTTCTGGTTTTACGGATGAATGGGAAATTAAAAAACTAGGAGAAATTGGTCAGACATTTAATGGTTTGTCAGGAAAAACAAAAAAAGACTTTGGAATTGGTGATGCTGAATTTGTCACATATTTGAATGTTTTTAATAACCCTATTTCAAATACCAATATAACTGAAAATGTTGAGATTGATTTAAAACAAAATGAAGTAAAGTACGGAGACGTATTATTTACAACGTCTTCAGAAACTCCTCATGAAGTAGGAATGTCTTCTGTTTGGTTTGATAACAGACCTAATGTATATTTAAATAGTTTTTGTTTTGGCTATAGAATTAATATAAGTATTAATTATTTATTTATCGCGTATTTGTTTAGATCTAATATAATGCGTAAACAGATGGAAATATTAGCACAAGGTATATCTCGTTACAATATTTCCAAAAATAAAGTTATGGAAATAGCAATTCTATTACCTGGTAGTGAAGAGCAAAAGAAAATCGGTAAATTCTTCAAAAATCTTGATGATATTATTACAAACCATGAACGAAAATTAGAAAAACTAAAAGCAACAAAACAAGCGTATTTGAACGAAATGTTTGTGTGAAGGGGTGGCATGAATGAGGCGAACTTCAAAAAATGCTTCAGAACAAAATTTTCAAGATAACTTTGTAAAAAGATTAGAAAATTATAAATGGGATGCGCCTGCTAATCTAGATGGCAACAAACAAAAAGTGACTGTTAATGATTTAATAATTCATTGGCGACAAGAGTTAAACCGAATTAATGCGGATCAGTTAGAGGGCGTCCCTCTAACTGATAATGAATTTGGACAAGTAATGGCAAAGGTTAACCAAATTGAAAATAGTTTTGAAGCATCTAAACTTCTGGCAATGGAAGCTTCTACTGGGAAAATAGATGGGATTTATCGAGATCCAAGCGCAGGTATAACGAGAGAACAAATTACGTTAACTATTTTCAAAAAGGCAGAAGTAAGTGGAGGCGACTCTAGTTATAAAATCGCAAGAGAGGTTGAAAGTCCAAACGGAAATCGTTTTGATTTAATTCTCCTTATCAATGGGTTGCCTTTAATTAACATCGAACAAAAACGTTCAGATAAGACGTTAGATGAAGCGTTCAGACAATTTAGACGCTATTATCAAGACGGTGAATACACACATAATTTCATGGCTTTCTCACAAATGATGGTCATGATTTCTGAAGTAGCGACACGTTATTTTGCGACACCAAAAACAATCCATGATTTTAACCCAAGTTTTGTTTTTCATTGGGCAGATAAATACAATACACCAGTCAATGATTGGGAAGATGTCATCAGTCAATTTTTAATGATTCCAATGGCACATCAAATGGTCGGTGATTACCTCGTTATTGATGAAGCGTTAGAAGAAGAGAACCGACGTCATATGTTAATGCGTTCTTATCAAGTACATGCGTTACAGGCTGTTGAAGCAGCTGCTTTTGGTTGGGATAACGCAGACAAAATACCACATGGTGGGTACGTATGGCATACAACTGGATCCGGAAAAACAATCACAAGTTTTAAAACAGCATTGTTTTTATCGACGCGCGGAGGATTTGATAAGGTTGTTTTCCTAGTTGATAGAACAGAACTAGACCAACGAATGAGTGCAAACTTCAAGGCGTATGCAGCTTATGAACCAGTTACTGTCGATGACACACAACATACATATCAACTTAGAAAAATCATGCAATCTTCAACTCGAGGTATTGTTGTGACCACCACTTATAAACTCAATAATTTAGTAAATGAATTAGTAGAAAATCAAGATACAAGATTGGCTGATAAAAAAATTGTATTTATCATTGATGAAGCCCACCGTACAACGATGGGTGGAATGATGGGAACGATAAAAAACTATTTTAAGAAAAACGGTTTATTTTTTGGATATACAGGTACGCCATTATTTGAAGAGAACAAAGCTACAGGAATGATTGATGAACATAGTCAATTAATTGATACGACAGAAAAGTTGTTTGGACCTGAATTACACAAGTATACAATCGATGAAGCGATATCTGATGGGAACGTGTTAGGATTTCACGTTGATTATCTGAATACAGGCGAATTTAAAAGTTATGAAAACTTAAGGGATACAATTATTGAAGATGAAAAAATGAAAAATCCAGATAAAGCGGAGAGAGATATTGAGCGTATTGTGCAAGAATGGTCAGAATTACAAGTTGAAAAGGAAGCGAGTAAAAGAAGGATATTACAATACCATGATGAAACACATATTCCTCGTGTTGTAGAAGAAATTCTTACTAACTGGGAGTCACAATCACAACATAGAAAATTTAACTCTATTTTAACTGTAAGGTTAAAAAAACGGGTCATTGCTTATTTTGAAGAGTTTAAAAAGCAAATGGCATCTCTTGAGAAACCATTGAACGTTGCAATGACGTTTAGTTTTGGTGGCGATGAGGAACGAGATCCAGCCGATCCAAAAGTAGTAGAAGACATGTTTAAAAACTATGCAAAGTTCACTGGGATTGAATTTGTAACGGGAGACCAAAAACAAGGTGAAAAGGCATATTATGAAGATGTCGTTTCACGTGCAACTCGTGGGGGAAGTGGTCGAAATCCTAGAAATATTGACCTTGTTATCGTGGCGGACCAACTATTAACAGGTTATGACTCTCAACTGTTAAATACGCTTTATGTAGACCGTTCTCTCGAATTACAAGGATTAGTGCAAGCATATTCACGAACAAATCGAGTTCATGGTGCTGATAAAGAATTTGGTTCCATCATTAACTTCCAGTATCCAAGAATTACGGAGGAAAAAGTAGACAATGCATTAAGACTCTATGGAACGGGTGGAACGAGCAGTAATGCAATTGTTGATGACTATAAGACAGCAGTTGAGAAATTAGAAGTTAAAATAAATGAGATGAAAACCACATTACAAGATCCTACGACCTGGCAAGAAATTCACAATGATGATGAGAAAAAAGAAGCATTTATTTTAGCGTGTAAAGATGCCGCAAAACAAATGCAATTAGTAGAGCAGTATTATCAATTTGAATGGAACGAAAATGATTTTGGAATTGATGAAAACACATGGTTAAATTATGTAGGAGCGTATAAAAACCTGGTTTTTGAAGAGGGAATACCAGAAGATGATATTACTACACCAACACCACTTCTCGGTAAAACCAGATTAGTGGGAACTCAAGTAATTGATGCTAGTCATATTCTAGAGCTAATTGGCGAAAAAACAACGTCCTCAAATGGAAAACAACACGTAGATGCGGAAACATTACGTATCATTTATCAGCAAATTGAAGAGCTTAGTAACTTAGGAGACCATGAGAAAGCAAAATTAATAAAAGAATTCGTGGTTACCGAATTAGAAGCAGGCCATGTACAAACGAATATTAGATTCGATGAAGCATTTGAAGAATGGAAAAATGGCAAGAAGAAAGAAGCAATTTATGAACTATCTCAAGAATGGGGCATTAACTCAACAATTTTCGAGAAGTCTGTAGAAGCATATTCAAAGGGAAAACCAGACGATGTACCGTTTATCCATGATTTAACAAGAACGTTAGAATTTTCAGCAGCAACAAACCCTCTGGGACAAAACCAATTAGAGCATAGTATGAAATTAACAAAGGAACTCCCTAAGGTGATACCACAAATAAAGATGAAATATGATTGATTTAGGTTTATTTCAATATTGAAATAAGATTTGTGAATTGATGTTTAAATCTATATTATTTTACTTTAGGAATAAAGCCCAAGCTAAGAGTAAAATAACTAGGTGGATATATTGCAAATATCTAACTGTGAAAATGTAAAAAAGTCTGGGTGCATTTGGGGAATTACCCAACCTAGCATATAATAATGCATCCGATCAAACTTTACGATGTGATTTTTTCTTATATTGATAAAAAATTGATAAAAAAACGATGGAAGAGCATTATGTACCTGTTCCTGAACAGGGCGGCGGAAAGTTAATTCCCGAAAGTACGGGAAGACTAGGACATGTGTATGTAGCCGTCCAGAGTCATTCAGGCATGATTGGTATTTATAAACTTGAAAATGAAGTTGTGAGTGGTACTTGAAAGTTTGATAAATCGGGTGTGGGATCTAGCCGAGAAGCAAGAGAGAGTCTTTGATTATTGCATAGAAATTGAGCCACTCATGCGACGTTTTGAGTCATCTATTGCGGAGAAAAGAGCCATCATTTGCGAAGCTGCTTGCCATTGACGGTAAAGCCCGATTCATTGCATTTGCTGGAAGGGCGCACCGCCAGCGAATGTTTAGAATCGATTTGTCCGTGTTATTATGTTTGAGCAGATGTGCATTTTAGGGATTATTTTGCAATATTTGCGATGGTTTCACAACGCGGACAATAGTTACAGTCAATGGTGGCGGACGACAGAACCAGCAGTGTTACGGCCAAATATTGATGGCTCTCCTTTCCGCATATACTTGCACAATCTGTCCGCAATACTCAATATTCTTCATCACGTATTTGGTGAAGTGCTTCTAGTGCCAGGACCTGTGCTGGCCATGGTTCGACTACTCTTGTTGAGACGTATACGGCGCAGTTGATTCAAAAAGCGTCGCCTTTTCTTCCGATTTACCGAACATCGCTTTGACTTCGTGACTCTACGCCCAAACCTCACTGACTGCAAGTTCTAGATTAGTTTTGCGATGAGCCTCTTTATAATGGTTTAATGTTTCCGATTCAACAACAAAGTGTCTGGAGCCAGAAATTGCTTCGTGAATTCAGTCTGAACCGTTTCAAAAAATATCTCATCCACGGTAAAGGGGGTATACAGATTCCAATTTAATCAAATATAGTTTTTTGTTCGCCAATAAAACTTCAATTTCATAACTTCAGCCGACATTTGTTCCCGATAATGGTAAAATAGTAGTAATTAATTATTTAGGGATAATGGGGGGTTCCAATTGAATAATTCAATAAAAGAAGTGATCGGGGTCACTGCCGTTACAATGGAGTTAACAAGAAATACATTATTAAAAGGGGAAATCCCTACAAACGATAAAACTGTTTCTTGGGACGGAGAAATACAGGTATATAACGAAAAAAACCATAATAAATCAAGTTTATATGGAAGGGTGCCTGTTCAAGTTAAAGCTCACGAAGTAGAATATTTAAGTGGGGACAAAATTAAACATAGATTAAATAAAAATGATCTTCGAAATTACTACCACGACGGTGGTGTTTTGTTCTTTGTTGTGGAATTTATCGATGCTTTCCATAAAAAAGTTTATTACGACGCTTTGCTACCTATTGATCTTAAAATGATTATTGAAGAAATGAAGGATCAAGCCAGTATTAACCACGAATTTGGAACACTACCTTCAGAGAATAACGCGTTGGATATTATCTGCAGAAATTTTATATTAAATTCAAGAAAACAGACCCAAAATGTTTTAAGTATAAACGCTTCCGACATAAATAAAAATAGAACGCTTGTGATTCCTTCTGTGGGTCCCAACTTATCCACCTTTTTTAATTATCCAACATACTTATATTCCAAAGAAGAACATTATAATTTAGAAATTCCGATGGAAAGAATACAAGTTTTAGAAATTGTACAAGAGACGAACTTGCAAATCGGTATAAATGGCGAAATCTATTACCCAAACGCAACTAAACGGATGGAAAAAGATAAAACAATTATTCTATTTGGTGGTGATTTTACGATATTTGTTCAAAGCGAAGCAGATAGTGATCTAAGTAATTTAAAATTAAACCTTGATCGCACAGGGCCTCTCAAAGAAAGAATAAAAGACACGAATTTTATGATAGCTGTTTTAACCGCAGAACACATCGAAGTTATGGGGCATCAAATTCCGATAGAAACCTCCGACCAGGGTTTAATGAAGGAGTTGCGTGATCTCGTTAAAGATCTTGAAGAATTGGATGGAGTTTTTGATGAGTTAAACGTTACGTTCAATCAAAGCTTTGACAGCCTAAAAGAAAAAGACTTCAGAAATATGGAGACACTAAAAGATATTATACTCCATCAAGATTACAGCGATATTACCACAGACTTAAAACAATCTAGTTTTTTGAAATTGAAAATTGGTAGTTTCACTATACTACTCGCTACTACGAAAAAGAATGATGAATGGCTCGTTGTGAACGCGTTTGAATCCGATAAGATATTCCGAATACTCGCTTCCGAGGACAAGTCTGGACCTGGTTTTGAAATTAGTTCGTATATGATTGTAGAAGTAAAACAATTATTTAAAATGGCTAATTTTAACCTAGGAGAGCTGGAAAAGTCATTTCTGGAAATTGATTATGATACCGATCCTGCGAGACAGTACGTAAATTACTACTTATTGGATATTGTCAAATATTATGATGAAGTGGATCAAAATCTTGAGTTCTTGGACTTTACAAAAAAAGTATATGAACACCTTACAAAATTTGAAGAAGACAATGACGAAACTTATTTCCTAAACATAATGCAAATTATAAGGCGACAAAGAAGTTTTAATGGTGAAGAGATAGAGAAAATTATCGATAGAAAAAACAAAGCAACTGATCCGTTTGTTATTTGTGGTTATTTAGCCATCCTAGGAAATATTACTGAGTTTGACTATTACTTTAATCAGTTAAGTAATGAGGATAAGGATAATTTTAAGAAATTTCCAATTTACAAATTTATAGTAGATGCTTTGAATTATAAGTGATTGGCAGTCGCTTCATTGAAACAAAAAACGTTTAACCAAATACATTGGATAGACGTTATTAATTCAGTTATCACATTTTATTACGCAAGGTGATGCCCTTTCAAAATTATAAGGGTTTTTTAATCCGAATTATGAAGAGAGGATATTTCAACCTCATCATTGTGGAAGACTTAAAAAAAGAGTTTGTTGGAATACCTTTCCCGACGGAAAAATCATTAATAGCTATACGAGAAGTTACTTACTGAACAAACAAACATGATTGTTTGTTTGTTCAGTAAGTAACTTTTACGTTTTGAAAAGATTATCTAAAAGAATACCAAATCCGTTTCGACGTCGGAGTCGATATGAAACCGAACATTCTCTTGTTGAATGCTTGGTTTATAAATTCTCCGGGATTATATCTGTACTCTTCCGAGATAATGTGCTAAATTTTTTGCATATTGATAAGGGGGAGTTTTTTATGTTGATTTCATATGATTTTGGAATTGGTTTAAAAGAATATGCAAAAAGGGGAAATCAAATCACTTTCCATTGCTTGATGAATGTCTGATTACCGTCAATGAAATGTACCACGAGTGACATCTTTTGTACCACCCAATGACAAGAAATGTACCAGTGAATGACAAGCTATTTACCAGTAGGAACCTCCTGTATAATTAATGAGCACACTGAATAGTGTGACACTAATTATTTGGGAGGTTTTTTGTATGATCCATTATCGAAGGATGCTGGAACTACAAGACGAGGGAATAAGCCTTAGGGGCATTGCGGCAAGTACAGGAAATTAGTCATTCGTGAAAAAAATATCAATCTATCGTCACATCACTTTCTATCTTTTCGATGCATTATTTAGTTTTAATGGTAAAATAGATATAGATCAAATTGTCCAGAGGAGTTAATATATTAGAAAAAATAGTTTAAATATGTGAAGAGTGTAAGGTAGCGGAGGAAATGTTAAATCTTGAAGTTGCAATAAATAAGTGCATGAATAATTACAAACAGTTACACTATCGGAAAATAGACAGAATCTTGGTGATTAATTCATTTTTCAAATTAACATCCGGTATTATACTTTTCTAAGCAAATAATGGAGGGATTATATGAATTTCAGGCATTTAACAATTGAGAATTTCCGAAATTTTGAAAGTGTAGATATTGATTTAACTAATCGTAATATTATTTTTGGACTAAATGATATAGGAAAGAGTAATTTCCTAGCTGCTATCAGGTTCATTTTAGATAGAAATTTCAGGAGAAATGGTTTCATGGATTCGGATTACTACAATAAAGATACCAGTAAAGAAATTACTCTTACTCTCAAAATAGGGATTTCCGATGAGGAGAATGACGATAACAAAAAGATTTTTACTATGATGGGCGGTGCCATTTCTTCGAGTGCTAAGGAAATTTATATTCAACTTAAATCAGTATATGATGGTGAATCCCTTGTTGGAGAACCGAATCTTTTTTGGGGTATTGATTTAGAGAATTTAGAGGAGATTCCCAGTAGTCAGTCTTACTATGAATTAGATAAATATTTTAATATAATTTATATTGACTCATCAATTCAACTAGAAAGCACATTTAAGAGATATTCCAAAGAGATTTTAAAAGGTGATTCAAGTTTAAGTGAAACAGAAAGAAAAGTACTTAGCACCCACATTAAGAATCTTAATAAGAGTGTTGGAAAGTTGAGTACGATTAAGGAATTTGAAAAAGAACTTGTAAATGAATATAAGAAATTTAAAGATGACAAGAACTTTAAGGTCTCAATTCGATCCGAGATTGAATTAAGTAATATTCATAGTAAACTCACGCCATATATATTGGATGAAAAACTTGAAAACTATCCAACCTCTGGTGACGGCAGAAAAAAGATTCTTGCCTATACGCTTCTTACATTGGAAAATCGTAGATTAGAAGAAAGGAAAATTAATATATTCTTGATTGAGGAACTAGAAAATCATTTACATAGATCAATGCAGATTGCGTTGTCGTATCAGATATTCTCTGATGAAATATTTAAGTATCTGTTCATGACAACTCATTCCTCATTAATAGTAAGCCAGATGGATGATGTTAACTTAATTAAACTTTTTAAGCAAGGTACAGTAACAGGGAAATCCTTTATTTATAGGGTTCCTGAAAAGTATAAAACCTTAAAGCAAAAACTGAATCAAAACTTGGCGGAAGCAATCTATGCGGATGTGGTTTTATTGGTTGAGGGACCATCTGAAAAAATCCTGTTTGAACGAATTCTCAGAGAAAAGTTTGAGCGGTATGAAAGTTATGGCGGCTATATACTTGAGGTTGATGGCATCAATTTTATAGAATACTATAAGGTGTTAACAGAACTCGGTATAAAAGTAATAGTTAAAACAGATAATGATCTAAAAAAAGTAAAAGGAAGACCAGAATGTAATCTCTTGGGGATAAATAGATGTCAAAGACTTATTGAAGAGGTTGAAGTAGAAAATCTGAGTGGTATTGACCCTATTAGATATGAAAAAGAAGCTGATTATAAAATTGAAAGAAAAATCTTTGTCTTTAACAAGTACCCTGACATAATCAAAAGATTAAAAGATAACAATATTTATTTATCTAGAATAGAGTTGGAAAATGATTTGTATGAAGTTATACCAGGGGTAATGGACAGATTAGCAATGAAAAATAACAGCAAAAAAAATGGTATAGACTATTTACAAGGTGCAAAACTCATTAATATGATTCAATTAAGTACTAGCCTTAGCAAATCGGCAATAAACAAAATATACGGACACGAAAGATTTGAGTGTCTGAAAGTGTTGGTGGATTCATGTCGCCGTTAGATAAAGATATTAGGAATGAAATTCTGACAACTGAAGGAAGTATTGTGATAAGTGCAAGTGCCGGAACAGGTAAAACCTATACTACAATACAAAGAATTATCAAAGATACAGATGAAAATAATAACTATCAAACGTTTGCTGCTGTTACTTTCACGAGAAAAGCAGCGAAGGAAATTTTAAACAGGCTCGGTCCAAATAAGGGGGAGGGGTTTGTTGGAACAAATGATAATTTTATTTGGTTGGAGATAATCCAACCATTTATGTATGATGTCTATGGTCTCGACTTCAAAAAAGAAATAAAACCCGACTTCAGTAATGAAAATGAAATTATTACTTACGATGAGGGGATAGAGAAGATTCGGAGCACCCAGTTAATCTGTAAGTATCGTAATAACAAAAATAATTTTGCGTTCCAATTGGCAATAGAAATTTTAAAAGGATCTTATTCCTGTAGAAGATATATAAAAGCGAAGTATTATCGAATTTATATCGATGAGTATCAAGATTGTGACGTTGATATGCATAACTTTTTTATGTATCTATGCGATGAGCTTAAGATTCTATTGTTTGTCGTTGGAGATTCTAAACAGTCTATTTATGGTTTTCGGGGTGCTTATAGTGAAGGATTTACAGAAATTATTAACAAGCAATCCTTCGAAAGCTTTGAGTTGTGGCATAATTTCAGATCAAATAGAGTAATCCAAAATTACTCAAATATATTTATGGAAAGTGTAAGAAAACATTACCAGCAGACTGAATTTAATGATGAAATAATTGCTTTTAAGTACGGTAGCGATAGTGAGGCTATTGAATATATTAGTGATTGGATTAATGTCGGTAAAAAGTGTGCATTTTTAAACTTTAGTAATAGAAATGCGGAGAGCTGGAGTGAACAATTAAATGATAATGGCATACCGTTCGTTTTTATTCCTAGCTCCCCTTTAGACTACACTAATCTTGAAAGTGAACATATTTGGATAGCGAGAGCTATTGCTCATTATTCAGTAGAACATAGGTATAGCGAATATGATTTCATGGATGAGATACCGATGCCAGAGACTTACAAAATTACAAAGATTAAAAAGTTGTTAAGGGGAATTGAAGAGTCAAAAAGTGAACAATTGAAACATGAAGAAAACTGTATTAAGTTGTATAAATACCTAGGTTATGATGAAGACCTGAAGAAAATCAAGCGAGAGATAAGTAAAATATATGAAGTAACTAATGATGATAAATATATTCCTACCTATAATCAAGACCTTTATAAACTTACTTCTGGTACAATACATTCATCCAAAGGGCTTGAGTTTGAACAAGTAATCATAAATGCTCAAGATTATGACTTAACAAGAGAAGGAATAGAATTTTTGCATTATGTTGCGATATCTAGACCAGAAGAAAGGTTATTGATTATTGTACAAAATGGATCCATGGACAGGTATAAAGGGTATATTCATAATAAAGTTTTAAAAACACGCGAATTGGGAATCAGTGTTGATCTTAACCAAGTAATTAAAATTGTTGGTTGAGGAGTGGTGGGTTGGGTTTTCTAAATTTAACATCTATATACAGGCATTACCTGTTTTTCTATAATGTAGCCATGTGCTGTTTACTTCCATCCGAAGCTTCTTTAATTCGTGCAAGAAACTATCGTAAAAGTTTTAACAATCATTATTGTTTGTCGCACTCGGGTACGTTCTTAACAAAAGACTGAGAGTCATAAATCTTAAGACTTCACCTAAAATAAGTCGCTTGAAAAGTCAATTGTTACTGACTTTTGAAGCGGCTCTTTTAGATTCCTTCTTCTTGGATGGCGTTCAAGCCCGTCAAGGTAGCCAAGAACGACTTACCAAAACCTACTCCGCAATAAAGAATTAAAATCTCATTCCTTCCAATAAAATATCCTCTTAAGATATCTTTGATTACATCCAATGAAATTTACCACCGCACCCTGCTTGGGGGAGGGGCTGAATCCTATACTCACAACTTATTACTACTAGTGGCGAGCATGATAACCTTAACCTTAGCGGAACAAGCCGGCACATATTGCTGGTTTCTTGGCTAGGGGACTCATGCCCGCGAAGCTCGTTGGCAGGTTGTTAACCACAATATGCCGCTGTAAAATCTTGCTGTAAAAACCGCCCCATCTCTAGCTGACAAACCAACTCAGTATATTGGTGTACAAGATGACATTGTGTGGTAAATATCTTGGCGTGCAATGGTAAAAATAGTATATGGGTGAAAATCAAAGGATTGAGATTTTGCATTTCGGATTTGTAAATGAATGAACAACCATTGAGGGATTCATTTTCAAACTACAAACTCAATTGTATGGGTAAAACGGGAGTCAATTACGTCAATACTTGATTGACTTACGTTTTGCAATTTAATAAAAATCTTTATAAGTTTATTAACAGAAATTCAATTGAACAAATATTGAAGGTATTTGTAGTTGAAGTAGCGAATAGGGTATTTGAGGATTGGTTTAAATTTTGAGGGTGAATAATTATTTCTAGAGGAATTGTCGAAAACAAAGTGCCCGTGATGCAATAGGAACGGAAAAGTAATTACAAGAATTAATCATTACTTTATGAAAGTAAATTGGTACTCTGATATATCTCCCCATAGAAATTTGACTTAACAATGAGATTTAAGGGGACCTTTATTCCTTTATTACAGTAATTAAGACTATATAGTAAATGTGAGGTGGATAAAAATGAGAGATATTAAAACACATGATCAAACTACCGCAGCTGATAATACTTCGATTGGATTTGATTATCAATATTTTTATTTCTTATATCTTATTTTGGGATTAAAAACAGGTGAAAAAATCGGTTTAGAGGTTAAAGATGATATACATATTGAACATCAAGATGGTTTTCAATCCCTACTACAGTTGAAACATTCTGTTCGAACTAATGTCAAAGGGCAAATAATAAATTTAAGAGAAAGTGATACAGATATATGGAAAACTATTTTTAACTGGACAAAGATTATTAATGATGTCAATGATAATAGGGACACTGAGGAAAAACACTTAGACTTCATTAAAAATACGAAATTCATTATAGTGACAAATAAATCTAGTAATGATAATAATGAGTTTTTGGGGAAATTTAAAACCTATAAAAATGGATCATTAGAAATTAATGAGCTTACTAACTTTATAAATGAAAAACATATATTAGAATGTATAAAGAACAATGCGGGAGCGAAAAATAATGAGTTAGTGAAATATTTAAAAGAACTATTGCAGCAATCTGATACATGGTTGAAATCATTTTTCGATAAATTAGAACTGATGTTAGATGAAGATGATTTAATATCTCGAATCAAAATGAGAATTAAAGAAAAGATGATACCAGAAGAACAAATAGAATCAGTATTTGAAAGTTTGAATAGCAATTTAAGAGTAGACAATTATATATATGTTAAAAAGGATAAAAAAATAGAATATACCTTTGATGATTTATATAGAAAGTATAGAAAATGTTTTATTTTAGGCCGTACTAATAGACCGATTATAAATAGGAGTAATATAACATTACCGGAGAATATTTATGACCAAGAATTTGTCGAACAATTAGAAGATATAGAAATAATTGCTTCTAGTGATGAAGATTATCAAAGCTTTATAATCGAAAAAACTATTTTGAAATTAATTGCATTTACCAATTTAGAAAGATGGAGGCAGCAAGGAGAAATAGTTACTACTGATATTAATAGATTAAAAGAGTTAGCTAGATTGGAATGGAAAAATATATTTGATGCTACACATTATAATTTAACAAAAAAGAAAAGAAGAGGATTGAATATTGATGAAGAAGAGCTTATAGATTCAGCTGTGGATTGCTATTATGAAACTTTAAAAGTCAAGTTAAACATTGATGAGTTTGAATTAGATAGTGACTTTAGTAATGGTAAGTATTACCTTATGTCAGAAAAGTTAGAGGTTGGCTGGATATATGATTGGAAAGAGAGGTATGCCATTGAAAATAAATAAAGACACCTATAATAATGAATTGATTGGACTAATTTCGATTTTGTCTGTTTTAAGTAAAACAAAGAGAATAACTATAACTAAAGCTTTATTAATAATACCCTTTTACACGCATCAACAATCTTTAAAAGTTTTAAAAAATAAAATAGTGAAGATTAGAAGTATAGAAGAATTTATAATCAAGTATCCTTCATATTTTTCTAATTATAATGAAAGATTCCATTCATTACTTACTTTATCTATAAATAGTATAATATTATTAAATAAAATGGAGATTATCTTTATTGAAGATAGTTTGATAATACTTAATGAAGAAATAGAGTTTTCATATAAAGAAAAAGATATAGGAAAAAGAGCTTTGGAGATAATAAAAGCTAGCGATAAATTGTCACAAATATTGCTAGAAAGCGATGAAAATTTATATTTACAATTGAGGGTGGAAATATGAGGTTTTTTATTAAACAATTAACGCTTTGGCTAAAAAATGGTTCAATTAGAAAGCTTGAATTTAAAGAAAACAAAATAAATGTTATTACTGGTGCAAGTGGGACTGGGAAAACAGAAATTATGGCTATTATAGATTATTGTTTTTTTGCATCAGGAACAAAGATAGCTGATGAAAAGATAAATGAAAATGTAAATTGGTATGGAATAACTTTCGAGATTAATAAATCTACGTATACAATAGCTAGAGAGAGTTTTATTGATCGTAAGGGATCAGATGTATATTATTTTTCTCCTATAGGTGTAATTCCAAACTTACCCTTTGAAAATAATAATGAAAGCAATATAAAAAAAGTTATTGAAAATGAGTTTTCAATAGATAAAAATCTTGTTATTCCATACGGGGGAAGCCATATAAGAGCAGGCACCAAAATTTCTTTTAAATATTTTCAACTCTTCACTAGTCAATCAGAAAACGTAATCGTTAATAGTGAAGTATATTTTGATAAACAGAATATCGGAAGATATAGAGAGGCACTTGAAAGAGTTTTTGACGTTGCTTTTAAAATTGATACTGTTGAAAATATGCTAATTAATGAAAAGATTAATGATTTGGTCAAAGGGATAAATAGATTAGAGAGAAAACAAACTATATTTGATAATGAGAAAAATGTTTTTTTAGATAATATGAAAAGAGACATAAAAAGAGCGAGGGAATTGCAACTGCTTTTAGATGATGAATATATCCCTTCTGAAAATTACTTGAAAGTTTTGAAGTCAATGACTGGCGCATTTTATAATTTTAATATTAGTAAAGAAAAAGAAAAATTAATAAATGAAAGAAACACGTTATTATTAAAAACTAAAAACTTGAAAAGGTTGGAAAGTGAATATAAAAAGTACATTGAAGTAGAGAAAAATATTTATGATAGTTTGAAACCAATAGTATATATAAAAGAAAACTTTTCTGATTTATTAAGTTTTCCGGAGACAGCTATGCTAGTTCAAATATTAGAAAAAGATTTTAAGGTTTTGAAGAAAAAAAATAGTGCAAAACAACCTTTTAATATTAATATAAAAAGTGAATTAGAAAACTATATACAAAGAGTCAAAGAAATAGATAGAGTTTTAGGACAATACCCGAAAGAAAGTTCTATTGATAATAATATATATGAACAAATGGCGTTTATTGGTGAATTGAGATATAAAATTAATTTGTATGAAAATACTGAGGGTCTGGAAGACTATACAGCAGAAATATCGAGTAAAAAAGATCAATTAAAAGAATTAAAAAGTAATGTTCTTGACGTAAGCGGAAATAGAGCTTTATTCGTAAACTTATTAGAAAGTTTAATCCAAAATTACTTGGAAGAGGTTGGAGATGCATTAGGTATTTATAAAGGTTATAGAGCTGTATTTAATTATGCGTCTAAGTCCATTGAATTAAGAAGACCTAATACCCTCTCAATTTCTCATGTAGGTAGTAGTTCTAATCATTTGTTCATGCACTTATGTCTATTTTTAGCTTTACATGAAGCAAGTATTATTCAAAAATCTGAATACATACCTCAATACTTAATATTGGACCAACCTAGTAGACCCTATTATGGGGATGAAAAAGATTATGATGATAAGGATGGTGTATTCAATAATAGTATAGTTGAAAGTGATAAATATAAAATCCGAAAAGCTATGATATTATTAGATGAATTTATTTGCAAGATTAAATCTGATTATAATAAAGACTTCCAAATAATATTACTAGAGCATATCCCTAAAAGTGTTTGGGAAGGATTAAACAATTTTCATTTAGTAGAAGAATTTAGAAATGGTAATGCGCTAATCAGGGAGAAGGATGATATGTTGTAATCTAATATTTTTGTAACTAATTATATCTATACTTTCTGGGTTCTATACTTGTCATTGCAACTGGCTGTTGCGGCAGCGTTAGGGGTTTGGCTTGCTTCTGAAAGCAGCTATTGGATATTGGTGGTGAGCAGAATCAACATTATTGCCGGTATTATTATTCATCAGGAAAACCTTCATTGTCATCTTTTGGGGGGCGGGGGAATTGGGTACAGCTATTTTCTTAGGCTTCGTTGGCACGGATCTTGGCATTCATTGCGAAAGGCGGAACCTTTAGCCTGCGCGTTGTGGCGATTGCCGTTCCATATGCCACAATCATTGCTTCCATGAACTAGTGTGAGCACCCACCATGGGTGGCAATACATCACATGTTAATGGAATACTCGGTCGAGCATCTAAAGTGACCCTTGCACAAATACGCCATCGCAAACTACTTGACTAAATAGTAGAAAGGGCTGTTCCGAAAAGTCATTTTCATGATCTTTAAGGACAGCCCTTACTATTTTTGAAATCGTTTATTTTATACAAACGATCCTTTGTTTATTCAGAAGCAAGAATATCTTTTCCCTTGTTATAATAGCTTTCCATTTCATCGGTCGGAACCATGCTGCCGCCTGTTCCCCAAACGATGTGTGAAACATTTTTGATCTTATTTTGTAAGTTGTTATTCTCTATATACTTTTGGCCAGCTTCGTCTCTGAAGAATTGCATTGGACCATGCATGCCAGCGAGCGCAGAAGGTTCTAATTGAATATTCTCCGAGTCGGATAACATACTTAGTAGTTTATATAATTCCTCATCTTTTACGGTATAGGAACCACTCATGAGTTTTTCTAAAGTTTTCCCTACGAAACCTGAAGCGCGACCGACTGCTAGTCCATCAGCATCCGTAATGTTATCAATGCCGAAGTCTTGTACCGATACTAAATCATGCAGGCCGGACATTAATCCGATCACCATACACGGTGAATGTGTTGGTTCGGCAAAGAAGCAATGTACATGATCTTTGAAAACCAACTTTAATCCAAATGCTACGCCACCAGGTCCGCCGCCAACGCCACATGGAAGGTAAACAAATAATGGATGATCCTTATCCACAACTACATTCATTTCTTCTAATTGCTTTTTTAATCTAGAAGCTGCAACAGCATATCCTAAAAATAGATCGGTCGAATTTTCATCATCAATAAAGTGCGTGTTTGGGTCGGCTTCTGCTTGTTTTCTGCCTTCCTCTACGGCGATACTATAATCTGATTCATACTCGACGACTGTAACACCTCTGCTTCTAAGCAAATCTTTCTTCCATTGCTTCGCATCAGCCGACATATGAACAGAAACCTTAAATCCTAATTGTGCACTTATGATACCGATGCTGAGTCCTAGGTTTCCGGTTGATCCTACTGCAATAGAATACTTAGAGAAGAACGCTTTAAATCTATCACTGTCAATGATTGAATAATCATCGTTTGTTGTCAGCATATTATTCCGGGTCGCTAGATCTTCCGCATGTTTTAAAACCTCGTAAATGCCGCCTCTTGCTTTAATTGACCCAGAAATCGCCAGATGACTGTCACATTTGAGCAATAATTGCCCTTTGATTTCTTGATTATAGGCCTTTTCCATCTCCGTTTGCATCGTAGGAATTCGAACAGTAGGTGATTCAATAATGCCATCTGTTTTTTCTGTTTCTGGGAATACCTTCGCAATATAGGGTGCAAATCTATTTAATCTTTCTTCTGCATCTTTTACATCAATCTCTGATAAAGAAATATTTTCAATCGCATCTGCAAAAGCCCCGTATTTAGGGTTTGTCCAAAACACTTCCTCAGTTGAAATAATCTTGCTCATTAATGGAAACTGTTCTTCCCATTCTTTTATCGTTTTTCCTTGAATTGTTTTATTTTGCATGATGATTTGTCTTCCTTCCATAATTAATTTTAATAAAGTTGATTAAATGAATTGTGCTAAAACCAATACGCCGCCAAGTGCAACCACCGATGCAATCACAGTTGCAGCAGTGAAACTCTTAAACGCATCTGTTAATGATAGTCCTAAGTATTCTTTGACAAGCCAGAAAGCAGAATCGTTAACGTGACACCAACCGATAGCCCCAGCACCAATTGCGAGAACTGCAATCTCTGGACTCAACGTTGGATAAACGACTAATAAAGGACCTATTATACCCGCAGCACTAATCATGGCTACCGTAACGGAACCGATTGCCAGGTGCAATATTGTTCCTATTAACCAAGCTAGAATAATTGGGTTCATGTTTAACGATTGCATAATCGTAGATAACTCTGTACCTAAGCCACTATCAACCAAAAATGCATTATAAGCACCGCCACCAGCGATGATCAGCAAAATAGATGCAATAGACTTGAATCCGTCCTCAGTATGGGCTAATACTTCCTTCATCGTTAAGCCGCGGGAAAGACCTAATGTGTAATATGCTACAAATACCGAAATAAGTAAAGCAATAATTGGATTACCTAAAAATCTGACAACATCGTAAGCTAATGAACCTTCGAGGAGATATAAATCGCCAACTGTTTTTCCTACCATAACGAACAAAGGCAAGAGAATCGTAAATAAAGTAATTCCAAACTTAGGAAGCTCCTCATCCGGTCTTGGTGCTTTTACTTCTAAATCATGAAATACTTCAGTTCTAGTTCCACGACTGATGAACTTAGCATAGATTGGCCCAGCAATGATTGCAGTAGGTGTACCGATAAGAAGTGAATATAATATAACTTTCCCTACATCGGCTCCCAACATTTCGGTAATGGCAAATGCTGCTGGATGTGGAGGTACCATTGCGTGTACAACCATCAAAGATATGGCCAAAGGAATCCCGATCCTTAAAAGCGACATCTGGGCTTGTCTGGCAACGATGAAAACGATCGGGAAGAGTAAGACAAAACCTACTTCAAAAAACACTGGAATCCCAGCAATGATACCGATAAGTGACATAACCCAAGGGGCACGCTTTTCTCCCAAAGCATTTAGCATTGTTCGAGCCAAGCGCTCAGCACCACCAGATATCTCTAACATCTTACCTAAAATCGTTCCAAATCCGATAACAACAGCTAGTGATCCTAGCGTTCCGCCCACTCCATTTTCAATAGAGTCAACAATGTTCATAAGGGGCATGCCCGTAGCTAATCCAATAAAAATACCCGCCAGAACTAGAGAAATAAACGGATGTATTTTAAATTTAAGGATAAGAAAAATTAGTAATACAATAGATAAAAATAAAACCAACATCATCATTGCACCTGTTTGCATTTTTTATCAATTCCTTTCGGGATATAATCTAGCCAGTCTAAAATTCAGGCGATTAAGTATAGATTGATTTATTTAACACCACTTAATGATAGCGCTTTCCTATGGTGAAATCAACAAGAAAATTAAGTGCAGGTTAATTTATTTAGTTTCACTTAACTTCATAAGCGAAAAATAACCGTCCTATAACTCTATTATGTGCACAAAAAGTACGTCATAACAGGAGCTATAGAACGGTTAGATAAATTGCTTACTGAATAATGTTAAAATGTGGGAGGCGTCACTGCAAAAATAATCGTTACTTCTTGATCTGTGGTATTTTCCCATTTATGATGTACGCCAGGTGGTATTTTCACACTGTCCCCAGTGTATAAAATTTCAATATCATCACCAAGATGTAACATGATGCTGCCTTCTAATACGTATGCGACTTCTTCGCCAATGTGAACAACAGGATTTTCAGCTGAATTAGACAGCGGCGGTATTTTCATGAGTACCATTTCAATTGAGCCGCTTAAATCAGGGGATAGCAACATATACTCCATGTTTTGCGGTGGTGGAAATACGATTTTTTTTCTGGAATCTGCCCTTGTTATTAAATCCTTACTTTTCTCGGATTCTGTAAAAAAACTAAGTAATGGTAGCTCCAATGCATCTGCAATCATTCTAAGCGTATTTAGTGATGGACTGGTAAGCCCTCTTTCAATTTGACTTAACATTGATGAAGAGATTTTCGTTTTTTCTGCCAGTTGTTTAAGATTATAATTCTGTTTTACACGATAGTTAGCAATTGCTTTTCCTAATTCTTTATTCTCCACAACTCATCATACCTTTCGTAAACTACCTCAAAATCTCTTTATAATCACTTTCCTTATATTTAGCATATCACGAACCCTTGATTAATAAAATTAAAGTTTTTTTGGGTAAGATTAAGTATTAAATTTGATATCTAGTTTGTAACACATTGGAAGACATAGACCTGGAATTATGTAGTACATTCAGTTTTTATGTTAAACTTAATTGAAGATTCAAAAGAATAGTATTCATATGATAGGATTAAACTTTGTAAATAAAACATACACAATAGTCTGGCATGAAAGGAGAAATATAAATGAAAGCACAGATGTTAGAGAGAGAAATTGCTGCTAATGATAACACGACTATTAATCATTCTGACAATAAAAATAAGAGAAGATATTGGTTATATTCACCTGGGACTGGTGCGTCTATGTGGGATGAATTTTATGCTGATGGAATTATGGGGTTAGGAAATGAAGAAATGGGTGATTTAACTCAATTTGCTTCTAAAGAAGAAATGAAACAACAAATGAAGGAGTTATATGGACAAGACCGTACATATATGAATATAGCTCATGCTGCGTGGCAGTTTGCGAATGAAATTCAACCTGGTGATATTATTTTTGCGAAAAAAGGTATGAAGATTATCATTGGTTACGGAGTGGTCGAATCAGAATACATATTTGACGCAGATAGGGAAACTTTTAACCATATACGAAAAGTAAATTGGAAAAAAGAGGGAGAATGGCCTCACCCCGGGCAAGCAGCACAAAAAAGTCTAACGGAGATAACGCCTTATACTGAATACGTAGAAGAATTAAAACGAATCGTCCTTGAAAATAATGGTGACATGGATGGAGAAGAGTTAGATGAGATTGAAGAGACATACGAACGATATACTTCACAAGACTTTTTAAACGAAGTATTCATGGATCGAACCGATTACGAAAGGTTAGTCAAAATATTAAAGATGAAGAAAAATCTTATTTTACAAGGTGCTCCTGGTGTTGGAAAGACATTTGCGGCGAAACGGTTAGCTTACTCAATCATGAATGAAAAAGATAGTAGTCGCGTGAATATGATCCAATTCCATCAGAGTTATAGTTATGAAGATTTTATGATGGGGTATCGTCCCGTAGAAAATGGTTTTAAACTTGCACAAGGGCCATTTTATCGATTTTGCAAGAAAGCCGAAGAAGATAGTGAAAGAGATTACTTTTTTATTATCGATGAGATTAATCGAGGAAATTTAAGTCAGATTTTCGGTGAGCTGCTTATGTTATTAGAAAATGATAAACGTGGACACGAGCTGGAGCTAATTTATCGTAATGAAAAGTTCTCAATTCCTAAAAATGTGTATGTCATTGGAATGATGAATACAGCTGATAGAGGTCTTGCGATGATTGACTATGCATTAAGAAGACGTTTTGCGTTTTTTCATATGAAGCCTGGATTTAATTCTGAGGGTTTTCAACAAGTAATTCATAACGCAAGTAATCTAAAGTTTAATAAACTGATTGCACAAATCCAACGTTTGAATGAAGTCATTTCAGAAGATGAGACATTAGGAGCTGGCTTTGAAATAGGCCACAGTTATGTTTGTTTCGATAAGGTTGTGACAGATGAAGATTTATCAGTTGTGATTGAGTATGAGTTACTTCCATTATTGGAGGAGTATTGGTTTGATGAGCTTGAGAAATATAATGAATGGTCGCAAAAGCTGTACGGAGTATTAAATGATTAAAATTAAAAATATTTATCACATGCTCACATATGCTTTTCGAGTATTAAATAAAGCGAACTATAACAAGATTGCTGTGGAGGAGTTTGATCATACTGCGGATTTATTAGCCGCAATCTTGATAAAAGGTGTCAATAGTCAAGTGAAAAGAGGATTAGGTAAAGAATATATTCAAACGACCGCTGCACTTAGATCCCCCAAAGGGAAAATAAATGTGACACAGTCTATAAAACATCAATCCCACATGAAAAGTCAGCTCATATGCAATTATGAAGTATACACAGAAAATACGTATATGAATCAAATTCTTAAAATAACAATGATGCGATTGTTAAGATTAAATGAAGTATCGCTAAAAAACAAACGTGAGTTGCGTAAAGCGCTATTGTTCTTTTCAAATGTGTATCAAATCGATTTCCGGACTATTAACTGGTCTACTTTGAATTACACACGAAATAATTCGACTTATAAAATGCTCATGAATATTTGCTATTTTATCATTGATGGTTTATTGCTTACTGAAAAAGAGGGAGATTATAAATCTGCCAAGTTTATGGATGACCAAAAAATGCATAGACTATTTGAGAAATTTGTTTATGAATATTATCGCAAACACTTCCCAGAGTATAGGGTGAATGCACCCCATATCAAGTGGCAAGTTGATGAAGGTGATATTGAATTTTTACCCACGATGAAAACAGATATTGTATTGCGATCTGAAGAAAACACACTTATTATCGACACCAAATATTATGGTAAGACGATGCAAAAAAGTTTTAATAAGAAGTCATTTCACTCTAATAATTTATATCAAATTTTCACGTATGTTAAAAATGAAGATATAAAGAAAAGTGGGAATGTGAGCGGTATGTTGCTTTATGCGAAAACGGAAGAAGATATAACACCAAATGAAACATTTATGGTGTCTGGTAATCGGATAGGGGTAAAAACAATAGATTTAAATATGGAGTTTCATGAGATTAAAAAGCAACTTGATGGGTTTGTTGGGGAGTTTTTGTGACAAGATGTTTTAAAGCAATATGAACAATTAGTAATGGGTGCCTGTGGTTTGACCCCCATATTTCGACCGCAGTTAAAGTACTAGAATAACTCGTTCTCTGAACCATTGACATGCATTTATTTAGAAGATATGAAAAAACAGCCATTGGAACAGTAACATTCCAATGGTTGTTTTTTAAAATTTGCGCAAAATAATCAGTGGCTCTCTACATCAATTGCATGCTGCAAGACTTTCTGTTTGCTGTTAAATAAAGAATTGTGTTCAATTTCAAATGGTTTAATCAATTCATAGTCAGTACAATAATCAATTTAAATCCAATTGGAACACTTTCATCGGTCATGCGAATGTCATAGGCATATTGGTTATCACTTCCAGAAGATTTAATAAAACTATATATCGCCAATTTTATTATGATTTAATTTCAATGTGATCCTTCCGTTTTTTAATTCTAGTCTGATAATTACATAGTCCCTCGAGTCAGAAAGCTAAATTCTTGAAGCGACCCGTTTCATTACCAATTGCAAAGAAGGCATACCCCCCTGAGCACCGAACTTTTCCACAGACAAAGATGCAGCAGCATTAGCAAATTCAACTGCATCATTAAAAGGATACTGCCGTGAGATAGCAAATGCAAATGCTCCATTGAAAGTATCGCCTGCTCCTGTTGTATCAATCACATTTGTTTTAAACCCTTTAATGAATTTGTGCTCTATTCCGTCAAAATATTGTGCGCCACTTTTGCCTTTAGTAACAATCAATTGATTCGGATACAATTCCAAAGCTTTTTCATAGTTGACACCAAAGATGTCCTTACACTCGGTTTCATTAGGCGTAATAAATGTTGCATAATCGATATAGTCCATAGAAAAACTTGAAGCAGGTGCGGGATTCAGTAACACAGGAATATTGGCAGTGTGACATATCTCAAGTACTTTTAAAACAGTATTTGCTGGTATTTCCAATTGGATGATAACCATCTTGCTTTGGAGGATAGTATCTTTTTTACTTATAATTTTTTGAGATGTTAGTTCATAATTAGCCCCTGGGATAACAATTATCCGGTTATCACCTTCCGATAACAATATATTAGCAATACCAGTTGATGAATTTTTAACAGTTTGAATGTTTTTTGTATCAATATTTTCATTTTTTAAGTTCTTTAATAGTTCGTTACCAAATAAGTCCTCGCCAATACAACCTATAAACTGGACATCAGCACCTAATCGGGAAACGGAAACTGCTTGGTTGGCTCCCTTTCCACCTGGCATCGTTGCAAAGCTTTTGCCGAAATTCGTTTCCCCTTGTTTGGGCAATCCTTTTGTTTCTACGACTAAATCCATATTTAAACTACCTATAACTGTAATCATAAATTATCTCCTTTCTATCTTGATCACTTGTTTTCCATGTTAATATTTAAATTGAATTTTACCCGATCACCTAACCACAAAGTTTTAGAATACTCCAATGGTGACTTATCAGCTAGATAAGAAGTGCTCGTTACTAGTGTAGCCGGCATTAGGTAATTCATATTTAGTGCTTTCATGTCTGAGGAATTCGGAATAACGGCTTGTATTGTGTTCTCAATACCATTGGGTTTAAATTTATAAATATTTTCAAGTGTTAAGCTTAGGCGGTTATCAATGAGTTGATTCTCAGTTATTCCGGGAACCATTGCATCTGAGAGCCAGGATCGATTCAAACCAATTGGCTTATTGTTAAAAATAAAGATTCTTTTGATATATGCTAATTTTTCATCTTCATCAATATTTAATATTGTATTAATATACGATATTGGATTGGAAACGTGCGCCGAAATAACTAGTGAGGTTACATCTAAACCATTTTCTTGTAATTTTCTACCGAGGGCTGACGGTAAACTGAAATCATGAGCTAACGGTTGAGGATTTTTCCTAACGAACACCCCTTTACCTTGCTCTCTTTTAATAATTCCCTCATCGTGCAATTTATCTAATGCATTCCTTAAAGTAACTCTGCTAATGTCATACTCTTTTGTTAATTTCGATTCCGAAGGTATTTTTTCATCTACTGTCCATTCACTATTTGAAATTCTATTTCTAATACTTGATGCAACCTGATAATAAATAGGGATTGGTGAGTTTTTATCTATATTCATTTTAGTTAAAACCTTCCTTTTATATTATATTTTGTGAGTAAAGATTAATTGGAGTTAACTTGTATCTCTATGTATACAATACAACTAGAGTTAAAAAAAGTAAATCATTATGTAAAAGAAAAAACGGTATAGCGTTAAATGATAGATGGTATAGGGGTTGTGTGTTTTTTTGTGAATAATTTAAATTGTATATTTTTAGGTATTGCACTACTTGTATGGTTGTGTTAATGTGGATACAAGTTGAGTGGTTAGTATATTAGGAGGAGATATTATTGTTGGATTTTGATAATGCAATGAGAAGACAAGTATTTAGTTTACCCGAATTAATTAAACAGCAATACGAAGATCTTGAACCAAAAACAAGAAAGCTTTTATCTACACCTGAAATATTCTCAATTCAAAGAATAATTTTAACGGGTTGTGGTGATTCCTATGCTGCTGGTTTGGCTACAAAGCACATTTTTGAATTATTAACAGGTATCCCAACTGAAGTAGTTACCTCAATAGAATTAAGTAGACTTTATGATAAAAAACAATTGGGTTTTTCACCTAATAATCCGTTAGTAATCGCAGTAAGCCATTCTGGAACTGTAGCAAGGGTTGGGGAATCAATAGAGCGTGCAAATAAATATGGTGCATTTACAGTGGGTGTAACTGCAAATCAAGAATCATATTTAGGGAAGAAGAGTCAACGGACTTTAGATCTTGAAGTTCCATCATTTGAATCTAGCCCTGGAGTAAGAAGTTACTTAGTTTCCGTGCTCTCTCTATTATTATTGGCTATTAGATTTGGTGAGGTCAGGGGGAAATATACAATGGACAAAGCTAATGATTATCGTGCCGATATAATGGAACAATCAAATTTGTTAAGCAATACATTACAAGATCTCGATAGAAAAATGTTTGAAGTATCTTCTGAATGGAAGAAAATGGACGCATTTGATTTTATAGGTGCGGGATTTGATTATGCTGCAGCTTGGTATGGACACGCTAAAGTCTTCGAAGGAACTGGTAAGTATGCTATGCATGTTAACACAGAGGAGTGGTTACATTTAAACTTCTTCATGAGGAAGGTCGATAAGATTGGCACAGTGATATTTGCAAATTCAACTAATCCAAGTTATTCAAGAGCAAAGGAAGTGATTGGCTATTCTGCAACTGAACTAGGCCGACCAACACTCGTTATATCAGATGTTAATCAATCCGAGTTTCCAATTAACTGTAAGATTGTTGCCACTCCGAAAACCAAGTATCCAATCACAATGCCACTAACACAATTCGTACCTGCAGCGCTTTTAAGTGGATATATCGCCGAAATGATAGGGGAAGAAGATGGGAGGGGTTGTAAGGGAAACTGGTCGTTTGCAGAGAATGGAAATGCAGTGAAAAATAGCGAAATAATAGTTGATTAAGGTGGAGATAAATATGCTGGGAAATTTCAAGTTGAAAACTCGAGAAAGAGATATTGTTATCTTAAATGAAGAAATATTTGAATTTGTTAAGGAAAGTGGTGTGAAAAGTGGGACATGCACAATTTTTATACCCCATACAACAGCAGGATTAACCATTACATCCTTTTGGGATCCAAAAGGTTTGGAAGATCTACAAGATGAAATTTGCAGAATAATCCCAACAAGAATTGATTTTAAGCATCAACATGATACACCACAGGATGCGGCAGGACATATAAAATCTTCATTTATTGGTGTAACGATGAATTTGATAATTGATAATGGCGAATTACTAGTAGGTCACTCACAAGGAATATACTTTTTAGAATTTGATGGACCGAGGAATAGGGAGTACTTTGTTAAAATTCAAGCTGATGAACAAAATGAGGGGGAAACGGAATGAAAAGAAAATGGATGTTATTTATTGGATTGCTAGTGATTCTCATGATTACAGCCTGTTCTACAGATGATAATAAAGGATTGAATAGCAAAGAAGAAATTACATTTTGGTTTTGGGGTGCTCCACCGGAACATCAAGAGACTATGAGAGAGGTCTTAGTTAATAAATATAATCAATCCCAAGATCAATATGAGTTAGTAGTTGAATTTAGAAATTCAGTAGATAAAGATATTTCGGTAGCGTTGTCAGCGGGTCAGGGTCCTGATATTGTCTATGGTTCCGGCCCATCATTTGTTATGCCATTTGCTGATTCAAATAAATTAGAACCACTAGATGCCTATGCTGAAAAATATGGATGGGAGGAACGGATTATTGATTCTGTTTATGAAATGGGAAAAGTCAATAATGAATTATATAGCTTGGCAAACTCTTTAAATACAGAAGGAATTTTTTATAATAAAAAGGTGCTCAAAGATAATAACTGGGAAATCCCAAAAACTGTAGAGGATTTAGAGAAAATTATGGATGAAGCAATAACAAAGGGCTTATATGCTTCTGTAACAGGTAATAAAGGCTGGAAGCCAGTTAATGAAAACTACTCGTCAATATTCCTCACTCATTTCGCTGGAAAAAACACTGTATATGATGCGTTAACAGGGAGTAAAAAGTGGACAGATCCAGAAATTGTAAGCGCTATCGATAAGTCCGCAGAATGGTATAAAAAGGGGTATTTAGCTGGTGATGATTATATGAATCTTGCGTTTAACGAGTCTATACAGTTATTAGCAGATGAGAGGTCACCATTCTTTTTTGGTCCAACACTTGTATTTCAATTTGTGTCTAATTCCTTTACGGAGGATATTCAAGAAAATTTAGCCTTTATGCCATTTCCGACAGTAGGAGGATCAATTGATCAACCTGATTATACACTTGGAGTTACTGCAACTTTATCGATTAATGCAAATTCAAAACATAAAGATGCTGCTGCTGAAATATTAGATATGATGATGACAAATGAATTCATGAATGAAATGACAAAATCATGGCCTGGTTATTGGGGAGTTCCTTTAAAAGACTTTCAAGTTGATGTGGAAAATATGCCTGTTCTCTCCAAACTTTATGCAGAAAGTATTTATGACATGATTGATGGAGTTAACAACGGTAATTTCGGATACTATACAGGTGTATTCTTACCTCCATCAGCTCAACAAGTATTTATAGATATTGACTCTGTGTGGCTAGAAGAAACAACAAGCCAAAAGTTAATGGATAAGGTCCAAAATGAATTTGAAAAAGATATGGAAAAAGGATTAATTCCACCTATTCCAATGCCCGCTAAGTGATTTTAAAAGAATGAATTTTATTTACTTTTTTGGAATATTACGTTAGTACTCTTCGGAAAGGAATGTATTGAATAGCCTTATTAAAAATTCGTATGCATTTCTAATAAGGCTTTAAGAGAAGGAGGGTTTTGATGGGGAAAACGTTTAATTATATCTTACTAGCTCCAGCTCTGTTAATTAGTTTGCTAGTTGTCTTGATACCAGGGATACTAACTGTATTTGTATCGTTTACAGATTGGAATGGTGTATCTCTTAGTCCAAGTTTTATAGGTCTACAAAACTTTCATGAAATATTTGAAGATAGAGTTTTTTGGAAATCCGTTTATAATAACGTCCAATGGACTATCATGTTTATCACGGTACCGGTTGTGATAGGTTTGTTAACGGCGATGTTGTTATTAAAAAGAAAAAATAGCAGGAGTGCATACCAACTAATCTTTTTATTTCCCTATGTTTTAGCTCCTGCTACAAATACGATGCTGTGGTCAAATATAATATTTAATCCAGTATCAGGTGTTGTTGGCTATTTAAATAATACATTGGGGTTACCAATTACATCTCCTTTATCCTCGGTAGATACAGCTTTATATGCAGTAGCTTCGGTTGATATTTGGCATTATTGGGGTTTCCTTACTGTTGTTTATTTAGCAGCATTGAGACAAACGCCATCAGACCAAATAGAGGCAGCTGAATTAGAAGGGTGTAATGGATGGCAGCTATTCAGATATGTTTATTTTCCGTCAATCAAACCAACGTTTAGTATTATGCTTGTCATGATCATTATCTTTTCATTTTTAACTTTCGATTATGTTTACTTATTAACGGGTGGTGGTCCAGCTCACGCGACGGAAATGCTAAGTACTTATGCTTATACTTTTGCATTTTCAGCATTTCAAGTTGGTAAAGCTGCCTCCGTAGCATTGTTTATGAGCCTATTAGGATTATTAGCCTCTAGTTTGTATATTTGGTTAAACAAAAATGAATTAAAGAATTGAGGAGAGGAGCATTTCCTATGAGTGAAGTTTATGAGCGAAGAAAGAAAAAAAATGCTTATTTACCACATCTAGTATTAATACTATTTTCACTTTCTGCCCTAATACCATTGTCTCTAGTGCTATTAAATAGTTTTAAAGATCAAAGGGCAATCGTAAAAAACCCTTTATCATGGCCGGGAACATGGCATTTTTCAAATTATATTAATGCTTGGAAAGCAGCTAATTTTGGCCCTGCTTTTATGAATAGTATTCTTTTAACTGGCACTACAGTTATTGTTGTATTAATTGCAGCTTCTCTAGCCGGGTATGCATTATCAAGTAAAAGAGTTAAAGGAACTAAACTTTTCATGCTTTATTTTATGTTAGCAATGACAGTTCCAATTCAATTATTTTTATTTCCACTATATTTTGTTTTAGCAAAAATGAATTTAATCGGTAATGTGTTTGCCGTAGGCGTTATTTTATCGGCAGTAAATATGCCACTTGCGATATTTTTAATGAGAACGTTTTTTATGAATATTCCTACTGAACTTGAAGAAGCAGCAAAGATTGATGGCGCAACAACTATGCAAGTTATTACAAAAGTTATGATACCTCTAGTTCGTCCTGGTTTATTAACGGTTAGTATTATTGTTGGTATTGCGACATGGAATGAATTTTTGGTAACATCTACATTTTTGCAGGGACAAGAGAACTTTACAGCTACATTAGGTTTCTTATCCTTAAATAACACTTATAATACCAATCAAGGTTTAATGATGGCTGCATCTGTAATAATGATTGGGCCTTTAATTATCTTCTTTTTAATTGTTCAAAAGTATTTTATTGATGGTTTAGTTGGTGGTTCTGTTAAAGGTTAAATAATAAATAAAGAGGTGGAAAATGAAAATCAAGAGATATCAAAATCAAATTTATGCAGGAGTACTTGGAAAGTTAATTGGTGTTTATTTAGGAAGACCAATTGAAGGATGGACGTATGAAGCGATTAGGGATTCATTTTACGATGTAAATTACTTTGTTCATAATAAAGTTAAGGTGCCCTTGATTGTACCAGACGATGATATTTCTGGGACCTTTGTATTTTTTAGGTCTTTAGAGGATAATAATTTTTCTGTTGACTTAACAGCTGCCCAAATCGGTGATACATGGTTAAATTATATTATAGAAAATCGGACAGTTTTATGGTGGGGAGGCCTCTCACGCTCTACAGAGCATACTGCATATTTAAGATTAAAGGATGGTATTAATGCACCTCAAAGTGGATCTAGTGAATTGAATGGAAAAAGTATTTCAGAACAAATAGGTTCACAAATTTTTATTGATGGTTGGGCACTAGCCTGTCCTAATCAACCTGAATTAGCCATGAAACTAGCAAAAGAGGCTGCTAGTGTGAGTCATGATGGGATTGCAATAGATGCTGCTTGTTTTATTGCGAATATGGAAGCCAACGCATTTGAAGAAAAGAATATCTTTAGACTGATCGACCAGGGATTAGAACAAGTTAATAATCCATTTTTAACAGAAATTGTAAATGATTTAACCGAGCAATGTCAAAAAACAAATGATTGGCGGAATGTCAGAGAATGGATATCTAAGTACCATGGCTATGATAAGTACCCTGGAAGTTGTCCAATGGTAACCAACCATTTAGTGGTGTTAATGGCATTAATAATGGGGGAGGATGATTTTCAAAAATCAATCATGATTGCGTGTTCAGCGGGGTGGGATACGGACTGTAATGCTGGAAATGTAGGTTGTTTAAACGGTATCCGCTTAGGATTAGAAGGCATAGATCAGGGACCAGATTTCAGAAAGGCAATCAGTGATCGGATGTATGTCGTTTCAGCAGATGGTGGAAGTTGTATAACAGATGCCGTAATAGAAACTAGAAAAATTGTAAAAGCAGCGGCAGCACTTTTGGGAGAAGAAGATTTTACTGAATCGAAAAGATTCGTCTTTGAATATCCAGGATCTGTTCAAGGTTTTATGAGATATACAGACACATTGGAAGAACAGGCAAATACAAGATTATATAATTTAAACGAAATAGAAGATTCCAATGGATTAGTAATTGAATACGAGCATTTATCTAAAGGGAATTTTGCTACAGTTTCGGTAGATACTTTTATTGAATTAGAGTCAAAAGGGAAAGAGGGAACAAGTTATTTTGAAGTACTGGCCTCTCCGAGTCTATATTCTACGCAAACTATAAAATTGGAGGTAGATTCACTTGAAGTGCAATCACCTAATTTAAAACTTTTCATTGATGTATATGGAAAGGGAGATAAACTAATTAAGTATTATAGTCCAAAATTCAATCTTACAAAAGGTATAAACTTTCTGGAGTGGGAATTGCCTAATACTGGAGGGCATTCTATCTATCGATTTGGTATTGAACTAACGAGTGAAAAACGTTTGGATGGAAGAGTAGTTATCAAAAGTATTGATTGGAAAAATGAACCGAGGAAATTTGAAATGAAAAAGGCAATAGATTTAACGCCTAGTATGACGCCTTGGACAACGGATACTACATGGATTAAATCATTTATGAGTTCAATAGAAAATTTTAATCCTGATTTTGCAGAAACTTTCTCTATCTCTCATTCGACTGCTAATGGAGTTGCTACTATTGGAGGAACGGATTGGGAGGATTATAGTGTTTCTTCTCAGTTGATATTTACAAATCAGGAATCTGCTGGATTAGTCGCTCGCTCAAAAGGACATCGAAGATATTATTCAGTATTATTTACGAATAGTAAATTGAAAATTTGCAAAAGAAGAGATGCGGAATTAATAGAGTTAGCTACAGTTGATTTTAATTTGGAATTGGATAAACGATACGATGTTATATTTTATTTGAAAGGAGAAACTTTAGAAGTTAGCATAAACGGAGATGTTATGGTAACTGCTAAAGATGATGAATATAGATCTGGTGGGGCAGGGTTTGTTGTGAACTCTGGAGCGATATTGGCAAATGGGTTTAAAGTTGAAGCAATTGGGTCAATTTCATGATTGGTTATTCTAACGAAATATCTAAACGATTGTTTGAAAAATTGTTTAATAATTTGTAAATATAGGATTCTAATTTTGTTGATTGAAATGAAAGAAGATGACGCTTGCGGAAATTGCTTAAGCTGAAGACCCGAAAGAAAAGGCCATCACGAAGAATGGATTTCATGACTAAAAGCGAATGTGTTCTTTATAGATATATATAATATCTATAAAGAACACAGAAATTATACAAATCAGACTCTTTTTGTTCAATTAGCTGAAATAGGTCCGCGAAAAGTGTCGGTCTGTTTTCAGGATTCAACATTGACATTTGAATTATGAAATTGCTTAAATTAATGTATAGTAGGGAGCGATTTAATGCTTATAAATTATTCGGAAGATATTTATGCGGGAGTATTGGGGAAAATTATTGGAGTATACCTCGGAAGACCTGTCGAAGGTTTATCTTATGAAAAAATTAGAGAGGATTTTGACGAGGTAGATTATTATGTACATGAAAAATATGGTGTTCCTTTAGTTATAGCCGATGATGATATTTCAGGTACATTTGGATTCTTTAAAGCCTTAAAAGATTACGATTATCAAAATTTAACAGCTAAAAATTTTGGTGATACTTGGTTAAATTACATTATTGAAGATAAAACAATTCTTTGGTGGGGAGGCTTGGGGCGGTCAACAGAGCATACAGCATATTTACGATTAAAAGCTGGTATTAATGCACCTTTAAGCGGATCAATTGAACTTAATGGAAGATCAGTAGCAGAGCAAATTGGTGCTCAAATTTTCGTGGATGCAATTGCTATGTCATGTCCAAATGATCCAGATTTAGCTGTCAAAATAATTAAAGAATCAGCTAGTGTAAGTCATGATGCCCTTGCTGTGGAAGCTGCATGCTTTTTAGGAGCACTTCAATCGATGGCTTTTTCCGAAAAGAATATTGACAAATTATTGGATTCTGGAATGAAATATTTATCTAGTGATTATTTAATAAATGCAATCAATGATGTAAGAGATGTCTGTTCTACGGAATCTGATTGGAGGAAGGTTAGGGATTATTTAGATTCGAAATATGGGTATGATTTATTTTCAGGAACTTGTCATATAGTTCCGAATCATTTAATGGTAATTGCTTCATTTATATTAGGTGGGGACGACTTTCAGAAGTCAATTATGATTGCAACTTCAGCTGGATGGGATACGGATTCTAATGCGGGAAATGTGGGAGCTTTAAACGGTATTCGTTTAGGATTAGAAGGTATTAACAAAGGTGTAGATTTTAGAAAACCAGTAGCTGATTTATTGTATGTAGTAACGTCTGATGGTGGATCTGTAATTACAGACGCAGTGAAAGAAACATATAAAATTGTTGAGGCGAGTTATCGTTTGCAGGGCAAAGAATATAAACGAAAGCATAAAAAATTTTCTTTTGATTTTAATGGATCTACTCAAGGCTTTGAGCCCTGTCCACAAATTGCAAGCAGTCTAGATATTGTTAGTGTATCAAATAGTAATGAAATAAGTAATCAAAATGGATTGTTGATATCGTTTAAAGGTTTAGCTAGAGGGGTTACTGGTCGTGTTTCAACGCCAACATTTATCAATTTTGATCAATTGGATAAACGTTATTCAACCTTAGCTAGCCCAACAATATATCCAAAACAGAAAGTTGAAACAACATTTATAAATCCGACTGAAGAACTAGTTAGTGTAAGGCAGTATATATTATATTATGATTTGGATAATACGATAAAAACTATTTATGGACATTCTAAACTACTAGATAAAGGTGAATCAATCTATTCTAGTTCTACACCCGACACGAAGGGAATGCCAATCTTTAGATTAGGATATGAATTCTATACAGATAAGCGTTTTAATCAAGAAGTTATTATAAAAGAAATTGATTGGAATGGAGCACCGGAAGAGTTTTATCAAAAAGGAATGTTGATGAATTCAATTTGGGATACTAATCCTTTCTGGTTACAGACTTGGGTAAGTTCGGCAAAGCATTTTGCTGCAGATTTTAAATATACATTTTGTATTTCACATCATGAAGAGAATGGCATTGCTACAACAGGTTCTAGTGATTGGGATGATTATTCAATAGAGTCAGACGTGATGTTCAGTCTTCATAAAAAAGCGGGTTTGGTAGCTAGAAGCAATGGTCATAGGAGATATTACGCAATAGTCTTCGAAGATGGGGAGAGAATTTCGATTATATCCAGAAAAGACCATCATGTAAGAGTATTAGCGAATAGAAAATTTTTGTATAACGAGGACTGTTTATATCATGTAAAGTTTGTTGTCAGTGGTAATAAACTTTCTTTAAACATTGATGGAGAAGAGATTTTATTTGTGGAAGATGAAAAAAATCTATATTCCGAAGGCTCAGCAGGCTTTCTAATTGAGGAAGGTACAATGCTTGCAGATGGATTCATTATTAAGAAACAATAGTCAGGAGGCTCAGTTATGAAATATATAATTGTTTCAACAGCTGTGACGGATGAAACATATCAACATGGAAGTCTAGAGCCAACAGTTAGCCTCGGTGGTGCGGGAATTTATGCTCTTGCTGGAGTGAAAATTTGGACTGATGAGGTTATCCTAGTAACTGGTGTCGGGTCAGATTTTAACCGTCTTCATGGTAAATGGTTTGAAGATAATCAGATTATAACGGATCATTTATTTATAAAACATGAGGAAACACCAAAGACTCTAGTGAATTATTTTGAAGGTGGGGAAAGAAAAGAGACACCTATATTTGGGAATGAGCACTATAGAACAATGGAAGCTACTATAGATGAAATTAAACGTGCAACACACCCAGAAGTGAAAGGTATTTATATCTTTAAGGAAGCAGATTTGGAATTTTGGAAGGCAGTTCTCGAAATTAGGAAGGCAACTGGATTTAAGTTAATGTGGGAAATCAATGCAAACTCTGCTAATCACAGCCAAATTGATAATGTAAAGACCATTGCCGAAGAAATAGATATATTCTCAATTAATATTTCCGAAGCTAAAACACTTTTAATAAAGAATGATATTAGTGACATTATTTCTGAGCTTTTCTTATGGACAACCCCTTTTATCTTTTTGCGTGATGGTGCAAACGGAGCATATATGATTTATGGAGATGAGTATGTCCATATATCATCTGTAGAACAGGTAAATGTAGTTGATGCGACTGGCGGTGGAAATAGCTCCTCAGCTGGAGTTTTATATGGTTTATGTGAGGGGTTTTCTGCATATGAAGCTGGAATAATTGGGAGTATCTCAGCATCTATTTGCATACAACAGGAGGGTGTACCAGCTAATTTAGATTATGAAGTAAGAAAACATGCAAATGAATTATTAAAAAATATGAGGTGAAAATTAAATGACGATAAAAAAAGTATTGATTGATTGTGACCCTGGAATGGATGATTCTTTAGCACTGATTTTAGCATGTAAAAGTAAAGAGTTAGATGTCAAGGCTATCACAACAGTATCAGGTAATTATCATGTTGATGTGACAAGTGAAAATGCATTAAAAACATTAGAGTTAATTGGAAGAACAGATATTCCAGTTGCAAAAGGATTAGCAAAACCTATAGTTCGTAATCTTGCTTCAGATCCATTTTCACATGGAAGTGACGGACAGGCAGAGGCTTTTCTTCCGGTCCCTACGAAGCAACTGGAAGATATTCATGCGGTTGATTTAATAATTGAAACTGTAAAGAAATACCCTAATGAATTGTATTTATTGGCATTAGGTCCATTATCCAATATTGCTTTAGCCCTAATCAAATGTCCGGAAATTAAAGATATGATAAAAGGTATTTATGCTATTGCAGGTGCCTATGGATTAAATAAATATTCGACAGCAAATGCGACAGGTGATAATCCACAAAGTGAATGGAATGTATTTGTAGATCCTGAAGCAGCAGATATAGTATTTAGTTCGGGAATTGAATTGACAGCAATCGGGCTCGATGTAGCTACTCATTTTGATGTTAATTTCACAGAAGATGATTTAGCCGCGTTATCTTCATCCGAAAATAAGGAAGCAAAATTCCTGCTAAATATGATTAATTTTGTGAAAAATAGAGGATTTGAATCATATTGTGTACTGATTGATTCAATGGCAATAGCTGCATTAATTGATGAAACCTTAATTACTACAATTAAAGGAAAAGTGGGTATTGAAACAAAAGGAGAGCTTACACTAGGTATGACTATTCTGGACACCCGACACCATCATACATGGAATAAACTACCTGAGATAAATGTGGCTGCCGAAGCCGATTATAAAAGATTTAATGATTTAGTGTTAGAAAGAATTTTGGATCCGAGCTGATTATCACTTCCCGCCAAAATAAATACTAGTGTCACAACTAAATTTTACGTACCTGTGCGACAAACAATCATGATTGTTTGTCGCACAGGTACGTTCTTTGGATTCACGATAAACCGACAAACCTTATGCGAGCCGCTCAAACAAACATGTCTATTTGAGAGAAGACTGCCATTGATAAAAATTAATCATTCGTGCTTATCTCCTGGATTTTACTATGGGAAGAAGTAGTAGGTATTCATATTCTGAAAGGCATTGCTTGGGTTGGAGGAACTTTGTTTGTAAGGTGAGGAGTGTTTTCGGTTGCGAAAAAGCTGGATGCGCCAAGTCGCCAGAAACTTCTTGTGGCGCTAATGCAATGGGTCCATCATAAGTTCACTCTAATCGGAGCTGGTGTCATTTTGACAGGGCTTCTTCTCGGGAGTGTGCTCGATCCGGTCCGGGAGATGGATATAGCTTCAAACTGCTTACGGTCATAACTTGATCCTTGCATATAAAGTCGGTGTTCTGACACTTCTTTGGGATACATTTGTCAGCTACCGATTTTCTATAAAAGTTTTAAAGCATGATACACTCTGGAGATTGGCGGACGAAAATTATTGTCAGGATACTTTTCCGTCAAGTACAGCTGCCAAATTTAAAAGATTAAAAAATACCCCAGCCCTGCAAAGTGCTAACGGGGAAGGGGTATTTCAAGAGTTCCAGCCTTACAAAATGGTAACGAGGAAAGAATTTGCTCAATTTATTTCCCTTATCAATCACTAGTCAAGAATCATATGCATTCAACGCATTCACACTATGTGCCAAAGCCGATCCCGCTTTTAATGCAGTGGCAACCAAAATCGACTCCGCCAGCTCTTCTTTAGTTACACCGGCTTTTTTTGCAGCCTTCGTATGAATGTCAATGCAATAGGGGCATCCCGTTGTATGCGCAACGGCAATTGCAATTAATTCTTTCTCCTTCACACTATAAGGACAACCAGATTTGGGGTGCCAGGTTCCAAAACAATTTCGAATTGTTTTAGAACCTGGCATCTCTCTTAATTTATGTATGTGAAAAAGCTGCTTGCCAACATATTTCGATAATTAATGCATCTTTATCTGGGTATAGAGTTGCCTTAATACCAAGTTTTTCGTAATATTGTTTTAAAAGATGGCGATAAACTTATTTTGAAGAATAAGGGTCTCAAATCACCCAATATTTAATTATTTAAAAGTAAAAATATATTTTAATATATTTAAAGTTTAAATGGGATTAAATTAGACAGTATAAACGATTGGAGAGAGTAAATGAAACAAATAATTAAGTTGTTAATTATTCTGCTATCGGTAATTTTCACCCTTGCTTGCTCTAATGACACGATACAAATAAAAGGAGGAATTGATCAAGTTTCTGTTCAAAGCACATACAATTTTTCATATAACGGACAAGAAATTGAAATTATTTACTTTTTTGAAGAAATGCTTAACTACACAAAGTTAAAGAGCGAAAACCCTACACTTGATAATGAGGATACATTTACAAAAGCTGTACTAATGCCATTCCAGGATAAATCCTCTATAGACTATTATAATTTAGAAGACTTTTTGAAACCAACTAACAAATTAAATCAATTAGAAGAAAATACAAATGAATTACTTGAAAATGCAAAAAAAATTAGTCGTTGGATAGAAGAGGCAATAGTGGAATCAATTGAAATATTACCGGGCGGAGATACAACGTTTTATGTATTTCCAATTATCCCAGACGATTGGTTTGCCATTATGAATATGAAAGGAGTCAGTGGGGCTAGCTTTTTTGGTAATAAAGTTATTCTTATGCTGGATCCATCTTTTGAAGAAGAAATGTTAAAGTATGCGGTGGCCCACGAATATAATCATACCGTTCATATGTCACATAACGGAACCCAAGGTATTTCAACAATATTAGATAGAATAATTACTGAAGGCAAAGCGGACAATTTTGCCAAGACTTTATATCCCGCAATGACCGTTCCCTGGACAGTTCAATTATCAGAAAATGAAGAGACTGCGATCTTAGAAAAATTAAATAAAATCCATGATTCAACAAATTACGAGGATTACGATGACTTTTTATATGATAATTCAACCATAGCAATCCCCATGTGGGCAGATTACAAAATAGGTTATAAAATTACTGAAAGTTTCATTAACAAAAATCCTAATACTCCAATACCAGAGTGGACAAAAATGGATGCAAAGGAATTGGTAAAGAAAAGTGATTATAGTAATTTATTGGAATGAATCGTGATGTTATCTTAAGTAAAGTTTTTACTTAAATAAAGTATATTTATGATTTCAATAATCACTAATAGTGTTTTAGGTACCTTGTTCAAGGAACTAAGTGAATTTAACACAATTTCATAATATGATAAGGGGATACCGACTGTATAACACACTTTTTCGATATCCCTCTAAATTTTTATCCAAAGTTGAGAATTGTCGCAATTCAACCTTGCACAGGTACTTTTCACAATTTCTGAATAGATTGCTGCACACGGACACTTTTTTAAGCTTCAACATTTTCAATGTCAATTGGTTTCTTGCTGTAAACCTTGTAAAGAGTCAGGCCAAATAATATACCGAGAAAGGACATGCTAGCAATAGAGAAATACAGAAATTTGCCTCCAAAGGTTCCATAGATTGCTCCACCTATATAAGACGCCAAAATTCCTGACACCCCAAAAAACAATAGTGCAAGCACTGTTTGACCTGTTGCCCGCCACTCTACCGGAACAATTCGATACAAGTACTGAATAGCTGCGGAATAAAAAATCGGGAACGTTAACATCTGCATAATTTGCAAATAAGCTAAAAGATGTGGATCAGTCATCCAGGCCGATAGGAAAAAACGAATGAAGTAAAATGTGGTAGCGATTGTGATAATCATCAATTCTTTCCCTTTTCGGAGCCACCAGAAGCTTAGCGCAAACACCACAATTTCACTGCCACCAGCCAAGAACCAAGCTTGACCGAATAAAGCTGTACTTCCACCAAGTTCTACTACAGCAAATCATCAGTACATTGATTTGCATTTTAAGTTTTTCAACAGTCTTTATAGTATTGACAGTTATTATTCATGCCAATACTACATTAGAATTGTCAGCCGTTTCAACTGGATTAATATTATCGTTTGCAGGAATTGGTAATATTATTGGGGTACTCATTATGAGGTATCTGGAAGGTGTCAGTTGGGTTCCATTATTAAGTATCCTCTTAATTATTTCTGCAAGTGGGGTTCTACTAATCTGCTTAACCAGCAGCATAATGATGGCATGTATCGGAATGATGATTTTTGATGGAGCCCTATCCATGGCCTTTATTGTACAAGCAGCCGTTCATCAAGGGATAACACCAGATAATGCACTCTCGCGAGTAAGAAGTTCGACATATGTAATTGGTGGGCTTTTTGCAATGCTAGGATCATTTTTATCAGGAGCCATTCCTCAATTCTATTCTACAAATATGTCTCTTGTAGTTGGATTTGCAATCTTAGCAGTTCCTTCAATTATCATCCTAAGGTATAAAAAAAGAAAGTGTAGACATGAAAAAAATGGTTCCTATCCAATTAAAGTGAAAAGGTGGGTAAACGATGATATTTATTGATGATTGCGATAGCAAACACCCAATTGAAATTAACTTGCCCTATATTAATTCTGGGTTAAAAATAGCGTATAACGACAACGATTTAAAAAAAAGCAAACACCAAATTTGAGGTAGCTGTGCATGACACTAATCAGTAAATTCACTACAATTGTATAAGTTAAGAAGGGGATACTGAATATACAACACTTTGTCGGTATCCTTTTGAATTTTTATCCAAAGTCTTGAATTTTCATAATTGGACCTTGCACAGGTACCTTTCCTATGTTCCGTAATATTTAAAAGATAAAAAATACCCCAGCCCTGCTAAATGGTAGCGGGGGAGGGATATTTCGAGAGCCATTCCAGCCCTACAAAGTGGTAGCTGGGAAAGAATTCGCTCAAATTTATTTCTTTATTAATCGCTTATTCAAGAATCATACGCATTCAACGCATTCACACTATGTGCCAAAGCTGATCCCGCTTTTAATGCAGTGGCAACCAAAATGGATTCCGCCAGCTCTTCTTTAGTAACCCCGGCCTTCTTTGCAGCTTTCGTATGAATGTCAATACAATAAGGGCATCCCGTGGTATGCGCGACAGCAACTGCGATTAATTCCTTCTCCTTCACAGTTAACACGCCTTCTTTCAATGATTGTCCGTCAAAATCGACAAACGCTTTGAATGCATCTCCATTGAGTGCTGAAAATTCTTTTAATCTATTAAAATAAGATGCTTTATATAATTCCTCTTCATCGATTTCATCGAATGCATTCAATGCGTTCACGCCGTGTGCAAGTGCAGATCCAGCTTTTAGTGCAGTGGCGACTAGGATGGCTTCAGCCAACTCTTCTTTTTTCACATTTTCTGATTTTCCTGCTATCACGTGAACTTCAATACAATAAGGACAACCCGTTGTATGCGCAACAGCGATGGCGATTAATTCTTTCAGCTTTACCGATAGCTTTCCTGCCGCTAGTGCCTGCTTGTCAAACTGAACAAATGCTTTGAAAGCATCTGGCGCCAGTTCACTTAATTCTCCAATACGGTTAAAATACGATTTTTGATACAACGCTTCTTTACTAGCCACTAATACTTCTTTAGTCATGATAATTTCCCCCTAATAGTTTTTTAATTTATTTAGATAAAACTTAATCCCGAATAACAGATTAAACCCCGACTTTTTGCAGTTCTCTCGCTTTTAATTCGCGACGAAGAATCTTTCCGCTGATCGGTGTTTTAGGCAATTCTTCAAGAAATTCGATTTCTCTTGGCGCCGCATGTGCTGCGAGTCCGCCGCGAACGAATTGACGAAGTTCTTGCAGGAGTGCATCACTTGCCACGTAGCCATTTCTCAGGACAACAAATGCTTTCACGATTTCTCCTCTTACCGCGTCCGGTTTTCCGATGACGCCGACTTCCGCGACAGCTGGATGCTCGATCAGTTTACTTTCCACTTCAAATGGACCAATTCGTTCCCCTGAAGAATTTATCATATCGTCGCTCCTGCCTTGGAAGAAGATGTAGCCATCGTCGTCAATCGTAGCCAAATCACCCGACACATACCAGCTCTCAAATGGGAAATACGTCGAATATTTGGCAGGGTCTTTCCATACTTCGCGCATGATGGCGGGCCAATTTGCTTTCAGCGCTAAATGTCCTACAACACCAGATGGAAGCGCCTCACCGTCATCATCCAAGATTGCCGCTTCAATGCCGGGAAAAGGTTTTCCCATCGATCCCGGGATTATTTTCTCCGATGGCAAGTTAACAATGAGTTGCGCGCCTGTCTCTGTCATCCACCAAGTATCATGGATTCGATTGGACAATGTTTTAATTCCCCAACGGATCACTTCTGGATTTAACGGTTCGCCTACGCTTAAAATGTGGCGAATGTTCGTTAAATCATAATCTAGTAACTTATCATCTCCTTCTGCCATCAACATTCTGAATGCGGTGGGCGCGCTATACCAAACTGTGACACCTGATTTTTCTAAAACGGCGTACCATTCATCCGCGTTGAATCGCCCGCCGTGAATGACAGTCGTCGCCCGGTTTAGAAGGGGAGCGAAGACGCCATATACCGTTCCCGTCACCCAACCAGGGTGGGCTGTGCACCAATAGACATCGTCTTCTTTTAAATCTAATACCCATTTGCCTGTAATGTATTGTTGGATCATTGCGCGATGTGCGTGGATGATGCCTTTCGGGCGACCTGTCGAACCGCTTGTATAGTGAATATTAAGCCCATCTTCTAAAACTACCCATTCGATGATGTCTTCTTTAGCTTCGACCGCTCGCGCTTCTGCATATAAAGAAATCTCATCGTCTTTGCATTGTTCAGGTTCCGCTGTAATCCAAACTGTTTTTAATGATGGTAATTCTTCGCGCGGCACACGCTGTATTAATTCCGGCGAAGCGATTAAGTAAGTCCCTTCACAATCAGCAATCCGTTCTTTTACCGCATCTTCCATAAAGGCTTCAAAAAGGGGGCCAACGACAGCGCCTAGTTTAATTGCGGCCAGCATTGCGATATGGCAATCAGGATGCTTCGGTAAAAAGACAAACACAAAATCGCCTTTTTTAACCCCTTGCTTTTTCAAAACGGTTGCCCACAGATCCGACTTCTCTTTCAATTCACGATACGTTAATGCATACTCTTCGTCTTCACCGTAATATTGAAGTGCGACTTTGTCTCCGTACCCATCTGCAACATGGCGATCCACGCATTCATAAGCCATATTCACTTTTCCGGTGTCAAACCAGCTGAAATTTGACTCAATTGTTTTCCACGAGAAATCTTCTCTTACAGGCAGATCAGCCGTTATATTATAATTTCCCTCGTATGGGTAGATTACTTCTTCGTTTGCCATGTTTAGTCAACCTCCTTATTTGATTTGTATACTCGGATTTAGATTGATTTAAATCCACTTATTAATCATTAATAAAACAAAGAAAAGCCCCCTTCATAAGAAGAGGGCCGAAAAATTCCTCCTCTTATTTTCCAGGTTTAGAAAACCTGTAGGATGTAGCACCTTTTCAGATAATTCATCTGCTGGTTGCCGGGCTTCATCGGGCCTATTCCCTCCGCCGCTCGTAATAAGAGTATATTCAGTTATAAAAGTAATTTGTAAATTCAATTGATTGAGAATTAGCATAGACAGAAAAGAATAAATTGTCAACATAATACTTGAAATCCGGGAGAATAGTCACACGAAAAAGTCATTTGAAAGCCCTTACATCATTAATTTTATAAAAACTTATGGATAAACGACATTCACATAGGTACTCATTTTAGGTACCTGTGCAAGACATAATTCAGTTAATTCACTACAATTGCATAAAGTAAAATGGGATACTGACTAAATAAAGCTTTGTCGATCTTCCTTTGATTATTTATTCATAGTCGTGAATTGTCATAATTCAACCATGCACAGGTACCTAAATAGTACCTAAATATATTTAGTAGAAGTAGTCGATGAAAACGATAAAATAACGTATGATTAAAGAAATAAGATTTGAAGGAAATATTTACTATATAAATGGTATAGGAGTGGATGCTTTGGAAGCAGGCTCATTACTTTCAAAACGAATTGGAAACGTTCAACTATCTATCGATTCAATTACTCGTCAAATGAATCAAAACCAAGCCGATTCAGAGCGATTGAAATCAACGCTATCAAAGTTAATCAGCTATCAAATGGCATTTGATCAATATAAAAAACGTTGCTTAGAACCTGAATTATCACCGGATATGTGGCGAGGCGCATTATCAAAAGACTTTGACCGTTTCAGACAAAATGAAGTGCAAAATCGATTTTATTCACTTTCTAACGATCAATTAGATGTCATTATTGTTCAATTAAGACAGGCGATTACATCTGCCAGTCTATCTATTAATGATTTGCAAGGAAGCCTGCACACGCACCGAGTAAGACTGGATACGTTGATTGAGTTAAGGAGAAAGGAGTCGACAAGAACGTGACAAGTGAAATAAAAATCACGCCCATTCCGATTGATCAGGCGATTTCTTCATTAAAAGAATCGGTTCACTCAGTTCAAGCTTCTTTTCCATCCGAAATAAAAGGTGATAATCAACTGGGATTTCTCAAAGAAGTGAATGAAATAAACCGCACATATTCATTATTACTTAACGAATATCAAGCTCTATTAACTCAACACTTGAATGAAACAGAGAGCTCTATTGAAAAGATAAAAGAAACGGATCAATCTCTAGCAAACTATTCGATATTTAAGGAGGGGTGAGGTGAAAGTTTTAGATGTTGCAAGTTTGAAAGAAGGTATTCATGCAACGCTTCAAGAAATAGAAAAGGTACAAAGCCAATTATCTAGCGTCCAGAGAAGTGTTCGAGATATTATCGCGTTAGACCAATATTTAAAAGGACAAACGGGTGAAGCCATTCGTTCATTTTACAAACAAATTCACGAACCTTTTCTTATTTTCATTCACCAATCATTAACCGACTACGCTGAGAAACTACAAGATATTGAACAAGCAATCAAGTCATATGAGCCAGATGAAAATGGGCTGATTCGCCAGGAATTTCTTGATTATCATGTCAAGCGGGGATTGGACCGTACGGAAGACATAGCTAATGACTTGGTCGGCCAGGCGAACAGTGAAATTGCCAGCATATCTGATTTAGTGTCACTACCGCGTCTGGATATGAGCGAACTGAGTTTTGTTGTTCACAAAGGCAGGCAACAGACAAGACAAATTGTTGATCAGCTGCATGAGCTGGATCACACGCAAATAAAAAACTTGGCTGAAGTAAAAGGAAAATTAGATGTGATGAAGCAATATACAAGTGAAATGACACGCACGTTTAATCAAGGCGGTCAGGAACTGAACTCATTTGGCCTTCCGTCTATATTCTACTTGCCGACTCTACCTACTATCTTGAAAAGCATTAACGGGGAGCAGCCTGTAGCTGCTGAAGAGGTAAAAGAAGATAATTTCTTCGTGAAAGGTTTAAAAGCTACGGGGAATTCTATAAAAGGAGCCGGCATAGGTCTTTTCGATGTAGTAAAAGATACTGCTGTCGGACTTTATGATACCGTAACAGATCCAATAGGAACTGTAGAATCGTTATATCATTCCGTTACCCATCCTGTCGAGACTTATAAGTATATTGAAAAAGCGATAGTCGATTCGTATGAACGAGATATGATTAATGGCGATGCAGAAAGCCGTTCGCGTTGGGTTGCCTATGCGCTTGGTACAACTGTAACAGCTGTTGTGGGGACAAAAGGTGCTGGAACGATTACTAAGGCGGGTGTGGCAACGACTAAATCGGCTGTGCAGAAAAGTGTAACAACAGCACAGAATGTAGTGCAATCCCCGCGATTGGCGCAGCTACTTCCTTATGGGCCACATATGCAAGTATCGACACCAGGGGGATTGCCCTTTAATGTAATAAATGGACCGGTTAAAAGAGATCAATTGATTTCGATGGCGAAGGTGAGTGAAACTAAGGGTACAGGTTATGGTAATGAATTAAAATTGGAAGCTTACACTAAAGTAGTATTAGAGACTAAACCGATGAATTCTCCAATACCTGAAAAGTGGGTTAAAAAGGGTGGAAAGATCTCTATTGCTGATAATGGTACTTGGACTTATATTAACAAGGCTGGAGATTCAGTAAGTTATCCAAATGGATATCCTGACTTCTCGGCATATGTGCATCCAATAATTAAACCAGTAATAATAAAAGTTGCAAGACCGAAAAATCCGCAAGCTGACTTTAAAGCTGCTAATGAGGCTGCTGGTTTAAATAAAAATTCAATTCCACCAGTTCCTAAACTAAACCAACCGCCAAAAGGATATACTTGGCATCATCATGAGGACGGGAAGACAATGATGTTAGTTAGAAAAGATATACATCGTGATTTTAGACATATTGGTGGTCAATCGATTGTTAATGGTAAAAAATAAGGTGAAGAAAGGTGATTTAATATGACAATAATAAACAGCGATAATGAGAAGGTGTCCATCGCGAATATAAAAACATTTGAAAAAAAGTATAATGTGAATTTACCAGAAGAATATATAGTTTTTCTGCTTGAACATAATGGCGGGGATGTAGATCCGAATGTTTTCAGCATTTCTGATGAACATGGGGAAAGTGCATTAAATATTTTATATGGACTTGATGCGGTCTCTGAGTTTGATGATTTATCAAATGTGTTTGATTCTCTAGATGGTGAGTTGCCACAAGGATTGCTATCGATTGGTGATGACTCAGGGGGAAATCAGATTTGCATTGGAGTATCCGGAAAATATGTTAATAAAGTCTATATATGGATGCATGATGTTGAGGAAGATGGGCATATGACTAATGTATTTTTTCTGTCCGATAACTTTAATGAGTTTCTTGATAGCTTGTATGAAGTTGAGTAAAGTTCATCTGCGAAGGTGAATGATTTATAGCCACCCATCGGCGTTGCATAGAATCTAGTGTAAACAATAAAGGAAACTGGTCCTCTATGAATCAGGCCGTTGTTATCGGAAAGTTTAATAAAATCGACTTTGCAGTCTAGGTTGCAATCAAATGACTTCGGTGTTGTACCGATGTCATTTTTTTAGTATCAATCATTTACGTGTTGTACTGTAATATTTCATGTGCTGATTCATCATTTGTTGTGGTGCCTCCTAAGAATACATTTCATCTATAAAATGCTTAGAGAAAGATTTCATTGCCGCGTTAACTAGCAGATGCCTCGACGTTACAACGGATAAAATAAGTTTATACTTAAAGCTCAACGCTGCGTGTACTGTATGATCAATGGGTACGCAGAAAGCTGTTCTCATTGGGTTGACAAAAGGTGCTAGAACGATTACCAAGACATGTGTGGTAACGACTAAATCGGGTGTGGAAAAATCGTAACAACAGCACAGAATGCGATGTATGCCAGTAAAGGTGTTGGAAGAAAGTGTTCCACATCCTGCTCCAAGTGATTTAATTTTTTGGATTGAAGAAGATTTATCACCAGAAAGAGTCGTCGAGAATGCCTTGGCGTATAAAGCAGAGAAATAAAATTATTATATTGATTTAAGCAGGGAACCTTGAATAGCTAAATGCCATTCAAGTTTTTTAAACGAAAATTGAATTGGTAAGCCTTAGGTTGAAATAAGTAATGCATTGGGGGAGTTGCCATGGATAAGAAAGCTATTCGTATTCTTGAAGAGTTGCTTTATCAAGCAGAAAAAGACGATGTAATCAGGGAATTAAGTACTATTGATAATCCTTTAATACTCCATTTTTTTGCAGCAAATTATAATTGGAATAATGGCTTTGATATACCAAACGCGCTTCTTGAAAATGAGAAATGTGATTTAGGAACTGGATTATTACTGTTTCATGATGCAGATGGATATCGAATGTTAGAAACACCAGAGGAAGTTTTAGCTTCTTCATTAGAAGAATGGAAGGATTTTTTATGCAACCTTTATAATAGACTTAAAAATGCAGAATTTACATCACGAAGTATTTCATACAATCCCGAATTAACGAAAATTCAAAAATTCAAGTTGAAAAAAGGTAACCCGAAAACTCCAGACATTCTAATGGATCAATCCCCGGGCGAAGCAGTGGATATCCCTAAAATATAGTGTTTAGCATAAAGGATTGGCAACGCCTTTCAATTTTTTTTGTGAAGTATCAAATAATAAAAATAGCGCTGAGCAAACATGTTAAATCAGTTGCTAGGGGGATATATATGGCGAGAATTTTTGGTTCACATGATAATCTTTCGTTAAAACAACTAGAAAAGTTTGAAAGTGAAAATGATGTTAAGTTAACGGAATTGTATAAGGAATTTTTTCTGAAATGGAACGGTAGAAAAGTAAAACCTAGTGTATTTATGATATCTGATGAACAAGGACCAAGCGTATTAAGTGTTTTTTATGGAATTGGTGATATGTATGATAATTTAACGGATTTTATAGATATCATGGATGAGAGGTTACCCGCAGGTTTTATTCCAATTGCAGATGACCCGTCGGGAAACGTTATATGCTTGGGAACAAAGGGTCCTTATTACGAAAGGATTTATTTTTGGGATCATGAACTAGAACCAGTGGATTTTGATGATATGAGCAATATGTACTTTTTAGCAAATGATATTGATGAATTCATAAAGAGTTTATACGAAGACAATGCTGAATAAACCTGTACGTTGGGGGTGCAAAGTGGTATGAATAAATTTGAAGATAGATTTAGTGAATTGCAGGCAGATATGATAGCCATTTGTATGGAATATGTTGAAGATAAGGCCGATAAAGTATATGTGTATGGATCATGTGAAGAAGGCATGATATCGAGCAGTTTCTTTTATTTAATTAATAATAGATATTTAGAGTCTCATAAGGTGAATGATGCATTGGAGAATGGAGACGAACGATATGATGTGTCTACAGAACGGCAGTTAATGGTATTAAGAATCATCAATGATGATATCGAAAAAATCGCAGAATTATGCAAGGAGTGCGATAGAGATATGCCTACAGAGTTGAAATTAATATATGAAGTTAAGAGCGGCAGGTTCCATGCTGAATACAAGTATGACTTAGTACACACAAATGAGGATATAAAAACGGCGAGTGATTTTGCCGATGAGTGGTTTGAAGAGATAAAAGGTATTTAAAAAGAGGGAGAATAAATATGCCCCAGTGGAAAGACTTGCTGATAGAAGTAGAGAAAATTGAAGTTAAATACGGAAGTTCACTTAAAAAACCGGCATTAGGTACAGAAATAATAAAAATGATCGAGACTATTCAGGATAACTTGGGACATATTGTATTACCCGAGTCATATATTGAATTTCTCAAGAAAATTAATGGATTAGATTTTAATGGATTAGTCATCTACGGTGTTGATGGAGTTCATGGGTTTATTGAGACCAACGAGATTTGGTATGAAAATGATTGGCAAAAGAAATATGTGTTTTTTGGCGATTCCGATACTGCATGGTATTGTTTTGATTTAAAAGTAGGTGTTTACGTAGATCTTGATAAACCTTCAGGGACTGTAATTCAGTCATTTGAGAGTTTCGACTTTATGTTGAAAGAAGCTCTTGAAAAAATTCTGTTGTAATTCAATTCTTATATTGGCGTGACTTAGTTTATTCAAACCAAATACAGCATTATTAAAAAGTAACCTTGTATTGGCTAAATGCCTTGCAAGGTTTTCTTTTTTGGGTATTATGCTTCGCACAGTGTCGCCTTAATTCCCCGTAAAATCACTTCGGGGTTTTTCAGGATGAAATATGTAGTATAATGGGTGGATTCCAAGTCTTATAAATATATAACGCTATTAGAGAAGTAAGAAATGAATAAAGGGGTAATTTTAATGAACTTTCTAAGCAGTTTGTAGAGGAGTGAAGAACCATGGAAAGTTACATCGTTATGCAAGGACGTACCTACCATGATGAGAAAGAATTAGGTGTCCTCTGGTCATTGCAACGAGATAGTGTGGGCAATGTCCACCATTTCTGGGAACGCATGAAAGAAGTAGCGGAAGGCGATCGCATCTTTCATTATGTAAGAGGAGATATTGTCGCAATTAGTGTAGCAAAATCAGGATACAGAGAAGCATATAAGCCCTCCGAAATTCCACTTCCAGGCATTGAAGATGCTAAGGGGTACTTAGTGGAGGTCGACTATTATGAACTCGATCAGCCGTTAACGATTGAAGATTATTTTGATGAAATCCTTCCGCTATTGCCTATAAAGTATTCCGCATTTCAAGAGAATGCCAATGGTAATCAAGGCTATCTTTATCCATGCAACGAAGAACTGACCATTAAACTGGTAGAGTTGATTGCGGGCTTGAACATTTATGAAATCGATGAAGAACAATTGGAATTCGTGATGGGCACCGTGCAGAAGACGGAACATGATTTCCTCATCCCGCTTCTCGCTGAAACTGAATCAGAAACGAAAACTAAATTACGACTAGGGCATCAGAGGTTCAGAAATGAACTGTTGCCACTATGGCATGGTAAATGTGCGCTTTGTGACATCGAGTTGCCAGAACTGCTTCAAGCAAGCTACGCAAAACCATGGAAAGACTGTACGAACAATGAACGTATCGATCCAAACAATGGTATTCTTCTTTGTCGTAATCATGATGCGCTTTACCGTAACGGCCTTATTGCATTTGACGGAACAGGTAAAATCCATATTTCATCTAGAATCCCTGAAGTGGATTACGATAAGTATGGACTTCAAATGAAGATGAGCGTGAACAGAACTGAGAAGAACAAGCCATATCTGAAGTGGCATAAGAAGCATATGTTTAAAGAGTGAATTCACGTAACTGTGCAACAAGGAGACCTACAAAAGATGAATCAATTAAAGTCAGTTTTGGAGAATTCTATACAACTTCCAAATGGAACTATTATTAAAAATCGAATCTTTAAATCTGCCATGAGTGAAGCGTTGGGAACTACCAATCAAAATCCAAGTCAGTCATTGGTTACTTTATATAAAACCTGGGCTGATGGGGGTGCTGGTCTTGTCATGACAGGAAACGTTATGATAGATCGAAATGCTCTGGGTGAGCCGAATAACGTTGCAGTAGAAAATGAACGTGATTTAGAGATGTTAATGAAATGGGCGAAGGCTGGAACTGAAAATGGAACTCACCTTTGGATGCAGCTTAATCATCCAGGAAAGCAATCACCCAAAATGATTTCAAAAAAGCCTGTAGCACCAAGTGCTGTTCCTCTATCAGGAGGATTAAAGCGTTTCTTTAACCAACCGCGCGCTCTTCAGGTGTCTGAAATTGAAGATTTGATTGTACGGTTTGGTGAAGCGGCAAGAATTGCTAAAAAAGCAGGCTTTACAGGTGTTCAAATCCATGCAGCACACGGATATCTTTTCAACCAATTTTTATCCCCTTACCACAATCAACGTACAGATGAATGGGGAGGGACCTTAGCGAATCGAATGAAATTTTTGGAAGAAACGTATCATGAAATTCGAAAACAAGTCGGAGCTTCATTTCCAATCGGTATTAAACTGAACTCTGCTGATTTTCAAAAGGGTGGATTCACTGAAGATGAATCCATGGAAGTTATTCACAGAATGTCCGAAATAGGGATTGATCTCATTGAAATATCTGGGGGAAATTACGAGAATCCGATCATGATGGGGACAGATGTAAAAGAAACAACAAAAAAACGAGAAGCGTATTTTATAGACTATGCAAAAAAGGCTTCTCAGAAATTAATCTCTACACCATTAGTAGTTACAGGCGGTTTTCGTTCTCAAAAAGGGATGGAAGAAGCTGTTGCGAACGGAGAAATTGATATGGTTGGAATAGCAAGACCTTTTGCCTTAGTTCCGGACTTGGCGGATAGAATTTTTAATGGCAATTATGAAACCGTTCAAGCAAAATCCATCAAAACGGGGATTAAATTAATAGATAAAAATGCTTCCTTGTTAGAAATTGGTTGGTATGAACAGCAGTTGGCGAGGATTGGAAAGTCTAAATCTCCAAACCCTAATCATAACGTTTGGATATCTTTACTACAAAATCTTCTAGGAAATGGGCGTAGCGTATTTTTAAGAAGGAGAGCATAATTTTGGGTACCTGTGTCACAAACAATCATGATTCTTTGTGACACAGGTACCTTTATAAATAATAAATTATTATTCTAATCCTAAATGTTCACGCAAGGTATGACCGTCATATTTTTTTCTGAAAATATCTCTTTTTTGCATTTCAGGAACAATTAATTCGACAAAGTCTTCTAAACTACCGGGTAATGTAGGCGGCATAAGATTAAATCCATCGGCCACACCAGCTTCAAACCAGATCTCCATCTGATCCACAATTTCAACGGGTGTACCTATCAGCGTGTGATGTCCACCGCCTGCATTAAGATATCCCAATAATTCTCTTACTGTAGGTTGAGTATCATTAATAATTTCTAGTATCGTTTCGTAACGTCCAACTGGACCCGTAAATTCTTCTACTGGGGGTAATTGAGGTACTTTTTTGTCAATTTCCCAATTAGAACAATCTTGTTGAATAAAGAAACTCAACTGTTTTAAAGCTGTTTCAATAGGTAACTGCTCATCCAATGCCGCTTTTTTAGCTAAAGCTTCTTCATGAGTATGACCTACATAGGTTACTAAGCCCGGAAATACTTTAATATGTCTATTGCTGTCTTCATATTTTTTAACTTGTCCATCCAACTTTTCGCGAAACATTTTTGCTTGGTTTAAGTTCCACGATACTGAATAGACTGCATCGGCATATTTTGCGGCTAATGCAATGCCTTGTTTAGATGCCCCCGCTTGCATTGCTACTGGTTTGCCTTGCGGGCTTTTTGGCGTAGTGGATGGGCCATCCACTTTAAAAAAGGTGCCATCGTGATTAAAAGGCTGAATGTTTGAAGGATTGATCAATTTTCTTTCTGCTCGATGATGTAGAAACTCATTACTGTCCCATGACAGAAATAACTTATTCATTAAAGCAGCGAATTCATCTGCCTTCTCATAGCGTTTGTCATGAGGAGGTAGTTCTACCATACTATGATTTAAGGCTTCTAAATCAGTCATTGACGTGACGAGATTCCAACCAACACGTCCATTTGTAATATGGTCTAGACTTAATAGTTGTCGTGAAGCTGTGAAAGGATTAGAAAAAGTACTTGAAATTGTTGAAACTAATCCCACATGATTTGTCACTTGAGAAATAGCTGTTAAATTGACTATTGGATCAAACCAAAATGCGGGCATATCACTAGCATATTTAGCTGGAAATGATTGATTATCAGCAAAGAATACTGCGTCAAAGTAACCTTTTTCCGCTAACTGTGCTAAAGATTGGTAATAAGAAATATCCCCAATACGTTCAACGCTTGAGTCAGGCATTAACCAAGCAGCTTGATGATGTCCACATCCATACAGCAAAACACCTAAGTGTAGTTGTTTTTCTTTAGTTTTTGTCATTCATTACACCTCAGAATACATCATTTTTAACTATCTTGTATACTCCGTTTTTTGAAAGATTATGTATTGTAATTTAAGCTATTAGTTCATTGTCAAACCGCCATCCACTGTGATATTTTGACCTGTAATACCGTCCGCATTTTCCGAGGATAAATAAGCGACCATATTGGCTACATCTTGAGGTGTCGTCACCTTCTTCAATGGCGTTGATTGAGCAATTAAATCGAATACTTCTGGTGTTGTAACGGCACTGGCGTTAGTCGTTTTTAATAATCCACCAGAAACTACATTCGCTTTTATACCATATCGTCCTAATTCGGATGCGATATTACGTGTAAAACCTATTAATCCGGCTTTAGCTGTTGTGTATTCGTGGTAGGGTACAACTGGATTTTGATATAAATTAGTACCTATACTTATAATACTTCCATTTTCTTGTTCGATAAATTGGGGTATGACACTTTGAACTATATTAAATGCTGCTTTTAAAGTACCATCTAGTTGTTTTTGATAGTCATCCCAAGTGAGTTCTGTGAAGGATTTCTGTTTGTTTGGATCAAATTTGAAGTCTACTAATGCATTGTTGACGACAACATCTATTTGACCAAAATATTCTGTTGCTTTTTTTATCATTTCATCTACTTCACTACGATTTGTTACATCAGCTCGAATTGCAATCGCATTCTCTTCACCAATCTCAGAAACGAGCTTCTCAGCGGCATCTTTGCTTTTATAGTAGTTGATAATCACTTTAAAGCCTTGATGTGCCAAAGTCTTTACAATAGATGCACCTAAACCTCTACTACTACCTGTTACTAATACTGTTCTACTCATCATAACCACTCCTTATTTTTAGTTTTGAAGAAACTTAAATAATAAAACGATTGATAAAATAAAAAAATACGCAACCTCTCCACAGGAAAGTTGCGTAAAAACAAATAACTACATATTAAAAATAAGGCAAAGTAACCCTTTAAGTATGTAATATAGTTTACACTTTCCTACGCTAGTATTAACTAGTTCAGGTTCAAAGGGTTTGAGTAAATACTCATCTCAGTTAAATAACACCCCTAGTGAATATATTTAAGTTATGTCCAATGTATAGTTTTTAGAAGTTTATGTCAAGTAATCCAAGACACTATTCAATAAATTCACTACAATTGTAGTCGAATGCTTTATATGATTAAGATGAGGACCAAAAAGTGATGCTGATGTATAATAACGAATGTTTGATGATAGATACCTTCCAATGAAGGAATATCTGGTATTATTGAAATGAGTTGAAGAAATGAAGAAGCCATCGATAAAAGACGTTGCCAGAAGCGGGGGTATCAGATACAACAGTTTCACGATGTTTAAATGGTTCACTTTGTTATGTCAAAACTGATCACTATAAAAAAGAGATGGAGAATAATCTTCAGCAATCCTTAGGAAGAGCAAAAGATAAGTTGAAAAGAGGGTAATCAAAACCATGGACCAGATAAAAAATCCCCGTATAAAATTAGCAAGTCAATTGAATTACCGGGAGTATGAAGATATAAAAAGCCTTATGGAGTACTGTGTTAAAAACGATAATATAACACTTAAGCTAGAGCTTGATTATAAACTTATAGATAAGAGTAAAAATCTTAATAAAATCAATGAATTTATGTTTTATGATGGTGGTACGCTTATTGGATATATAGGTATATGTCAATTTGGCGGGGAAACGTTAGAAGTCAATGGTATGGTTCATCCTGAGTATAGGAGAATGGGAGTCTTTAGCAGGTTATTCTCTTTAGTGAAAGAAGAGTGGGACAAAAGGAGTTCACGGGATATGTATTTACTGAGTGATCATCAATCCCTTCCCGGTCTTGAATTTATAAAGCGGACGGGCGCTTACTATGATAACTCGGAATATGAAATGTTTTTGAAAGGCGATTCAATAAACAGCACAGATTTAAACGAATTGAGACTTAGGAAAGCAACCAATAAAGATGTAAATGAAATTGCAAGACAAAATGCCGTCTATTTTGATGTAGACCCCGAGAAAGGAGATCTAATACTCCCGGAGGAAGAAGCAAACCGCGGGGTAGATATTTATATTGCAGAATTTGAAGGCGCTGTTATTGGGAAGGTCCATTTGGAAGTGAGTAATGGTATAGGTGGTATTTATGGGTTGGGAGTCCTTCCGAAATATCGAAGCAGGGGTTATGGCAGGGAGATATTAATTAAATCAGTGGAGTTGCTAAAGGCAAAGCAAATGAATGAAATCATGCTGCAAGTTGCCGTGAAAAACAAAAATGCTTTGAGACTTTATAAATCCTGTGGTTTTGAGGTGACTTCTACAATGGACTATTACAGGCTAAGCAAAGATGTAAAATAGGATACCGTAGTGTGTATAAATGTCATGCTAGTTGTAGTAATTCGAATGATATTAATTAGAACTGTATTAAACAAATGGACCGTTTTCAAGAAGAAAGGAGTTTTGAAGTGAAAAAAATCGATGCTTTAAAAGCTGGAGTTGCTGTAATTATTTTGAACCAAGAGAATCAAGTTTTATTGCAAAAAAGAGCTGATGTGGGCTTGTGGGGAATCCCTTCAGGACATGTGGAAATTGGTGAAACAGTGTCAGAGGCAGCCATGAGAGAAGTGAAAGAAGAGACGAATTTAGATATAAGAATTGAAAAGCTGATTGGTATTTATTCCGATCCTGATTCACAAGTTTTCAATTATCCGAATGGCAAAGTAGTTCACTTTATAACGACTTGTTTTCTTGCTGAAATTACAGGCGGGGAACTTAAATGTAATTCAGATGAATCGCTTGAAATTAAATTTTTTAGTCAGGACAACTTGCCAGATGATTTGTTAACAATGCACCCTCAATGGTTAGAAGATGCTCTCTCAAAAAAGGAGGCGGCATTTATTCGCTGATCGATGGGGCTGCCTAAAGGCTTGCGAGCAGAGGTTTGTTAATTCTATTATAAGAAATTCAACGGAGAGTGATTTAAGATGGAACCTAAATGGCTTGAATGGGCAAAACAATTACAATCTATTGCACAGGCGGGCTTAACCTATTCAAGAAATAAATTTGACATTGAAAGATTTGAAGTGATAAGGAATATTAGTGTTGAAATGCTATCGCAACAAACAGAAATGGACAAAACTGTTATAAGAGAATTATTTGCTAATGAAACTGGTTACGCTACTCCCAAGGTTGATGTTAGAGCAGTTGTTTTTAAAGATAATAAAGTTTTAATGGTTAAAGAAGATGTTGACAATGTTTGGGCTTTACCAGGGGGATGGGGTGATATTGGTTTGTCTCCGAGTGAGGTTGCGGTAAATGAGGTTCAAGAAGAATCGGGGTTTGAAGTGAAGGCGACTAAATTGATAGGTGTAATGGATAAAAAATTTCATTCCCACCCATCGTCTGCCTATCACGTTTATAAATTATTTATTCAATGTGAAATCGTTGGCGGGAAACCAGAAACGGGCATAGAAACGAGTGCAGTTGATTTCTTTGCTGAAAACGAATTACCTCCCTTATCAGTAGCAAGAAACACAGAATCGCAAATACAATTGGCTTTTAAACATTTACATAATCCGCATCAGCCAGTATACCTTGATTAAATTAATAAAACTAAGGTTAACTGTCCGCAATCGGGCGCGATTCCTTACTAAAAATCTGCGCCCATTTAGAGTAGTGGAGATGAGCATCTTCACTTTAACATTAAGCATTGTATTTAAAGTTTAGTTTTTCAGTTGTATGTTTTAACACTTCTTCCATATCTACGTCATAACCTATTCCTAATCCTTCCGGTACTTTAAGTATTCCATTTTCCACAACAACCTCAGGTTTTATAATATCTTTATGCCAATACCTTGAGGAAGCGGCTGTGTCTCCTGGTAATATGAAATTATCTAAAGATGTAATCGCAATATTATGTGCCCTTCCAATGCCAGATTCAAGCATTCCCCCGCACCATAATGGGATATTATGTTCTTTGCATAAATCATGAATTTTCTTCGCTTGCGTTAAGCCTCCGACTCTTCCAATCTTCATATTAATTATTTTACCACTTTTCAGTTCAATCGCTTGTCTAGCATCGTCATAGGAGTGGATACTTTCGTCAAGACAGATGGGGGTATCGATTTCTTTTTGTAATTTTGCATGGTCGATTAAATCTCCGGCTGTTAACGGTTGTTCAATCATCATCAAATTGAATTGATCGAGTTTTTTAAGTGTTTCCACGTCTTTTAATGTATAGGCAGAATTCGCATCTACCATTAAAGGAATGTTGGGAAACTTTTGCCTGATGCTATCTACAATTTGAATGTCTTTGCCAGGGGCTATTTTCACTTTGATTCTTCGGTAATTTTCGTTGATCTTTTCTTGAATATTCGTGAGTAAATCATTAATATTTTTTTCAATCCCTAGACTTATGCCAACTTCAAATGAAGATTTTTTTCCACCCAATACTTGTGCGAGTGAAAGATTATTTTCTTTCGCGTATAAGTCCCATATCGCGCCTTCTATTGATGACTTGGCTAGATTATGGCGTTTAAATGGTTTAAAGTGCTTTTCCAAGTCGTCTGGATGTTCAATTTCGTTAGTAAGAACGATTGGGATAAGAAATCTTTCCAACATCAGTATGCTTGCATCTGTGAATTCTTCTATGTATAAAGGTTCTCCCGTTGTGACGCATTCGCCCCAGCCGGTAACCCCATGTTCGTTTTTCACTTCAATTAATGCAAATTCTCTTAGTTGTTGCGTACCAAAGCTTGTCGTGAATGGATGTCGCATGTTCATTGTCAATTTGTATACATTTACTTCAGTAATCTTCATACATATATCTCCTTTTTAATTAGTGTGATTCAAGGAAATGTACCAATCTCGTCATGCTTTTTACCGCTAAACATAATAGTAGGGGGGAGTAAAAAAACCGGATGCTGAATAAAACAATCGATGAAAAACCATATGAAAATTTTTATACTCTTTATATTTTATTCACTTATTCCTGGTTTTGTACCTTTGTTAAGTGTCTTGTTACCTAGTGTCAGATACCTAGATTTTAGGTGCCTGTGCAAGACGCTATTCAGATAATACACTACAATTGTATAAAGTGAAAAGGGGAATGCCGAAAATCCAACACTTTGTCGATATTCTCTTGAATTTTTATCCGAATCAATGAATTGTCATAATTGCACTTTGCACAGGTACCTTTTAAATGGTACCTTTTAAATTAAATCACCAAGCGGCTTGAGTGAATATGCTGATATAAAAGAGCAGGTAGGAGTGGTGAGGCGTGTATGTAAATCGCTACAGACAACCGGAAATCGTCAGCGGTGCATATGGTGATGTGAATGGTGACGGGGTGACAGATTACGTATATTTGACAGCAGTAAAGTCGGCAGATCCATCGAGTCCCTATTTAGAGCAAATCACATTAAATATTCAAGATGGTTTAACAAGAAAAGTTCATACCATTCCGCTAGATGAAAGTGGTAATTCAGGTTACCAACCAACCGTGTTCCTAGGAGATTTCACCAAGGATGGAATTATGGACATTCTAATTTCCATTCAATCAGGCGGATCTGGTGCATTTACGTATAATTTTATTTATTCATTCGTTAATAATCAGGCTCGGAAATTGTTTGACTTTGAACAATATAATAAGATGAATCAGTATACAGTCACTTATTTAGATCAATATAAAATAAATGTAGAAAGTTTGGCGACGGGCCAATCGTTTCTCATTGCTATTAATGGCAGGGGTGCCGATTATCTATCGCAAATCTATAATGAAAATGGGACATTGAAAAAACAAATTACAGGTATGGCTGATGGGGTTAGCGGATTCTATCCAGTCGACATGGACCATGATGGTGTGTTTGAAATACAAGCTTATCAAAAAATTAGCGGGCTTTACCATGCAGATTCTTTTGGGTATGTGATCAATACACTGCAATGGGATGGACAAAAGTTTGCAATATGGCAGCAATGGTTAGCGATTTTCGGAACGGAATAAAAAACAATCACTCATCGGATTGCATACGATAACTTTAGAATGTGTGCAAAGGAAGTGAACTACATGTCGAACGGTCAGCTGCAAACGCTGAAGACAAAAACGCCAGAAGAAGGTTTTAATTTAGCAGTAAAGCTCGCACAAAAGGGGATAGCAGTTACCCAACCTTCTGAAGAAATCAGGAAAGTGCTGCGTCCAGTTTATTCTAGAAATGCGGATAGTTTAATCGCAACTTCACAAGTTGTCGCCATACATTTTCAAACGGTTGCTTTTGCTAATAATTATTGGAATTAGAAATACTAAGTGCAGTGCTAGTTAAAAAGACACTTTCCTCTATTTGAGAAAAGTGTCTTTTGCTATTGTATGAAGTTGTAATTTTTGAGTTCTATCAGATTGTCACTTCTTCAAAGCAATTTATAGCATATTTCAGTGAAAGCAATTGATCTTCATTCAACGGAATCATTGGTAGGCGCGTACCGCCAACTGGGATACCTTTTAAATTTAGTGCTGCTTTTACAGGTGATGGGCTAGGAGCGGCAAAAAGTGCGTTCATTGCAGGCACGAGTTTTCTATGGTCTCTAGCTGCTTGTTCAACATAGCCTCTATTAAAATGTTGGATCATCGTTTGCATTTCATTTCCTAATATATGAGATGCGACCGATACAATGCCGGCTCCGCCGATGGATAGTACTGGAATGGTTAAACTGTCATCACCGCTGTACAAAGAAAATGTTCTTGGTGTCCGCTCGATTATTTCAGACATCGCATCTAAATCGCCGCTAGCTTCTTTGATGGCAACGAAGTTTGAAATTTCCGAGAGGCGAACGACTGTATCGACATCGATGCTGACGACCGATCTCCCAGGTACATTATAAAGCATGATTGGTAAAGAAGTGACCGATGCAACTGTTTTAAAGTGTTGGTAAAGTCCTTCTTGACATGGTCTATTATAGTATGGAGCCACAAGCATCACCGCATCGACACCAGTCTCTTCTGCTAATCTTGTTAATTGTACGGATGCTCTTGTGTCATTCGAGCCTGTGCCGGCAATAACCGGTACTCTGCCATTCACAACTTCTACTGTGAATTTGAATAATTTTACTTTTTCCTCGGTCGATAAAGTCGGAGATTCTCCAGTCGTACCTGACACGACTAAACTTTCCGTTCCATTCTCGATTAAATGTTCAATTAAGTTTCTTGTTGCTTCAAAATCGATTTCTTCTTGCCTGTCAAAAGGCGTCACCATAGCTGTTACAATTTGTCCGAAATTCATTCGTTCTCCACTTCCTATCAATTATTTTGTTAATCAAACAAAGGGAGAAGGGCATTTTGTAAATGAATGCAAAAAAGCAACAACGAGGGCTCGTTGTTGCTCTGAAATAATAATCTATTTCTTCGCATGAGATAGCCCTCCATATAGTTTCCTATATGACAATCCTGGACTTATTCAACCCAGAACCAGCTTCGAGACAATAAGGTTCTCTCCACTTCGGCAAATTCCCCTTTCCGCAACCTTCATAGGATCCTATTATCCTCAAGTTGTGTACTGATGGTTTTTGCGCCTCTATCCTTATTTCAAGTTTGAAATAAGATAATGTTCAATTACTATGACTGTACATGTGATCTCGTAAAATTGCAAGTGAAATAGAGTGCCTCTGTTATTTTGCACGACGCTCCAAAAACTTTTTAATTCTAATGTTATACTAGTTATATAAACTTCATTGACTTTTCAATAAGATTCATTTGCCATGATTGTCGACCTGAAAAATAATAAAGTACTAGGAGGATTCATTATGATAAATGATACAGATTTGAAGCATCTACGACGTTGCATCGAACTAGCGAAGGTTGCTCTAGAAAAAGGTGACGAGCCATTTGGTTCAGTACTGGTGTCAGCGGGCGGAGAGGTGCTTGCGGAAGACCGTAACCACGTTGGAGGTGGTGATCACACCCAACACCCGGAATTTGCTTTGGCGCGCTGGGCAGCCGAGAATATGACGTTGGAAGATAGAGAGAAGGCGATAGTATATACTTCGGGTGAACATTGCCCTATGTGCGCTGCAGCCCACGGTTGGGTAGGTTTGGGTCGAATTGTTTATGTCAGCTCGTCCAAGCAACTGGTACAGTGGTTGAGCGAAATGGAGGTTAATGTATCGCAATCGCGCGTTCGTAATCTTCCGATTCAAGATGTTATTCGTGATACTCCAGTAGACGGCCCTGTTCCTGAACTTGCGGAGCAAATGCGCGAACTCCACCGTCAGTTTTATGCGGAGAAACGTTAAGGTGGAGTGCGATATGGAAGTCGTATATTTTGCAGGTGGCTGTTTATGGGGCGTACAAGCTTTTATAAAAACTTTGCCTGGCGTTATACATACAGAAGCAGGAAGAGCTAATGGTACAAGTCATACACTGGAGGGTGATTATGATGGGTACGCCGAATGTGTAAAAACGGGATTTGATCCGACGGTTGTAACAATCAGGGAATTAATGGGGTATTTTTTTGAAGTCATTGATCCATACAGTTTGAATAAACAAGGGCAGGATGTTGGCGAGAAATATAGAACAGGCATATATAGTGATAAGCCGGAACACTTAAAAGAGGCGAAAGCGTTTATTCGTGAGAGAATTGATTATGACCGTATAGTTGTTGAAGTATTACCTCTTAAAAACTATGTGAGAAGTGCAGAAGAACATCAAGATAGGTTAGCTAGATATCCAAATGATTATTGTCATATTCCAGAAGAAATATTAAGTAGATATAAATGATTATGTAAAATCGAAAACCTGATTCTTCGCTAAAACAGCAGGAATCAGGTTTTTTTATCTAATGATGTATCAGGACTCACACCGCTGTTCACGAAACATTCTGTAATTAAAGAGTAGGCAACAATATCTTCTTCGGATTGCGTGAGTGGATTCATTTGTAGTTGTGTTAAAATAATATTGTATAAGCTTTTTCTGGAAGTATAATCCAAGAAAAGTGACCGTCGGGGGAGGATTGAGTGGTGGTAACTTATAGGGGGAAAAAAGAAGGACCGCTAGCTGTATCTAGAGAGATTAATCAATCAAGAGATGTCATCAATTATTTACAAGAATTATCCGCACATATCGGTTTTAAGAACAACGGAAAATCTATTCTATTGAATCAATACGAAAAGTTAGGCAAGCCAAATAGAAATAGCGTTTTAGCTCATTACTTGTCAGAGACAAAAATAACGAACGAAAAATATGAAGATCCGCTCATATTTCCTTTTGGGGTTAATTTAAGTCAAAAAGAAGCCGTTAAAAAGGCAGTGGAAAATTCAATAAGCGTAATAGAAGGGCCGCCTGGAACTGGGAAGACGCAAACAATCCTTAATGTTATCGCGAATGTTGTCGCAAAAGGGCAGTCAGTTGCCATAGTTTCAGGTAATAATTCTGCAACTGAAAATGTACAAGAAAAACTTGAAGAATACAACTTTGGCTTCATGACATCACTTTTAGGCAATTATCAAAATAGAAAGGACTTCTTTGAAAAATACCAACCAGAAGTTCCGGATATGATTGGATGGAAACTAGAAGATGATGAAAGAGTAAGCAGTGTCACTCATCTTCAAATGATTTCAGATGAGCTTACAGTTTTATTAGAAGATCAAAGGGAAATGGCTAAACTTAAAGAGGAGTTAGCTAAATTACAGGTTGAACAAAGGTATTTTGAAAAAGAATTTAAAGACGCGTACATAGATGTGAAAAAGTATTCATTTTATAAGAAATGGTCTAGTCAACGTATTATAAATTTTATTACCCAGCTCGAAGGCATTAATCCTTCTGGTAAACCCACTGGATTTATGTCTAAGGTAAAACTTTTTATACAATATGGTGTATATAAACAAAGAGTCATTACGAAAAGTCGGACTCATATTATTAATTCTTTAAAAAAGGATTATTACATAAAAAGTATTGAAAATAGAAAAAGTAAAATAAATGTATTGGAAAATAGATTGGAAAACAAAAGTTATCAGGCGCTATTAGAGGAGTATGAAGAAATATCCTCGCGTTTATTTAAAGGAACGTTAAACCAAAAGTTTGCTAATTTAATTCGGAAAAAAGGAAAGTATTCTATTGGCAACTATAAATATAAATTTCAAGATTTTGTTAAAGAGTATCCCGTTGTATTAAGTACTACCCATTCAATTTTAACGAGCATTCCGGATGGTTTCTTATTTGATTACCTCATTATCGATGAAGCTTCACAGGTCGACCTAGTAACGGGTTCACTGGCACTCGCTTGTTGTAAAAATATTGTTATTGTCGGTGATGTTAAGCAGTTGCCTCATATTGTGCCTACGGAAATTGAGGAGATTAGCGATGATTTATTTGCCAATACGGGAATAAACAATGCGTACAATTATAGTGAATACAGTATCATCTCTTCGTTCATGGCACTCTACAAGGAATCGTTGCCTGTAACTTTATTAAGCGAACATTATCGCTGCCATCCGAAAATCATCGGGTTTTGCAATGAAAGATTTTATGATAATCAACTTATCGTGATGACTGAAGAAGATGTTGACGACCAACCCCTAAAGATTTACAAAACTGCCCCCGGTAACCATGCCAGAAGAAATAATACGGGCAGGGAAATAGGGTGGTATAATGTGCGTCAAATCGAAGTGGTGCGGGATGAGATTCTTCATGCTGATCTTTCAAGGTATGGGAGTTGTAGCGGGGTAGGCGTTATATCGCCCTTTAGAATGCATGTCAAAGAAACAAAAAAATATATTCAATATCCAGCATTAGAAGTGGACACAGTCCATAGATTTCAGGGACGAGAAAAGAAAACGATTATATTTACAACAGTTGCGAATGACATTACACCATTTATCGACGATGCAAACTTGATTAATGTAGCAGTATCAAGAGCAGTTGATGAATTGATTATCGTGACATCAGATCGGTTATTTAAACAACAAGGTTCCTATTTAGGTGATTTGATTCGTTATGTTGAATATAATTCGTTTTCCAATGTTATTGAAAGTCAAAAGGTTTCGGTATTTGATTTATTATATACGGAGTATTCGAGCGCATTGTTGAAGTATAGGACTACAAAAGAAAATGTCTCTGAGTTTGAGTCTGAAAACTTAATGTACGCTGTTATTAAGGAAGTCTTGTCACTACCCGAATTCAGGTCGTTCAAATGTGTGATGCATATTCCGCTTAATTCTTTGTTTAGAAACTTCTCGAATCTTACTGAGGAGGAACGGAAATTCGCTGAAAACCCATGGTCACATGTAGACTTTTTGATTTTTAATAGATTGGATAAAGAAGCTTTATTGGCCATTGAAGTTGACGGCGTTATGTTTCATCGGAATGATGAAAAACAGGAAAATCGAGATGCGTTGAAAAACAGTATATTTTCGAAGAATAATCTGCCATTATTAAGGGTTGCGACGAATGAAAGCGGTGAAAAAGAAAAACTGATCAATATGTTGATGGAAATTATAAAGAGTTAAATTAAGGGGGTCCTTTCATGAATATCATTGAAAAAGCAATTAATTTCGCCGCAATCGCACATGCTGGGCAGATGCGTAAAGGAACAAATACGCCGTATATTACCCATCCATTTGCGGTAGGGATGTGTCTTCAAAAGTTGCAGTGTACCGATGAAGTAGTCGCGGCAGGAATATTACATGACACGTTGGAAGATACGCCCGTTACTTTTGAGGAGTTAGCCGAGCATTTCGGACCACGTGTGGCTGAACTCGTTCTTGCTGCGTCGGAAGAAGATAAAAGTTTAGCGTGGTTTGAACGCAAACAACAAATGATTGATCAATTAAGTCGTGCTGGTTTGGAAGAAATACAGGTTATCACAGCTGATAAGTTACATAATATCAAATCCATTCGAGCTGACATTGAAAGCTATGGCGATGATGTTTGGAATCGATTCAACCGCGGTAAAGTCGACCAGCACTGGTACTACAGTAGTATTGTAAAAACACTCTTGCCGCGAAAAAGTGAATTTGGCTTGATCGGGGAATTGGAAAGGGAAGTATTAGAGGTATTTGGAGAAATCTAATCGACATGCCAGAAAATCGTCAAAAAGAAGGTTTCACGTTTTTTTTGTAGAACTTAATTAGTGAATACGTTTTCAGAATAACGGGAGGTTCTAATTTTATGACAAATCTATCAGATAAAGTAGCGATTGTTACTGGTGGCGCATCGGGGATTGGCTATGCGATTGTTTAACATAAATTTATGTGATAAAAATTAGATTGTAAAAGGTTTTACGCGATATGGGTAAAACCTTTTTTCTAACGTTGATTTAAATGATAAGAAAGTGGTAAAGGAAAGAAGGGGAGTATTATGTTTTTCGAAAGATTTACAAAGGCGAATATAAAAGGCGTGATCGGTGAGGGTGTTTCACGTCTTTTTTTTATGGGACTGGATACTAATGAATATAAAGTTCTGCACAATATTACGTTACAAAATTCGCAAGGGAAAACAACACAAATTGACCATATTATTGTCTCCATCTATGGAATTTTTGTTGTTGAAACGAAAAATTATCAGGGGTGGATTTATGGTAATGAAATAGACCGGCAGTGGACCCAAGTTATCTATAAAAAAAGACAACAATTCTATAATCCGATCAAACAAAATCAAGGTCATATTAGGGCTTTGAAAGGTATGTTGCCCGAATATAAGAATATCCCATTTATTTCAATCATAAACTTTTCTCCTAAAGCCACTTTGAAAGAAATTCAAATACATTCAAGTCATGTTTATGTCGTTTATACCCATCGAGTAAATCCCATTATCAAATCTATGAAAGCGCCTGTCCTTTCGCATTCAGAGATTGTAAGTATTACGGAGCGCATTCAACAACAAAACAACAAGGCATTAAGTTCCGAACATATTATAAATATCCGAAACAAAAAGAACAATATAAATGATGCAATTGCGAAAAGGATATGCCCTTATTGTTCGGGTCAGCTGGTAAATCGGACAGGTCCGTATGGTAATTTTTTAGGTTGCAGTAATTATCCGAAGTGTAGGTTTAACGGCAAATTGTGAAATAGGGCGAGCGGGTAGGGGTGAGTGCTGTTTAGTAAGCACTTCAGATGGGATTTGGATTGGTTGACGGAATGCCGCGTAATTCATCTTGATAAACCTTCATCTATAAATAAGAAGTTGCTTGGAAAGTCGACTTTAACTGATATTCCAAGCGGCTTTTTTTAGATAGGTGCTTCATCGGTTGATTATTTATATTTATCGTGGAGAACTAACTATAAAAATAATAACTTAAGAAAATTCTTTAGACTATGTTCTTTAAGTTTTTATTCAAAGCAATGAATTAGTATAATCCAAGGAAATGTGCTTATTACCGCGAAAAGTTAATAGACGATTAAAGAAAAAAGCTATATGTCTATTCAATTGTAAATGTTATGCTAGTTGTAATTGCCTGAAAACTATTGGTGTAATCTATATTCGACAAACTGACTAGCTTGTGGGGTACAAAAAAATTCGTAGGAGGGGGATGGTGATTAATTATGAAAAGAAGCATAAGACACAACAAGGAAAATCATATTATCTCCTTACCTTCTTATCTTAAGCATTTTAATGCTGATAATTAATTGGTGAAATAGTCTTGCACGAAACTACTTTACCTTCCTTCTGTACGAATTTACGGATAATTTTCGGATGGGGTGAACGAACTGAGAAGGATTTTTAGTTTATGTTTACTGTTGCTCCTAGTTTCCTGCCAATCTGTTCAAGTAAATGATAGTTCCCATATTACTGAAGTAGAAGTAGTAACAGCATTACAAAAGAATGGTGTTAATTTGGTGGAAGCTGAATTTCCGCAAAGCGTCTTTGGGTCAAAACTAAGAAATGTAAAACCAAGAGCATATGAGTTAAGCGAAAAACCATTTTTTATTTTTGAATTCGAAACAGAAATTGAACGTGAGAAGGGTATCGAAGAGTTTGTCGAAAATACTGCGACAATGGAACTGGTATCTGCTAGTACGTTCGAAAAGAGAAATATATTGATTTTTTATGTGCATGAACTAGATATAAATTCAGATAGTGTGCCATTTGAAAAAGAAATACGGAAGGCGTTAGACGACATTAGTGAAGGTTAAGTCTTCTGTAAAGGGCGCGATAAATGAACACAGCTGCGCTAGAATTGGTTAGATTGTTAAGTAGTTGAACGAGAGGTGCGGGGAAAGATGGAATACGAATTAGGAAACGGTATTTCTCTTCATTTACCTCATTTACACATTACGATTATCGCAATTATAATTATTATCCTTCTAGTTAGGTGGAGCAAACAGTTAGAAACACGGCGCTTTACGATTTTCTTTTATTTTCTTATTAGTGCTTATATTGCTCCGGTTTTTTCTCAAAGTACAATGAATGGCGCCTTTGAAATATGGCTTCCGGTAGGCTTTATATTTATGTCCATTTATTTGTATGGCAATAAAAGATCCCATCCTGCCAAAGTAAAAGCAAGTATTCTAGGATTTTCTATCGCGTTATATCAGTTGATTCTTCATTATATTGGATAGTTTTATTATCAATGGCGTCGAGAAAAATCAACTGTGGGGGAAGAAAAATGAAAAAGATTTTAAGTTCATTGATGATCCTGTTCCTTTTGGTAATTGCAGCTTGTGGATGTCCCTATACATCAACGACGTCTTATTTGTATGTAGTTGAAAAAGGGTATTCGGAGGATTATAGAGAAGCATGGATAATAGCGTTTGACCCAAACAATGAAACAAATCAAGAGAACGTAATGATAATTGTCGAAGAACCAATGGTCTGGAATCTCATTGAAGTTAATAAAACGTATTTTACCGGTTATTCTAAAGAAAAGGATGATGACTGGATATTAGACCAAATAGGACACGATGACACCTTAAGATGATTTGGCAAATTTAATATAGTGATTATTGATACTTAAATAGGGAGGTAGTTATTATTAAAAAAATGACTTTGTTTTTACTAGGGCTTATCCCTTTTGCGGTGGGTTTTTTCATGAATTCATGGCTGATGCAAAATCCAGATGACGTTTTGCCTTTTAAACTAATCGGATTTATATTTCTGTCTTTTTGGATAACGGTTGGGTTTATAAGCTATAAGTTTGAAAAAACACCATTAAAGTCTGCCGTAATTGCGCATTTGCCCGCTCTCTTAATGCTCTTTTTTATCATCTATCAAGAAGTTATATTAGATCAATATTGGGCTAATATATTTGGATTGGCTACCCAGCATTATTATTTACCGTTGATTAATATTGCTGCCCCTGTCGTTAGCATATTTTCGTTCTTAATTCCGGGGGGTATGGGCATTTGGTTAGTGAGCTTAATCGCTTTTTCACTTATGTTTGCTGCTTATTATTTAGGCTATTATTTAAAAAGTGTATTCGTTATTAAACGGATATCGACTATCTAGATCTTGTTCTATATTCGTTTGAATTTTGCCCTGTTAGAGGCACCTGTGCAAGACACGATTTAGTTAATTCACTACAATTGCATAAAGAAAAAAGGGGATATCGAATGCGTAACGCTTTGTCGATATCCCTTTTGTATATTAATTTAAGGTTGTGAATTGTCATAATTGCACCGTGCACAGGTACCTTTTTATTAAGTGAATGAACCGAACTATACTTAGCGGCTGAAAGTGGTATAATTAGGTACTTATAACTTGAGTGAAATTTAATAGATAGTCTTCTTATCTTGTAAATAATTCACAGGAAGGACTAAATACATGAATAAAAAAAATTGGCTGTTTGTTGTAATAGGTTTATTATTAATGATTGGCATTGGAGGGAAAGTGTTTATGGATAACCAGAGGGATAAAGAAGAAATAAAAGTGCAAAAAGCAGAAGAGGGATCAATTGAAGCAGAAAGGATGTCTGTAGTAGCGCTGAAGAACAGATATGCGGACATAAAGTCTGTAGAATTTGAAAAGAGTGTCTACGATGAAATGACAGGTTCATATGGCATGTTTATAAAAATGACTAATCAAAAAAATGAGTCAGTTAGTTTTAGTTATAGCTTTTGGAAAAAATCAGGGAAAATAGGTTTAAATGTAGTGAAGGACAGGGAGGTTCAAGTTAGAGGTGTCACAACAAATAAAGTCCGAGTAATTTACTCAAATAAAGATGAAGGTGAAGTTTAATGTTCGATGAAGAAAATTATAAAGAATTAAGTGAGTATGTTTATAGGGTGGATAAGAATAATAAATATTATAATGCCGACTTAAAAGAAGGGGCAATTTTGGAAGGAGAGAACTCTACTTATAAGGTTATAAAAATCGAAGACAACACATCCAATGGCATGCAAGCGATGGCTGTAGCACCATTTATAAATGGGAAAGTCGATACTACTGAGATTGTCATTGCTTATGCTGGAACAAATCCAGGCGATGATTTAGATATTCGGACAGATTATCAAACTGTTGTTGTTGGTAGTAAACAGCTAGACACATCAACACTGTTTAACCCGGCTGACTCTTTAATTGAGGGACAGGTTATCACGGCAGAGAACTTTGCAGAGGATATTAAAAGTGATTATCCAACTGCAGTTGTGACCACAACAGGTCATTCTTTAGGAGAATTCATCGCATTATTTGTGGCGGCCGAAAATGGTTGGAAGAATGTTGGATTTAATGGTCCCGATCCATATAAAATCCTATCAGAAGATGCAAAAGTTTGGGTAGAAGAGAATCCAGGAATGCTATTTAATTACCGGAATAAAAAAGATTGGATTGGCAATTTTGGCAGCAATGGAACTGGAGCAGAAATCTTAGTAGACATGGATATGGGCGGACATATAAGAGACACGTTGACATTTCATAACTTGGATAGTTGGGAGTTTGATGAGAAAGGTCATCTCATTATTAAAGATACATACGCCAATAAAGAGGCTCGTCTGGTACAAGCAGAAAAACTAATGTACGCGAGAATGATTGAATTGGCAATGCTTTCAAAGAAATTAAAAGCTAGTGGCGGAGGATTATCTACTAATGAGGAAATTTACTTAAATGATACGGAAGCATTGATCGTTTTAGAATCTGCCTCTAATTCAATGGAAATAGGATTGGAATACATAATAAAAGTTTACCAAGATGCCATACTTGGAGTGGAAGAAATTTGGGCGGAGGGTGTTCAAAGAGCAAAATTGATTGGCACTGAATTAAGTTATTATGAAATCATCGACGCTTTAGCAGAAGGAGGGGCTACGAAATATGAGATTGTAAATAAACCAACTGCATATTATGAGGCGAAAATAGCCAAGGCTAAACAAATCGGGGCAAGTTTTAACCAACTTGCTACTGACATCAAGGCAAGTATAAAAAAAGTGAAAGATACCGATGAAGACCTAGCAAGGCAGATTAGCCAAGGAGTGTAAGAATTGGAGAAAACAGAAGACGTCGAGAAAGAGTACCATTTAAAGAGAAGAAGTTATGAGGAACAAGAAAATGATTTAATTCGCCAAAGAAACAAGGGCATAGAAACACTGGAAGAAGTTCAGGATCGGAGTCGCCATTATTTAAAAGACTTTGTTTCCGACAGTGACATACTTACTCGAGGGTTTCGCCAAATCGAACAAATGAAAAGAGAAATTTTGGAAATGGCAAGGGCTGACCGGCAGAATCTTGCTAGAAAACTTGAAAAGTTAGATGAAGATTTTTATAGTGAAATGAAAAAGTTGAGTGAAAAAGAAGAAAAGGGGGATTACTTCAAATGTTAGAAGGCTTTTTGATAGATTTGAAAAAAAGAGCGGAAAAGTCGATTATTCAAGGAGCCGTAGCTAATGCAATGACTTCGAAAATAGTTCGAAACCATAAAGAAACCGAAAAAAATATAGAAATAGAATGCTCGACTATAAAAGAAAAAATGAACGATGTATCTGTAAATTTAGGGGGGGCAGTGAAAGGGCGATTCGGTGAAAATGTTAGAAAATCGATTAAAATTCAATCAGAAAAAATTAATGAGCTTCAATGATAAAAGATAGGGGGATTCTCTTTTACGGAATGTCTTGTAGTTTTATGTAGGATTTGTATATTGTAAATGAATGTCCTTCTTCTTTAATACCTTCCAAAATAGATGTTCCCCCATACAAATTCCTTATACTGATGCAAAGGGACGCAAAAAGCCCCTTGATTTTTTGACCAAAAGGCTGTTGTTCATCATACACCAAATAATTGTCTGAGTGACCTTGGATTTTATGAAAGTTAAAGCCTTACACTTTTGACAAATCGTTTATTGGAGAACTCATTGCTATTATATTCAATCCACTTTGCCATCTCACTTTCGACAGCTCTATTTTGCCATTCGAACCAGACCTCCGAACATTCACTACAATGGCTTTCGACTCCAATATTATTATTTAAATCTCTGTGAGTAAAAAGCGTAGTTTTGCGACAGATATAGCAAAATACTTTTTTATCTTCATAATATCTACCTGCCAAGAATATCAGCTCCTTCACTTTAAACTCATTATTTCCAAGTTTAAGTGATTTAATTCAGGGAAATGACAATCTCCTCTGGTATTAGGAGTCTTACTATTCGGATAAATGGTGTTATACTTGTTATTAACTTTATTGGTTCTAAAGTAAGGACGGTCTTCTTTAGACCATAGATGGAAGGCGGTCTAAAACACAGTGACTCATCGTAATAGTAATCTTTTTAAGACGTTCATTTGTTTTCTACTTCTATGGATTTTATTTAACCCGCAATCAATTACTGCAAATGAACATGCAGATTTAGAAAGTAAATTAGAGAATTATATGATAGAACATGAGGGGGATGTTGCTGGATTAGCAACAATTGTGATAGACCAGGATGAAGTCATTTACAAGATGAAAGGTTATTCAAATATAGAGGAACAAGTTCTTGTTGATGAGGATACTGTTTTTGAATGGGCATCTGTTTCCAAAGTTCTGATTTGGATCAGTGTTTTACAATTAGTAGAGTCAGGAAAGCTTAATTTAGAAACGGATATCGAAACCTACTTACCGGATGATTTTCGTTCCAAAACAAAATTTGAGGATCCTATCACGATGCAACATTTGATGCATCATGCAGCGGGATTTGATGATAGTTATACGGATTTAATGATTTATGGTCCAACCGAAAAGAAGTCATTAAGAGAAGTACTTGAAGAAGCAGATATTCAACAAATATTTCCTCCTGGTGATGTTGTTGCTTATTCAAATTATGGAAGCGGCCTCGCTGCCTATATTGTTGAAGAAGTTAGTGGCCTAGATTACGTGGAGTATGTACGGAAGCATATTTTTGAACCGCTTCAAATGACGAAAACAGCAATAGATCCTGAATTAGGTGATAACGAATGGGTGAAAGAACAGAGGGGAGAGGTGCAGGGATATTCGAATGCACTGCAATTAATTGACCCTAATTTTTACTCGATACCCATGTATCCGGTCGGTAGTGCTATGGGAACAGCTCGTGATCTGCAAAAGTTAATGCAAGCGTTATTAGCTGAAGATGGAGTTCCTTTATTTAAAGATGAAAAAACGATCGATTTTATGTTTGAACCCACATTATATTATCCGGATACCAATATCCCAAGGGCCGCAAACGGTTTATTTTATTTACCATCAAAAAGTCAACATGTTTATGGGCATGGTGGGAATTCTATTGCTTTTAGCTCATCTTTTTATGTGGATAGAAAAGAACGTACCGGCGTTTTAGTGTTGGCGAACATGAAAGATGAAAGTACGTTCACATTGGGAATACCTGAAATCATTTTTGGTGAATATGAACATGTTGAAAATGACGTAAGTTTGGAAAATTCATCCGGGTGGGAAGGGATTTATGAGCCGGCTCGGTTGCCACGACACGGATTTAGCAGTGTGTATGGCTTATTTTTAAGAAGCCAGACGAAACAGAGTGGGTCACATAATTTAATGATAAACGACTTGTCTTATTCGCAGCTAGAACCAGGCGTTTATAAAACAGAAGATGGTTTGAGTATGTACAGTCTGGACGTTTATTCAACACATCCACGAATGAAATTGTTATCCAATACGTATTCAGATTTAATTTATGTTCCTTATTATAAGCATCTCCTTGAGTGGGGAGGAATTATTTTAGGGTTATTAGCTATAATGTTCTCTTTACTCTATGTTATCATCTCTATTTTGCGTAGGATTTGGAATAAAAAACGGTTAGTTAAATTACTTTTTGCTCAACACTTTTTAAATCTATTATTGGTTACGAATGTAATTTGGATTGTTTATAAAGTTTTATCGATGGTAAGTTATTCATCTCTCAAGCCATTATTAACTTTAAATCTAATTTATATTGTTATCTCGATTGTTATTTGTGGATTTTTAATTGTTCATGGAAAAAGTAGAAGGTTATCTAAATATGGATTATTAGTTTGGATGATGACGATTATTTTTGCATTAATTTTATGTGTCAATATTTTGTATTGGGAATTTTATTATTAGGTATTTAAGCGGGCAGGGAGTGGATTTTATTGAATATTACTCAAATTAAAGATGTATTATTTAAACAAGCCACAATCTTTAAAACAGGTGGTTTTCGACCAACAGAGGAATTAGGAGAAAGTTGGATCGGTAAGGTTTTATGGGGGAAAGAAGGAGAAAGTATACCAGCCAATTTTGATCCGATTTGCACGTTATTTTTATATAAATTACCCTATGTACCGAAGGAATTAGTAAGCTATCAGTTAATAACTATTTATATGGATTTCGACGTATTTAATCATCTAAATGAGGATAATTTAGCTTCATTTTTCAAGATAGATTGTTATACGGATTTAGATGTATTACAAAAGATAAATGAACAATCTACGAGGATAAAACCTTTTCCATTAACTCCTATATTTATTGATAATGATGCACCTTCTTGGGAGGATTCTGATAGCGTCGACCCCAAAATTGAAGATGAAATATTACGACTTGAATTAGAGGATAGTATTGAATATTACGATGATATTGTTGAGAAAATATATTCGACTCATAAAGTTGGGGGGTATCCTTCTTTTACTCAAAGTGGAATCACTTTTGAAGAAGGTTACCCATTTGTATTTCAAATAAGTTCAGACGAAAAAGCTCAATTCAACATAGTAGATAGTGGTAGTTTCTATTTTTTCTACAATCAAGAAAAACAAGATTGGATTGTGTATTGTGATTTTTATTAGGTTTTAGGATTGTTTATTCGACCTGTGTTTATCAATAAAGATAATTTCTTTTCTTGTAAACTTATTAAACTCACGTGTGATTTACTTGAAGATAGTTGAGCTGCTAAGATGGTTTTTTTTGTTCCCTAAAGAGGCGGGTTAGTTGAACAAGAAATGATTGTAACTGATCTGGATATACTAAACCCAAATATAATCTGGGGTGATGAAATTGAACAAAAGTGGTCATCTTCTATTGATTTTATTAAGTATATTAATTTGTGGGTCGTATTATGGAGTAGTAAATGCAGAAACGAACGATCCTCCTCCTTCCTTTAAGGAAGAATTTACTGAAGGCAAACAACTCAATCCTTTAGAAAGCCAGTTAATGTCTTTTATGACTGGTTTGCACGTAGGAGAACCAAAACAAGCCGTTGAATTGTGGATATTTGGCGTAAATAATCGAAGTGGTGCTGTTCAATATGCGATGTTGTCCCCTTCGCTTCGAAAACAATCAAGGAGTAAATTTGAGCAAACTCACTGGATAACAGGTCAGTCAAGCCCTTGGGTTAGTAACTTTCGTTTTACCAAAGTAGAAAAGCTTAGCGAATCCAAAATGCGGTATACCGTTAAATACGATTTAGAGGCATCATATGGAGATTTTGGTGGTGGGCAGAAGATTATAATCGTGGAAAATAATTTAGAACCATTTAGAGAGTATTGGTTTATTTCGTCAATATCAACGAAATATAATCAATGGGAAGCATTTACTCCAGCCGAGACAGTTTTAAAATAGACCATTGCAGTGAACGATCCAACAAAAACACTGTTGATAAATTTTAATGGTTTTTTTCACTTTGAAATTAAAGCAGAAATTATATGCAAATTTATATGATTTTTCTTATGTTTGCCCCCTCTTTTGTTCTTCCAACCTCCGGCAATTCTGAAATAATGGAATGGCATGGCAGAGACGAACCTAATCATTCCTAGACAGCAATGTTTATCTTCCGCTTTGAGAGGTAAACTAGGACAACGTTAAAAAAGGGAGTAGATCATTATGGACGCAAAAAAAACGGCACTAAAGATCTTAAAAGAAAGCTTTGTCGGCACGATGGCAACCGTTCAACAGAACAAGCCACACTCACGTTATATGACCTTCTTTAGTGATGAATTTACGCTCTACACAGCGACATCAAAACAAACGCATAAGGTAGATGAACTTGAAGCGAATCCGCATACGCACATTTTAATCGGCTACGAAGGAGAAGGTATCGGAGACGAATTTCTTGAAATTGAAGGAACTGTCGCCATTTCTTCCGATGAACAAATTAAAGAGAAAATGTGGAATAAGCATTTGAAACCATGGTTCAGTGGTCCTGAAGATCCCAATCTCGTCATTTTGAAAGTTTCACCTGACTCAATCCGTTTAATGAATAAAAAGGGTGAAGAACCAAAAATCATTGAATTCTGAGTAGAGGGTACCGGCAATTCGCTGGTACCTTCTTTTTTATTCATAAGGTTTCTTAAATCTAATTAGCTAACTAATTTCTAAGTTCCAAAAAATAATGTATGCTTTATAGATTACCATTATACTAAAAAAAGTAGGGAATAAAATGAGATTATGGCATGAAGACATGTTAACTGAGTTGCCGCGTCAGCAGTTGCTTGGGCAACACCGAGAATGCTGTGCGTTACGCGGATTCGGTTGGAACAAAAAACATGCGGCTGTGAATTATATATTCAATTATTCACCTTATAAACTTTTTCAATATCACATGAAAGTGATGAGGGAAATGCAACGACGCGGCTATAATAATGATCCGTTATGGGAAAACCCGACGTACCGCGGGAAAATATGTCCGTCTTATGAGGAAATTTTAACTGAGCAAGCGAGCAGTCCCATTTATCCAGAACATGATGAAGGCTATATGAAAGAATGTCTCGAAAATCTTACTGAAAAAGGCATTCATTTAACGATTGGCAAGGCAGATTAGGTATTTTATAAAAGAAATATATCAATAAGAAAGCAGGGGGGTATGTGATTCCACTAGTATACGACCAAATTAATTGCGGGGCATAGATGAGAAGTTTTTCTTAGCACTGTAAAAGAAGTTAAGGTACCTTTTATTTTGTTATTTGTGGATTTTTAATTATCAAAAGGAACAGGTTACCTAGATATTAAAAGCTAGTTTGGATGATGACGATTGTTTTTGCATTTATATTATATGTAAATATTTTGTATTGGGAATTTTATTTTTAGATGTTTCCTACCGAAAAAGTGATCATTGCGATGCAGTATATGGGGGATTAATATGTTGATGATAACTGAAAATGTGAAGGGCAAACGCTATAAAGAGCTGATAGATTTTCTTTCAAGACATTGCAATTGTTTTGCTTTTGTAGAAGATAGACAGATGATGGAAATTGAGGAGGAGCGTCTGGCTTATATTCATAATTTGATTACTTATATTGAAGAACATCTTATTGAAAGAAAAATTCAAAAAGAATGGGAAACTACAAGACTGGTGGATGATACAGCATATGTTTTTTATTTCAACTTGAATAATGCCACCAAGCAATTTTTGAAAGATAATAGTGATTCTCTTTTTGACTGGATTAGACCTGAGCTTCCAGAAGATTTAACGTTTTATCAAAATGATAAATGTATATTAGCAACTTGCTCACACGAAGGATTTTTTTTGTGGATAAAATGATATGGAAGCACTTTTCAGTGAATTAATTGCTCTACCAAATTTCGCGTACCGGCGACTCGCTGATGAGGAGTTAATTCCTAAAGATAAGAAGCCGCTTGGAAAGTTGACTGCAACTGACTTTCTAAGCTGAAATACCGAAAAATATTATGCCAGTCACTCAAACAACTAAGAATATTTAAGTGACTGGCTTTTTTAAAAACCTAATCACCATTGTCTTCTTTTTCATTCTCATCTCCTTCAGTTTTAAATTGGGCAGAAGGGGATGGTTTTTTTATTTCGTAATACTCTTCAGCACCCAATCCGCCTTCATCAATCATTTTAGAAATCCCTTTTGTCCGCATCTCTGATTCTACTTTAACTTTTTTTCTATTATCTTTCGTCATTTCTAAACCTCCCATTTTGCTATGGTATATATTGTTTACCTTATTAACCCGATTTTGAAACGAAATTGACCTGTTTGGAATATAAATTAACACTTTGGATTACGTTAAATCGATGTTAGTAGGTTTATATTCATTCGAATCGCTAGGCACCGGATCGAAGTCGGTCAACTCATTGTTCAGCATAATGCCGTTTTAAAGTATCCTTACAAACCTTTCGTGAATATTTTGAAACATTTCTTCATGATGTATCGTATAAGAGATACCGGGTTTGACGGAAGCAGTTTATAGATAGGGGGGAGAGGTAAATGAGAAAATTGTACATTAAACAAAAAGTGTTTAGCCTAAGTGGAAAGTTTTCTGTAAAGGACGCAGAAGAGAACGAAATTTATTTTGTAGAGGGAAGTTTTATGAAAATACCGAAGACCTTTTCTGTTATGGGCGATAAGCAGAATGAAGTGGCGACGATTACGAAAAAAACATTTAGTTTCTTGCCAACTTTTTTTGTTGATGTACATGGGCAAGAAACAATGACAATCAAAAAGCAATTTTCTTTTCTGAAAGCACGTTATACAATCGACGCGGCAGGAATAGAAGTGCAAGGAAATTGGTGGGATATGGATTTTGAAGTGTATCAAAACAGGGATTTTATCGGTTCCGTGAGCAAAAAGTGGTTCACATGGGGCGACAGCTATGAGCTGCAAATTGCAAATGACGAAATGGAACCACTTCTCGTCGCGCTTGTAGTCGCAATTGACTGTGCGAAAGCAGATCAGAGTGCAGCAGTGAGTGTGGCAGCAGGGTGAATAGAAGAGAGGCATTTCAGGTACCCACTAGCGTTGCATAGAATCCATTATAAAGAAGTAATTACATTTTTTAACATTCCACCAAGAGATGATAAGTAAAAAAAGGGAACAGTCCGCCAAGACCAATCAGTTCCCTTTTTTTGCCATATGTTTACTGTTGTTTCATTTTCACCTTATTTTCTTTTGCTTTTCGCTTCTTTTCTTTCTCTTTGTCGATGAAATGCTTTTTCGTGATCGGGCTAACAATGGCGAAGTCTTCTCCAAACCACATGGTTTGGGACTTTGTTTTCGGTACTTTTTGCCGTCCCTTGCTCTTTCTCAACTTCCGATTGAAGTCCTTCATTAGTACATTTATCGTTGAGAACAGGAATTGTTGCACCGTGCTTAAGAATACCCAACTGTTTTTGCTTGGTTGATGAATAAGTCGCATGATCTCAGCCAAAGCACAGGTAATCAATGCGATGTACATTTGATTCCAAATACCAACAGGAGAATGACTGAATAAATGGCTTACCTTGACGTGCTGTTTAAGCCATTTGAAAAACAGCTCAACATACCAGCGGTTTTTATAAGCTTCTAGAATCTCTTCTTCAGTCAAATCCAAACGATTTGTAATCAAGTGAAAAGGTGTTCCTTCATCGTCAATGAATTCGATATATCGAACAGGTTCTTCTCGCGTTATTATTGACACCAATTCGTTTTTAGTAACTTTAGGATGTGTTGGTTCGTAAGACTTCAACGTTTCCATCTTGAAGGTCTTTCTTATACGAACGAGAAATTGGACATTTCTTTCAATCCATCCACCCATTTTTGTTTTATGGGCATACCCACGATCCATAACGTACAAGGCACCATCGGCATCAATGATGTGATTAACAGCGTCAGAGTCAGCTACATTTCCGGTTGATGGAATCATCTTTTCTGGAAATATACTATTTGCAGATGCAGCGACAATACGTACATGCAACTTGATTCCGCAGGAATCTTTAGAGATTGCAGTCCGATTTAATGCATTCTTCGGCAATTTAACATAAGTACCATCAATGATTCGAAGAGGCCCTACATTGGCATTCAGTCCCTTAGCGTTACCTTTTAATGTCCAATAGTGTTGGGCTAGTCGACTTAGTAAATCTGCTAAATCAGCAGTATTCAGATCTATTAAACGCCGACTAATTTGCGAATGACTAATAGACTTTACCCCAATTTCTTTCTGAAATGCTTTTTTTGAACGGATACCTGTATCGATTATCCTAAGTGAATCCCATTTGCAAAGACTTGCCATAATAAATATTTTCACGACTGATAAGTCGGTTAGCTTTTTCGCATCGTAGTTCATAAGTGGACAAGCTAAAATGTTGGTTGGTAAATTAGATAAGTATTGACGAAAGACTAAATTTTGGTTTACACTGGTCATGGTGGAGCTCCTTTTTGATAGTGTAGGGAACTGATTTAGTCGTCGTTTCCTTATCTACATTAGGAGCTTTTTTGTGTTTCCGCAAGTTATTAAACTATTGAACTTATTCCCTTATTTAGGGAATCTTACATTTTTTTACTGTTATGCAACGCTAGTGTCAGGTACCTGTGCAAGACACTACTCAGTTAATTCACTACAATTGCATAATGTGAAAGATGGATACCGACATATAAAGACTTGCTGGGCTCCTTTTGTATTTTTATCCGAATTCGTAAATTGTCATAAATGCACCGTGCACAGGTACCTATTATGAAATTAAATGGGCTTGATTATTACGAGCGCGATAGCTAAATTAGCATTTTCCACAATAGGCCAGATTGTGAGAAAGCATAGGGAGGTAGTCAATTGTTTAAACGCAAATTATATTGTTCGAATTGCAATCGGGAAGTTCAAGCAGGTGAAGAAATATATGCCAGAATGAAAGTGCCAAAGTTTGCAGGTATGGTAGAAATCAAAGCGTATTTAAAAAATGAGAGCGAGATTCTTTGTCTGGATTGCTCTAAAGAAAAGGATTGAATAAAAGCAAGTTAATTCCACAATTGGGCACGTAATCGATAAATTTGTGCCGTAATAGGCCCTGTTAAATAAGCGAGAATAGATTGAAGGAGTGGGATGAGTGAAGAAGTTATTTATAATGATACTCATAGTCATTTCAATTATGTCAGCTTGTAATTCATCAAAATTAAGTTTTAATGAAATTGACAATGTACCGAATAAAGTGTAAGAAAAATTGATCCTAACCTAAGACTTCAGTCAATTAATGTGAAAAATGGTTCTTATATTATTTTTCATTCAATTGGAGAAGTAGAAGCTGATTTAGATGCACGGGAGGATACTGTAATAATAAAGATTAATGTAAATGATTCCGTAGATAATCCCGTAAACCAAAATGTATATTATTTAACAACTGATTCACATCATGAAGTAATAGAAGTTCAAGTGGATGGTAAATCAATTCCTTTTGATGGTGTGACAAATTAAGAGGTTTTTTTATAGGAATTTATTTTTCACATTCCAAAATCAGGCGCGAATAAGGAAAGAGAGGCACTTCAATATGACAACAAACTATAAAGAGACATTTGACCGCTTTTCTCTCTACTTTTTAGCTATTTTAATTTCTCCCATACTCTTTGGAGTTATTTTGGCAATTTATTCGATGATATCTTTTCAAGACTCTTGGGGTTTTGGTCCGACCGTCTTGGTAGTGGCACTATATTCGTGGGCTTTCTTTGCTTTTGGGGCATTTCCTGTTTCATTGTACCTCGATTTTTCTGCTAGAACCAAAAGTTATCCGAATTGGGTGAAGGCACTTTTATATGCAGGTTGCGGTGGCTTGGCGGGTCTTGTTGGAAGTGTTGTTTTATTTGATCTTTTTCCAATAATCTTCATGTTAATTTTCGGTATGGTTGGCGGAGTCATTCATTTTTCCGTATTGGTGCTAATAAAAAAGTTTATTAAGTAGCAGCGATTCTAACGATATATCGACACGCTGCTTTAATTTAAGGCAAATGGGCTAGCTTTTTAAAGATAGTTATGGCAAAAAACTCATGACTTTAACATAACTTTGATAATGAAGGAGATGTGGATTTTAAGAAATGTTTTAATCATTACATCTATTGTACTTTTATCTTTGTTAATAGCTTGCCAACCCGTGAAGGATGATGATGTTATGTTTAATCATAAAGGAGAAATAACAAGTAATTTAGATAAACTAGAGAAATTTATTCAAAGTGTTTAAGATGGCAATGAAGATGAAATCCGAATAGTAAGGAATACTAATGAAGGTGATCCAATTTTTGATACGTTAAATTATAACGGCGAAAACATTAAATAAGGTTTAAACCAATAGGTGGTAATTATAATCAATGATAAAACACTGAACCAATTTACAATGGTTGATGTTATTGAGAGGAAAATACATTTTACAAACAAAAATACTATGTTGGATAAAATAGATTTTAAAGATAATGATGAAGGTGAATTGCTGGCTTATAACGAGATGTTGGCGGATGTTAAAGAAATGAAGGAAATTGAATTTGTAAGTAAGTACCTAAATATAATAACTAAACTTAAGGTACAGTTTGAAGATGAAAAATTTACGGATAAAAAAGAAATAGAAAAAATGTCCGGATATAATAATGCAATTGTTACTATCTTAAAGTGTATCAATCCGATTCATGAGTATGATTTAGGGGATTAGTCTACCAAAGTTTTAGGCACCTCAAATCATTTCAAGAAGGAAAATAGTTGATGAATAAAAGGGAGATGCGAAAGGTGGCGTGACTCAATATGAACGATACTATAAGATGTCTCGGGTGCAGTAATGAGTTAAGTGAGGGGTATATTTTTTCACCTCGCCGAATTTGTTGGTCGGAATCGGCTGATTCAATCTTTGCTGATTTTGGAAGTAGTGAAGTATTAATAAGTGATCCAATTTTTAAAATAAGAAAAACCCCGGCATTCAGATGTGAAAAATGCAATTTAGTTACTTTTAAATACAAATAAATTAATGATATTAAAAAGTTGCTAATTAAGGACTCACCTTATTAAAAAGCGGGCGCAATTCTCTAATAAGGATTATCGCCAGTGATACATATCGGGGATGGATTGTTAAGTTATAGTCATTGATAAGGGGTGGACGAAATCTTATTGTTTAATTCTATAGTATAGAAGGAGTTTTCTAGTATATTGAAGAATGTTAATTAGAAAGAACATATTGAAAATAGAAAGCTTAGGAGGGTACTATGGGTAGATTAGTTCATTTTGAAATTCATGTAGAAGACATGGAACGTGCGAAGAAGTTTTACGAGGAGGTTTTTGACTGGAAATTTGAAGATTGGTCTGAATATGCGGGGATGAAATATTTTGGAGCTGTAACCGGTGATGATAGCGTTCCGGGAATTAACGGCGCTTTAATACAACGCAAAGGTCCGGCACCAGAGACTGGACAACCTATGAACGGTTTTTCTTGTACAATGGGCGTCGAGGATTACGATTCTACTGAGAAAAAAATTCTTGATCTTGGCGGCAAGGTTGCATTGCCGAAATATGCGTTGCCTGGTATGGCATGGCAAGGTTATTATATTGATACTGAAGGCAATATCATCGGTATTCATCAACCAGATGAGAACGCGAAATAGTTTTAGGTACCTGTGCAAGACACTATTCAGATTATACACTACAATTGTATAAAGCTAAAAAGGACTATCGACTATGTAACGCTTTGTCGAAAGTCCTTTTAATTTTCATGCACAATTGTGAATTGTCATAAATGCACCGTGCACAGGTACCTATTTAAAGAGTTGTGGGTAAGTTTGCAAAAATAGGGAAATCATTTAATATCAGGGAAAAGATGAAGCGACGAAGTAAGGTTTAAAGGGTGATAAAGTGTCGGAAATAAAAGATGAAATCATTTTACGAGGGCTTAAAGAAAATAATTTGAAAAATGTTGATTTGAATATATCAAAAGAAAAAATCACCGTATTTACTGGTCTTTCAGGCTCGGGAAAGAGTTCGGTTGTATTTGATACATTAGCGGCAGAGAGCAGAAGACAAATGACTATGAACTATCCGCTCTATGTCAGAAATCAGATGCCGAAATATGAAAGGCCTCATGCCGATCTGATGCAAAACTTAAGCCCGGTTGTGGTTGTAGAGCAAAGGCCGATTGGAGGTAATTCCCGCTCGACTGTGGGCACGTATATGGATATACATCCATTGATCAGACTTTTGTTCTCGCGGATAGGAACGCCGTCAATAGAATCTGCCACTGATTTTTCGAGTCAAAGTTCTTTCGGCAGGTGCTCGGAATGTAGCGGGTACGGGGAGGTAGTTGCACCGGATTTAAATAAGATGGTCGATTTCGATAAGTCACTTCGGGATTATGCAGTGAAGTTCAAGCCGTTATCGCCTTCAGGTTGGCAAGGCAGATGGATGATGACCGGTGGATTATTTGATCCAGATAAACCGATCAAGGACTATTCGGAAGAAAAGCGCCAACTATTATTATATGGTCCCCCGAATGGTGAAAGAGTCTTTGCACCGTTTCATACAAAAAACGGACCTCAAGATCATGAGTGGGATGGTTTATTGCCAAGATTTGTACGCCTGTATATCAATAGAGATATCTCAAAGCTGAAACAAGTGTCACAAGATGACGTCTTCGCAGTATCATCACGTTCATTATGCCAAACCTGCCTTGGTTCAGGCTTAAATCCAAAAGTATTAGCATGTAGAATAAATGGCTTGAATATCGCAGAATACGATCAATTAGAACTTACAGAATTACTTGAAGAACTAACGAAGATAAATGATCCGTTGGGGGAGTCTATCGCGCTTCAAGCAATCCCGCATTTAAAACAACTCGTTGAAATGGGATTAGGCTATTTGGGCTTATCAAGAAAAATGGGCACCTTATCCGGCGGTGAAGCGCAAAGAGTGAAAATCGCTCGTCATTTGGGGAGCAGCCTAAACAATATCACATACATATTCGACGAACCGAGTGCAGGACTTCATCCAGAAGAAGTGGACATGTTAATACGAATGCTAAAAAGTATTAAAGAACACCATAATACCGTAATCGTTATCGAACATGACCTATCAGTCATCAGAGCGGCGGATGAAATTATAGAGATGGGCCCGGGAGCAGGTGTAAGTGGAGGAGAAGTTGTCTATCAGGGAAAATTAGAAGGATTGAAAAACTCTAAAGCTGTGACAACTTTAAACCACAAGCTAAAAATAAACAAACATCCAAGGGATATAAAAGAACATTTTACTATTAATAAAGCGAGTCACAATAACTTGAAAAATGTTAGCGTAAATATTCCTCGAAATGCTCTGGTCTCTGTATGCGGCGTATCTGGTTCGGGTAAAAGCTCCTTAATGGTGGAAGCATTCCCGGAAAGTTATCCAGAAACGATCCTGGTCGGGCATGGCAGGATAGGAATCTCTAACCGTTCGACGCTAGCTACTTATATGGGAATCATGGATGATCTTCGTTTAATCCTATCAAGGGAAACAGGGCAACCACCAGGATTATTTAGCTTTAACTCCATAGGGGCATGTCCTTTCTGCGAAGGAAAAGGCATAACAAAACCAGATGTAGCATTTGCGGATCCAGTGACTGTTACCTGTGAAGCGTGTAATGGATTGAGATATTCGGATGAAGCATTGTCATACCGATATCGAGGTAAAAATATAGCAGAGATTTTAGATTTAACGATTGTCGAGGCTATGAACTATTTTGATATGCCAAAGATCTTAAATAGGGTGAATACGCTGCGAGATGTAGGATTAGGGTATCTAACGTTAGGCCAGACGACGAGTTCTTTCAGCGGGGGAGAAGTTCAGCGTCTAAAACTTGCGAGCCACTTGCAAAAAGAAGGACAAATCTACCTATTAGATGAACCATCTTTAGGGTTGCACGCAAAAGATAATGGAAAACTCTTGGATGTATTTCAAAGTCTTGTCAGCAAGGGCAATTCCGTTATAATCATCGAACATAATTTGGATTTTATAGCGGCGAGCGACTGGGTCATAGAATTAGGTCCGGGCGGCGGAAAACAAGGCGGACATATTATATTTGAAGGCAAGCCGGAAGAGATGTTAACTGCGGAAACTTTGACTGCGGAATGGTTAAGTGACGGAGTTAAGGAAGGTATTTCATGAGCCTATCTCGCTTAGTGCAAGAGTTCATTTTACTTATTTTTATATTGGATATATACTGGCATTGTTCGGAAATAATAGTAGATTTGAATTAGCGTGAAAGTGACGAGTACTTAAATCAAGGAGGATTTTACAATGGCAAAAGATCGTTATCAACAAGGTTTAGACAAATTAATGGAACTGACTGTACCAGACAGCGACAACCCAACTGGCCATATGGATATTGGTGAGGGGTTTAAAGATGTTGCGCCTGATTTAAGCAAATATGTTGTTGAGTTTGCTTTTGGGGATATTTATTCGCGACCTGGGTTGGATAACAAACAAAAAGTTCTTACGACCATTTCAGCTCTGGTTGCACAAGGAACACCGCAGATTGAGATGCATGTAAAAACAGGCCTGACAGTAGGTTTAACACCGGAAGAAATCGTTGGTTGTATTATGCACCTCATCCCGTATACCGGATTTCCGCGTGCTCTGAATGCTTTAAAAGCCGCACAGAAAGTGTTTGAAGAAAGTGGCGTATCCGTTGCAACGTCTGATGATTGAATAGAAGATAAACAGTGGTACATAATGAAATGGTTCTAATCAATGGTTTTATGATTGGAGCCGTTTTATTTTGTCTTGGGATTTTACCTTTTCTGATCACCTTAAAATTTAAAAGGAAATATTATACGATAAACAAACTACCGTTGTCAACCACTAAATTTGCAATTTGTCAGAAAATATGGTACTATATAGTTATAACAGTTATTGAGACGGCATTCGTCAATCGTGCGCAACTTCTTCCAGATAGAATTTGAGTGCGATTTTTTGAATTGGAAAACTCGTTTTCGTTTCATACGGTCAAATGAACTTTATTGAAAGCGAGATAGTTAGGGAATAATGGGGTTAAAATAACTATCTGAATATATTATATAAGGAGAGTGGGTTAATGAATTTAATTAATGAAGAAATAACTCATAAAGTGTTTGGTGAAGGAAATATCGTGAATCATGAGGATTCTATCATTACCATTGAGTTTAATGAGGATATTAAAAAATTCGTTTATCCTGATGCTTTCGGAACATTTATAACACTAAATGACCGGACTACTGCAAAAACGATGAAGAAAGTCTTTTTGAAGAAGGAAATGGAAGAAGAAGCACTTGAAAGAAAACGTGAAGAACAAGCGCTTGAACAGCAGCGCATGGAAAAACTGAAGAATCTTAGAATTCATGAAAGCTCACAAGTTGTTTTCTGGCTGGACGAAGAAGAGCAACAAAATGTATTTGTCGACTGGCAAGTATCTACTGGCCAGGTTCAAAGCGGAGCAAATAAAGGGCAGCCAAACAGAGCAGCTCGTTTGCGTCCGAACAGTGCAGGTCTTCTGACTGCAAGAGATTCGGATCAACCAGAAACAGAAAGACAGATTCTTGGTCTCTACATGATAAATGAAGCTTTTTCCGGCGAACTTAGCGATGACGGAATGGTGCCGTCTCATGAAGAATTTAGAATCGAGCTCACGGATCAAGAAGCAGAGAAAATGCTTTTCTGGAACTATTATATCAATAAGAACTATCCTGATCGAACTGCATGGAATTCGGGTAAATATCGTTATTTTGATAATATTTGGACCGCACAAATCTTAAAGGATATCATTGCATTAAGAACAGATGAAGAGCAAATTAAAGAAGCTGAAAACTTTCTGGAATACTTCTGTCAAATGAATGCCCTTGACATGAATGACATCCCTGAGGCGGACGGCGCTTTAAAGCAATAACTAGATAAACAAAGTGAATTCTTCGACAGGCGCTTAGAAACACGAGCGCCTTTTTTTATTTTCCGACGAAGCCATCTTTGACCAATCTAAAATCTTTTGCCCACTTTTGGAAATTTGATTTCTTGGTTCCTGGGCGATTGCGGTGCGCGCAAAAGAACTATCTGAAAGGCTGGAGTGAGTGATGATTAAAAAGCTTCTTGGAATTTTATTAATAGCTGCGGGAACAATGTTTGGATTCATTAGTATAGGACTTGTGTTTTCAGATGGACTATTTAATATTTTGTTTATGATTATTTTTGCATATCCACTTTATATTTTAGGCCAGTGGATGCGATTGGCACGGAGGATTTCAAGATCAAGTATTTAAGATTTACTGCCGCTTATTTTTAATTTATCATATTAATTCCATCAATATTTATATTGTATGACGAATACTCAAAATTAAAAGGCGGAACACTTTCTCGTGTAGATTACTTATGGTTTGAACTAACATCCTCTCCAAATGTTTCGGGCTTACTCATCGCGGTATTCATCATTTTTGTATTATCCTTATTTCCTAAAATATTATTTGGATGGCCTCATGGTGGGAAAAAATTAACGTTATTTGTAATTGTAATGTTGATAACATTTTCCAGCATGTTGTATGTACTATGGAATGATTACAGGGGGATTCATGAAACCGAAGGAATTGTAACATCAAGGTGGACGGGAGCAGAAGAGCAGATTAAATGGGAGCAAATCGAAAGCGTGACAATCACTCCTTATATGAAGAAAAGGCAGAAAGGTAAATATCGATACGATTTATCGTTTACATGGAATTTTCTATTCGTAGAAACAAATGGATCAAGAACTGAATTTGAAAAAATGGGACTGTCGGAATACCATTTATATGAGGCGCGGGCGGTTAAAGATAAAATAGTGAAAGAAAACATCCCGCTATTGGTAGTGGAAATGGATGATAAAACGAGAAAGTATTATGAAACAGACCTCGACATTCATAAGTTAAACCGGAAAAAGTTTGATGAATTTTTCTTGCAGTAGTTGAAACCGTTTTAGGTACCTGTGCAAGACACTACTCAGTCAATTCACTACAATTGCATAAAATGAAAAAGGGATATCGACTGCATAACGCTTTGTCATATCTCAATTTATTTTTATCCACACTCCTGAATTGTCATAAATGCACCTTGCACAGGTACCTATTTTTTCTGTAAAAATAGGTACCTATTTTTATTCATTAGAAGCCGCTTCAAAGTCGACTGTAACTGACTTTCGAAGCGGCCTTTTTTGATTTCGATAGTTTGTTGGAAAGACACCTATTTAAGAGGTTCTAAATCCTCTTCACCATCATAAAATGAATGGAATCAACGTTCAAAAAACGAATAAGGGGACAAGAATATGTATTCCATTCATTTTTATGAAGGTAACACCTATGTACTAAACATAGCATCAAGAATCATACCTTCCGTCAATGAGAAAGTTAGAATAAAAGGACGTAACGGAATAGTGATCAAGGTTCAGGAGATGGAGGATAACAGACATTTCGTATTTGTCGAGTTTGAAAAACTAGTGGTTAAAAGCAAACCAGATTTAAGAAAGAGGAAAAGATGATAAATTCCATAATACCGAAAAGCCAGCGATAAAATACTTAACTTGTTCCGTTCACTGATACCCGTTTTAGGTACCTGTGCAAGACACTACTCAGTCAATTCACTACAATTGTATAAAGTGAAAAAGGGCTATCGACTGCGTAACGCTTTGTCGATATCCTTTTTATTATTATCCACATTCGTGAATTGTCATAAATGCACCTTGCACAGGCACCTATTTTTTTGCGAAAATAGGTACCTATTTTTTCTGTAAAAATAGGTACCTATTTATCACGTGGATTTAATGGTCTTTTTAGGACAATTAATTCGTAGGGGTTGAGGCGTGTGAATTCTCCGGGTATTTCATCTGTTTTTGTCTGTCCGGGTAAATGATTGGTTGCGAGTACTTGCCATTTGCCTGATGAAGGTAAGTGGAGCTGCCAATGTTTATTGGTTGGATTCATATAAATCGCGAAGTCCTCATTGTCTCCAAAGAGTGTGAAGCCGAAAACAGGCGCGGGTGTGTCTAGGACTTGGAATCGTTCTTGAATATCTTGTTTTGAGCGGAGGCGGAAGATGCGATATTTTCTTCTGATTGCGATGAGTTTTTTGATGAATTGTATATGCTCATCTTCGGATTCTCGCATTTTCCAGTCCAATTGGTTGATGTGATCGCCGGAAATATAGCTGTTTTCATCGCCTTGTTTGCTTCTGAACCATTCCTGACCTGCATGAAGAAAGGGCACGCCTTGACTTAATAAGGTGATGCCGGTAGCGAGTTGATGCATTTTCTTTTTCATGTCTGCACTAGACTGCGGGTTGGTAAGTTGGAGCCGATCCCAAAGTGTATGGTTGTCATGACATTCTACATAATTAATGGTCTGGTTTACTTCGGAAACAAAAGGAGCTCCGAATTTGTCTAAAACAGATCCTGACACCAGATTGGGCAACCGTTCGATAAATCGGCCATCACCATTTATATACCCCTTATCATCTGCGTTAAATAAATTCCCCTTTACCGAATCCCGGAAATAATCATTAAAGAAGCGTATGTCCGCTAATTGATTTGAATTAGAGGAAGTTGCCTTCATTTCGGTAGGCAAGGCTGTGGGCAAATCCCATCCTTCCCCGAGCAACATAATTGGTGTTACTTCCACGGCGCAACGGTCGCGAATTTTCTGGATTGTTTCAATATCCATTGCGCCCATCAGGTCAAAACGAAACCCGGCCACGCGGTATTCTGAAAGCCAAAAGTCTATCGTATCCAAAATGAATTTTTGCGCCATTTTTCGTTCTGTCGCGAAATCATTGCCTACCCCCGTACCATTGCTTAAATTTCCATCAGCATGATAACGGAAATAATAGCCGGGCACTAATTTTTCAAAAGCAGATTCCTCCATTACGAACACATGATTATAAACAACGTCGAGAATGACGGATATGCCTGCTTGATGGAATGCATGAATCATTTCTTTGCTTTCTTTTATTCTAGAGATAGGATTTTCAGGGGCGGTGGAATAACTTCCTTCTGGCACCTGAAAATAGAGTGGATCATAGCCCCAATTATAATCTTTTTCGGGTTGTTGCTCGTTCACACGGGCAAAATCATTTATTGGCAAAATTTGAACATGAGTGCAGCCTAGTTCCTTAATATATGAAATCCCCGTTGAATAGCCGTTTTCCGTTGTTGTATTTGCTTCAGTCAACCCTAAAAATTTCCCTTTGTTATAAATACCTCCGGCTTCCTGCATCGTCGCGTCTCTGACATGCAGTTCATAAATGATAGCATCCTGTAAATGTTGCTGTTCGGGTCTGATATGTTCGGCGAAACCGGCGGGATTGGTCTTTGATAGATCGACGACAACACTTTTCTCACTGTTGACAAGCAATGCTTTTGAGTAAGGGTCGTTCACGCGAGTGGTTTGTCCATTGACAGTAACTTCGTATTGATAAGGAAACTCGTGCCAATTTCCAGAAATCTTGCTGGACCAAATCCCATTCTTTCCACGTTTTAGCGCATATATTTGATCGCCAAGAAAGAGCGTTACACACGTTGCAGTTGGTGCCCATACGGAAAAAGTGGTTGCTGTTTCTTCATATACAGCTCCCAATTCGGTCTCCAAACAGGAATAACGTTTTTCAAACCAATCTGTTCGAACAATTGCGCGTGGATAAATAGGTACACGCAGTTTCCCCCAATTCAAAAATAGGTCTTCTCCCATTGGCAGTTCATCTACCAAAGTCATGCGTACAATAGTAGCGTCGATTGCATGATCCAGCTTTACAGGAAAATACTTATCCATCGCTGCCCAGTGAATAATAGGCGGATTTGTTTCCTTCATAACTGCGGCTGCATCTGGAACTTTTACCGTTAAAACAAATACATCATCTATCCATGCCGCAAGATTCTTCATAATATAACACCTCATCTATACATTTCTTCTAATTAGTATATGATTCTATCGTTGTTTTTGGAAGTTGTCAGGTTTTTCAAGTTTTTTTACCTGACTGACTTTATAGGGTACATCAAAAATGTCGAAAAATGTAGTTATTTGTTCAGACAATTCGAAAGATTTTTTAGGTTAAGTGTTGTATACTATATTATCAATAGAATAAATATGTAATATTCTCTATAATTCTACATCAAGAGAATATACTATTTCTATGCATCGCTGATTGAAAGTATGGGGAATTTCCCTGTCTTTTAAACTGAACTATTGGAAAAAAATATTATTAATGATTGATTAATAAATTGCAAGTTACATCATGGGGGGCAGATTTATGGATTATTATATTTCTGATGAAGACCTTTTTTTATTTCATCAGGGCACGAATTACTATAGTCAAAATTTGTTGGGGTGCCATCCCATCGAATGGGAAGGGCAAAGTGGTTATCGTTTTGCGGTTTGGGCACCGAATGCCAGTGATATTCATGTTGTGGGCGACTTTAACCTATGGAAAGGAAACGCACACGGATTAAAACGGATAACAGAAGCTGGCCTTTGGATCGGTTTTTTTACAGATATTAGTGAAAATACTTCCTATAAATACGAAGTGCATTCACAAAATGGCTCGGTAGTAATGAAAGCAGATCCATATGCACTTGAATCCGAGATTCGGCCAGCAACCGCATCCGTCACGCCAACTAATTCTACCTATGAATGGAAGGACCAGGCATGGCAGAAAGCAAAAGAAACACTAGATCCCTTTGCGGCACCGATTAACATCTATGAAGTACATCTTGGATCGTGGAAGACCAAACAAAGCAAGCAATTGGAAGAATGGGAGACAAAAGACGCAAGCGAATTTTATACCTACCGGGAACTAGCCGAAACATTGGTTCCTTATGTCAAATCGCTCGGCTTCACCCATATAGAACTTATGCCTCTCGCTGAACATCCATACGATCCATCATGGGGCTATCAAATCACCGGATACTTTTCAGTCACATCGCGTTATGGATCGCGGGATGATTTTAAGTATTTTGTTGATCAATGTCATCAGCATGATTTAGGCGTCATTATGGATTGGGTGCCCGGTCATTTCTGTAAGGATGAATTTGGATTACGTCAATTTGATGGACAAGCATTATATGAGTATAGTGATCCGCGTAAAGCGGAAAAGAAATCGTGGGGAACATTAACCTTCGATTTTGGACGGCCCGAGGTGCAAAGTTTTTTAATTTCAAATGCCATGTTTTGGGCAGAGGAATATCACATTGACGGAATTCGAGTCGATGCGGTCGCTAGCATGATTTACCTGAACTTCGACAAAGCAGACGGAGAAGAGAAAATCTATAACACTTACGGTGAAGAAGAAAACTTGGAAGCCATCGCGTTTATTCGCAAATTGAATGAAGCAATGGGTGCTTATCATCCGAGTGTGCTCATGATGGCTGAGGATAGTTCCGATTTACCGCTCATTACGGCGCCGACCTATAGCGGGGGACTTGGCTTCGACTTTAAATGGAATATGGGTTGGATGAACGACATGCTGAAATATATGGCAAGCGATCCGGTTCATCGGAAATGGCATCATGAATTACTTACTTTCTCGTTTATGTATACCTATTCGGAGAAATTTCTACTGCCACTATCACATGATGAAGTAGTTCATGGTAAGAAATCCTTACTAGATAAAATGCCAGGAGACCAGTGGCAGAAATTTGCCAACTTGAGATTGCTCTATGGCTATATGATGACTCACCCCGGTAAAAAGTTATTATTTATGGGGGGAGAATTGGGACAATATGCGGAATGGAAAGATCGGGAGGAACTTGACTGGCACTTATTGGAATATCCGCTCCACCGAGGGATAAAAAAATATGTAGAAGTACTAAATCAATTTTACCGCGCATACCCTGAGCTTTATGAGTTGGATCATGACCCGGAAGGATTTAAATGGATTGACCCTCATAATGTTGAACAAAGTATCATCGCTTTCCAGAGGTTTGGTACTAGTAAAGAAGATTCGTTAGTTATCGTTTGTAATTTCACGCCAAATGTCATTTATGACTATAAAATCGGCGTGCTGGAACCTGGAACATATAAAGAAGTTTTTAATTCAGATGCGGATGTGTTCGGGGGATCGGGTCAGCTAAATGAAGCAGTGCATTTCACGTTTCCGGAGAAATGGCATCATGCAGACCAACATATAAAAATAAAAGTACCCCCTTTAGCAATTGCTATTTTTAAACGTGAAAAAACGAATAATAAGGAGGCAAATCAATGAAGAACTGTGTGGGTATGTTGTTAGCTGGAGGGGAAGGTAAACGATTGGGGTTATTAACGAAAGATCTTGCAAAACCGGCGGTACCTTTTGGCGGTAAATATCGAATTATCGATTTTGCATTAAGCAATTGCGCGAATTCCAGTTTGCATCGGGTAGGGGTTATGACTCAATATTCACCACTTGAATTAAATAAACATATCGGAAATGGCGGCCCGTGGGGAATGGGGGGGCTGAATAGTGGTATGCAGGTTTTATCTCCATACACTGCACAAGATGGCGGCGCCTGGTATTCAGGTACAGCTGATGCCATTTATCAAAACATTCTATACATCGATAGTTATGACCCGGAATATGTACTCGTTATTTCTGGCGATCATATTTATCAAATGGATTACACAAAACTTCTGCAACATCATAAGGAAACAGGTGCGGATGCGACGATTTCCGTTAAACCAGTTTCATGGGAAGAAGCGCCACGGTTCGGCATTCTGAATACAACAGAGGACTTGCAAATATATGAGTTCGATGAAAAGCCTAAAAAGCCAAAAAGTAATTTAGCTTCCATGGGAATCTATATATTTAATTGGTCAAATTTAAAGGCTTATTTACTGGATGATGCTGCGAATGAACAGTCCAGTCATGATTTTGGAAATGATATCATTCCAGCCATGGTAGATGATGGTTTGAAACTGTTTGCTTATCGTTTTGATAATTACTGGAAAGATGTTGGAACAATTGAAAGCTATTGGGAAGCGAATATGGATTTACTTGACGAGGATTTACAGTTTCTCTTAAACGATAAGAATTGGAGGACTTATTCGAATGAATCGAATATCCCGCCACAATATATTGGTGAAACTGCAGTTGTGAAGCATTCACTTATTAACTCCGGTTGCTGGATAAGTGGCACAGTGGAAAATTCAATCGTATTCGAGAATGTAGCAATTGAAAAAAACAGCATTGTATCCCAATCCATTTTACATCCGGGCGTAAAAGTGGGCCGAAATGTTGTTTTGGAAAGAGTGATTGTGATGGGAGATACTGATATACCAGATGGAACCCATATCCAAGTTCAAGCGGATGAAGAACCGCTCGTGATCGATCAAGAATCATTAATTGATTTATTATTAACAGCAAAAGTCTAAGGGGGCAGACAGATGGAAACCATGATGGGTTTGATTAATTTAGAGCATGAGCACCACTTTTTTCACGAATTAACTTATTTTCGCTCGGGCGCTTCTATCCCGTTTGCGGGGAGGTATCGTTTAATAGATTTCCCGCTTTCCAATATGGGAGATTCGGGTGTTGAAGAGATAGCTGTTTTCACTTCCAGTAAATACCGTTCATTAATGGATCATTTGGAGACGGGGGAAAATTGGGGGTTGGGCAGGCAAAATGGCGGTTTGTTTATCTTGCCGCCAGACTGGAATGATCCGTCTGACATTTCAAAAGGCGACTTGCGATTTTTCCATAATAATCGCGATTATTTTAATCGTGGTAAATCGGCCTATGTTCTAGTGAGCGGGGGGCAGTATGTTTCTAATACTGAGTATTCGGATGCATTTAAATTCCATCTTGAGCGGAAAGCAGATATCACGCTTATATCGACGCAACAAAAATCATTAAATGCGGAACACGAATCCTGCTATCGAATTGAGAAGGACGAGGAAGGCTGGGTTACAAAAATAACGAATGATTTGAACAATCATGAACTATTTACAAGCGTGTATATTATTAATAAGGAATTATTAATGTCACTCGTGGATCAATGTATCGCCCACAACGAAGATCACTTTTTTGTGCATGGCATAAAGGAAAGGCTCGCTGATTTAAAAGTGCAAACTTATGAAAATAAGGAATACGGCGTATTTGTAAACTCGATTGAAAGTTATTATAGACATAATATGAATTTATTGAATGAAGAGAATTACCGCGCATTATTTTATAAACAACCATTCATCCGGACAAAAATAGGTAATCAACCACCAACGAAATACCGAACAGGCGCGATTGTGAAAAAATCGATTTTAGGCAATGGTTGTCAAATCGATGGAGACGTAGAAGGCAGTATATTATTTCGAGGGGTTTCAGTAGAAGAGGGCGCCACTATTAAAAACTCCATTATCATGCAACGTTGTAAAATTGAAGCGGGTGTTTATTTGGAAAATGTCATCCTGGATAAAGATGTGCATGTTACAGCTAATCAAAAATTAATCGGATCGAAAGAAAAGCCATATGTCGTCGCAAAAAGTACAACATTGTGATTGACACCCCGGACTACGATATAGGAGAGATCAACAATGGAAAAAATATTATTTGTCGCATCAGAATGCACACCCTTTGTTAAAACAGGCGGACTTGCAGATGTAATCGGGTCTCTTCCGCAAGCGTTGCAAACGAATGAAAGAGTCGATGTACGTGTGATTTTGCCTCTTTATGATGAAATCGACGGGGAATGGCGGGAACAAATGACCTACCATACCTCTTTCAATGTGGAATTCGGCTGGCGTAATCAGGAAGTACGCATTTATACGTTAACCCATCAAAACATACTGTATTATTTTGTTTCGAATCCGTATTATTTCACGAGAAAAGGGATCTACGGCTATTATGATGACGGGGAGCGCTTTGTCTTTTTTAGCCATGCGGTGATAGAAGCACTCCATCATCTCGACTTTACACCAGATATCTTGCACGCGCATGACTGGCAAGCAGGAATCGCTGTCGCGCTTGCAAAAATTAAACAGCCGATTGCCCATATGAAAACCGTGTTTACAATCCATAACATAAAGTACCAAGGTCTCATGAAACTGGATACCTATTCCGACTTCTTCCAATTACCAGATGAACACATCGCGGGAATGGAATGGAACGGTATGTTGAATTGCCTGAAGAGCGCCCTGTTTCATGCAGATAAAATCACGACAGTGAGCCCGACTTATGCGGAGGAGATCAAGGACCCCTACTTTAGCGAGGGGCTCGAATCGATTCTATTAGAAAGAGAAGCGGACTTGGTGGGAATATTAAACGGGATTGATACAAAAGAATATAATCCATTAACGGACCCTGCCGTTCCTGTACCTTTTCGATCTTCAAGAATTAAAAAGAAAGAAAACAAGTTACTTATACAGGAAAGAGTTGGCTTGCCGATTGACGCGGATAAGCCGCTATACACAATCATTACCCGGCTAGTTGAACAAAAGGGGTTGCATCTAGTGGAACATATTTTAGATGCGTTTCTTGAAAATGACGTTCAACTAATTATTTTAGGGACCGGGGATGCCGAATTTGAACACTTTTTCAGAGAAGCTGTTGACCGCCATCCCAATAAATTAGTGACCATGTTGACATTTGATGAGGCGTTGGCCCGTCAATTATATGCAGCATCAGACTTTTTTATCATGCCATCATTATTTGAACCTTGCGGATTGGCGCAGCTTATTGCCTTGCAGTATAAATCCGTGCCGATTGTACGTGAAACTGGGGGGCTAAAAGATACCGTTCATGCCTATAATGAGGTGACGGATGAAGGAAATGGTTTTAGTTTTACGAATTATAATGCACATGACCTCTTGACTGTTTTGAACTATTCGTTATCAATCTTTCATCAGCCCGTGCAGTGGACGAAACTAGGTCAGAATGTGAATAAAAGTCGATTTAGCTGGAAAGAATCAGCACATGAATACACGGCGCTTTACCGCAGATTAATAGAAAGTAAAATGCCACACGACGAAGGTGAAGGTGTGGACAGATTGAAGTTTCAGGTGCAAGAAGTTTAACCATTATGCGCCATAAGGGAGAGAAGTTTTTTGCCTGAACTAACAGTAGATGAGTTTATTGATAAAATGGGTCATAAATTAAAACAAGAAACGGGAAAAGATCTACACGATGCTCGTAATAGCGATATTTATTATGTAATTGCTTCTATTGTAAATGAAGAAATGATGCCGCAATGGGAAGCTACAACAAAGAAGTATGAAGAAAAAATGAATAAACAAGTTTACTATTTATCTATGGAGTTTTTAATTGGCAGTTTGCTCAAAAGCAATTTGCTTAATTGCGAGATGCTGGATATTTCAAATCAAGCCCTTCAAAAGCTCGGTTTCAATCCGGAAGAAGTATATGGTCAGGAGCATGATGCTGGTTTAGGAAACGGTGGATTAGGCCGTTTAGCAGCATGTTTCCTTGATTCGTTAGCTTCACTGAAATATGCTGGTCATGGTTTTGGCATCAGATACCGTTATGGTTTATTTGAACAGCGAATTATTCATGGAAATCAGATTGAACTCCCTGATAATTGGTTAAAGAACCCGTATCCATGGGAAACCAGGCGGGCGGATGAAGCGGTTAGTATTAATTTTCGCGGGGATGTCAGCATGTTTCAGAAACAAGATGGCAATCTTGAATTTAAATATGAAAATACGGACAAAGTAATGGCTGTTCCGTATGATATTCCCATTATCGGTTATCAAAATGGCGTCACGAATACACTCAGGCTTTGGAGTGCCGAACCGGTAAAAGCGCATGAAGACTTTGCAGATGAAAGTTCAAATTATTACCATGAACTGGATCATCAGCATTCGATTGAACAAATTTCCGGTTATCTGTATCCGGATGATTCCCAATATGAAGGGAAAGAGCTGCGATTAAAGCAACAATACTTTCTTGTTTCCGCGAGTTTGCAACAAATCATAAAAACCTACCAGCAAAATAATCAAAAGTCTCTAAAGCACTTGGCAGAAAAGGTTGTCATACAAATAAATGATACGCATCCAACTTTGGCAATCCCGGAACTTATGCGAATATTGTTAGACGAAGCTAAATTCAGCTGGGATAATGCTTGGAAGGTAACGACAAAAGTCATCGCTTACACGAATCATACGACATTAAGTGAGGCATTTGAAAAATGGCCGGTAGAGATGATGAAGCAGCTATTACCAAGAATTTATATGATTATTGATGAAATTAATGAACGATTTTGTAAAGGGATTTGGTTTGACCATCAGGAATTAAGGGAGGATATTCCCGAGCTGGCAGTTATAGCTGATGGACAGATTCACATGGCGCGTCTGGCGATTGTAGGTAGTTTTAGTGTAAATGGTGTAGCCAAATTACATACGGAAATATTAAAAAAACAGGAAATGAAGCACTTTTATTCACTTTTCCCTGAACGTTTTAATAATAAGACGAATGGAATTACCCACCGCCGCTGGTTGCTACAGGCAAATCCAAAACTATCAGCACTTATCACGGAATCTATAGGCTCACAATGGATTCAGCGTCCGAATCAGCTAATCAACCTGTTAAAGTATTCGAGTGATCAGCCTTTTTTAGAAAAGGTCAATCAAGTAAAACTTGAAAATAAACAGATTTTGGCTAAGCTCATCCATGACCGTACAGGTATTCTAGTGGATGATCAATCGATTTTTGACGTGCAAGTAAAACGATTGCATGAATATAAGCGGCAATTGCTGAAGGTTTTTCACATAATGTACTTGTATGATCAGTTAAAAGCCTGCCCGAATATGGATATCACACCACGGACTTTTATATTCGGAGCAAAAGCAGCACCAAGTTATCATTTAGCCAAAGAGGTTATTAAACTCATTCATAAGGTCGCAACGATTGTAAATAACGATCCGGATATCCGAGATAAGCTAAAAGTCGTTTTTATAGAGAATTACAATGTGAGTCTAGCAGAACGCATCATACCTGCCGCCGATGTTAGTGAACAAATTTCAACAGCCGGGAAAGAAGCGTCAGGCACAGGGAATATGAAGCTGATGATGAATGGTGCTTTAACCGTCGGCACATTGGATGGTGCGAATGTTGAAATTAAACAAGAAGTCGGGAATCAAAACATTTTCATTTTCGGCTTAAAATCTGATGAAGTCATACAGTATAATAATCAAGGCGGCTATCGCGCAATGGATTTATATCATAGTGATGACCGTATCAGCAGGATTCTTGATCAATTAAATAATGGATTCGGCACCGATGAAATTGAATTTAAAGATATCTACTACAATATTCTGTATAACAATGATCCTTATTTTGTGTTAAAAGACTTCGAACCTTATTTGGAAATACAAGAGCATGTGGAGCAAGTATACCGAGATAAATTAAAATGGCTCTCCATGAGCGTGACGAACATCGCGTATTCAGGCAAGTTTTCAAGCGACCGAACAATCAAGGAATACGCAACAGAGATATGGAAGGTCAAGCCGGTGTAACGGGAGAATTTTTAGGTACTTTTTTAGGTACCTTTTTTAGGTACCTGTGCAAGACACTACTCAGTTAATTCACTACAATTGCATAAAACTAAAAAGGGATACCGACTTTATAACGCTTTGTCGATTCCTTTTTGAATTTTTATCCAAATCGATGAATTGTCATAAATGGGTCGTGCACAGGTACCTACTTGCTGGTACCTACTTGCTTATAAAAAGAATCCGCTTGGAAAGTCGATTGTTACTGACTTTCCAGCGGCTTTTTATTTTTAGTTATTCTTTATCTAAAAACAGTTTTACCATACGACGTACGTCATCGGTTGACTTTGTATCCATTAGTTGGTTTCTGAGTTCGCCTGCTCCTTTAAATCCACGAATATAGATTTTGAAAAATCGTAGAAGAGCTTTAAATGGACGTGGTTCTATTTCATTTGAATATTTATCGTGGAGATCTAACTGTAAAAATAATAGATCGAGAAATTCCTCCACACTATGTTCTCTAGGTTCTTTTTCAAAAGCAAATGGATTCGTGAAAACGCCGCGACCAATCATTACGCCATCAACACCGTATTGTTCTACTAATTTTAATCCTGTAGCACGGTCAGGAATGTCTCCATTAATTGTCAACAGTGTATTTGGTGCAATTTCATCTCGCATTTTATTTATTTCAGGGATTAGTTCCCAGTGTGCATCTACTTTACTCATTTCTTTTTTCGTACGAAGGTGAATGGATAGGTTCGCAATACCTTGTTTGAATATATGACCTAACCAATCGCGCCATTCATCAAGGTCGACATAGCCTAATCTTGTTTTAACACTAACTGGCAATCCACCAGCTTTTGCTGCTTGAATAATTTCCGCTGCCACTTCTGGACGACGTATTAATCCAGCACCTTTTCCTTTTGCCGCCACATTTTGTACTGGGCATCCCATATTTAAATCGATTCCTTTAAACCCGAGTTTTTTCATATCGATACTCATTTGTTCAAATAACTCAGGCTTATCGCCCCAAATATGAGCGACAATCGGTTGTTCATCTTCTGTGAATGTTAAACGACCTCGTACACTAGCTCTTCCGTCAGGGTGACAATAGCTTTCAGTGTTTGTAAATTCTGTGAAAAAAACATCTGGCCTTGCTGCTTCACTAATGACGTGACGAAACACAACGTCCGTGACATCTTCCATCGGTGCTAATATAAAAAACGGCTTCGGTAAATCAAGCCAAAAATTATCCTTGTTGCTCAAAATTTATATCCTCCTATTGCAATATAGATAAACGATACTTATCCATTGCAAAATCCTTTATTCATCTTCAATTGACTTATACCTTTTACACTTATACCACGTATCACTTCATCTTTACAAGTATTCATTTTTAGGTACCTGTGCAAGACAGTATTCTGATTATACACTACAATTGCATAAAATGTAAAAGGGATATAGACTACATAACGCTTTGTCGATATTCCTTTAAATTTTTATCCAAAGACGTGAATTGTCATAAATGCACCTTGCACAGGTACCTTTTTGAAAAGAAAAGAGTGCACTTGTTTTTATATTGTTATAGTATATAATTGTCATTATATTAAATTGTTAGTATTTTTAAATTATAGGAGGCTCGCGTAAATGGCTACTTTTTTAGGATCGATTATTTTATTACTAGCCGGGTACGCGGTTTATTCGAAAGTGATCGAGAAAGCATTTAAGATTGATGATACTCGTGAAACGCCCGCGTATACCGTAAATGACGGTATGGATTATGTACCGATGAGCTGGTGGAAAGGGTGGTTAATCCAACTATTAAATATTGCTGGGTTAGGACCTATTTTCGGGGCGGTTGCAGGTGCATTGTACGGGCCTGTGGCATTTATATGGATTGTCTTTGGTTCGATTTTTGCAGGAGGGGTTCATGATTACTTCTCAGGCATGTTATCTTTAAAACATAAGGGCGCACAGTTTCCACAAATTGTGGGAAAATACTTAGGAACCTTTGCTCGGAAATCGATTGTTATCATTTCACTAATTTTAATGATTTTAGTAACTGCAGCCTTTACAGCAGGACCGGCACAGTTAATCGCTCAAATTACACCGATTCCCTTTATAGGTGCATTAGTGATTGTTTTTGCTTACTTCTTCATCGCAGCAGTTATGCCTATAAATAAAATTATCGGTAAAATCTATCCGATCTTTGGTGCAATCATTATCTTTATGGCGGTTGCGGTAGGGGTGGTTCTGCTGTTTGGTAATTATACAATTCCCAATTTGACCTTAAGTAATTTACATCCTGGGGAGTTGCCGGTTTGGCCATTATTGATGGTGACGATTTCTTGCGGAGCACTTTCAGGTTTCCACTCAACGCAAAGTCCGATTGTTTCTAGAACGATGAAAAAAGAGTCAGAAGGCCGCAAAATCTTTTACGGTGCAATGATTGGAGAAGGTGTGATCGCACTCGTTTGGGCAGCAGCGGGAATGACGTTTTTCGGTGGAACAGGTGGACTTCAAGCAGCTCTTGCGGCGGGTGGTCCGGCAGGTGTCATTAATGAAATGTCTTCAACGATGCTTGGTACATTCGGAGGGATTTTAGCCATCCTTGCAGTGATTATTTTACCGATAACGACAGGGGATACTGCGCTTCGTTCTTCAAGAATGATTATTATGGAGTCAGTATCGAAATGGTTTGATCCAGACAAAAAACGTACAGTTGTCATGGCGACTGTTGTGCTTGGTGTTCCAGCATTTTTATTATCAACGATTGACTACTCATTTTTATGGAGATATGTAGGCGGGACAAACCAGCTTACGGCTACCATCATGTTATGGGTTGTCGTTTCTTATTTGCTGAAAGAAGGACGGGCACATGCGCATATACTCGCGGGGATTCCAGCACTCTTTATGACAGGTGTCGTCGCAACTTACTTCTTATACGCACCTGAAGGATTGAACTTGGATTACACACTTTCGATTACTATCGGTGGTATTATCACATTTATTGTGTTTTTAATGTACATTCGACAAATTGTTCGCCATCGAGAGATTGCAGTGAAAAATGTAGTAGTAGAAACGAACAATTAATAGTTAAATAAAAAACTGATTTCCTTTTGTAGGGGAAATCAGTTTTTGAGTTTTGGGTACCTGTGCAAGACACTAATCAGTTTATTCACTACAATTGCATGAAATAAAAAGGGGTATCGACTGTGTTCAGCTTTATCGATACCCTTTTTTATATTTATCCATGTTTAGGAATTGTCATAAGTGTGTGATGCACAGGTACCTTTGAAAGGTGCCTTTGAAAACACTCATACAGGCTCTTCGCTGTTAATCATAATGGCTGCGACTTGTGTTAAACGTTCATAAAATGCCTCACCTGCAGGACTTTGATCTAGTCCAACTTCTTCAAAAGCTTCTTTCATGCAGCGTAACCAGCTTTCGGCTCTTGTCGGTGTGACTTCATGAGGTATGTGGCGCGCGCATGGCTGGAGGTCCGTATACATTACTGTAAAGCGGCGGGCCGCCAGTGAATTGAGTTAAAAAGAGCCGCTGTTTGTTCATGATTTCATTGATATCACCGTGAAAAATGGGAATCAAGTTTGGATCAGCGTACACTTTCGGGTAAAAAGCGTTTACCAATTCCTCGATTTTCTCGGCACCGATGTCATCGTATAAAGTATGTAAAGATTTCTTTGACATAGTCATTACTCCTTCAAGATGAACAGTATTTTAAATACAATACAAACAGATGCTTATTTAAATTCCATGATTCTTAATCACGACTTGCTCCACATTCAAATTTCTTCGTTCTTTTGCGTTATGGTAGATGATGTCAGCAATGTCTTCCGGATCCATTAATCCCGCTGTTTGAGATGCGTCAAAAATGCCGTCCCAGAATTCTGTTTTCATGCCGCCCATATAGGCGCCGAATACGTGAATGTCTGTTTCTTCTAGCTCGGCGAGCAGACTTTCGTGGAATCCGCGTATACCAAACTTACTTGCACAGTAAACGGATTCCGTCTTTTTTCCTTCTAATCCAGCCGTGGAAACGATGTTTAAAATGCTGCCGCTGTTCCTTTCTTTCATGTCAGAGAGTACTTCTTGCGTACAGAATATCGTGCCTTTTAAGTTGATGTCTATCATTTGATGGACCGCTTCTTCTGATAAATTTTCCGCTAAATCAAACACGCCGACTCCTGCATTATTTACAAGCACATCTACAGTGCCGAAGTTTTCTTTAATCTTTGTGAAAACTTGAGAGACTTCCTGTTTAGAGGATACGTCTACTTGGAAAATTGAAGGATCTTCGTTTGGTATACCTTTCGCAGTACGCTCTAATTTATCTTCTGTTCTTCCGAGTAAACAAACATGATACCCGTCTTCCGCATATTTTTTCGCAAGCGATGCGCCTAATCCGCTTCCAGCACCGGTAATTACAGCAATCTTTTTATTCAAAACTTGATCGATCCCTTCTGATCCGTTGTAATACTATTATAAGCTAATTAGCTGCTGAATCCAATTTAGGTACCTGTGCGAGAAACAATCGTTTCAAAATCAATACAACTCAAAGCAAACTGTGTTGAATCAATGCAATTGGCAACTTGCTTCATTAAATGATAGAATTGAATCTATTAAAATTTTACAAGTAAAATTTATAGAGTTAAAAAGTGATTTGCTGGATTTTAAAAGTAAGTTGAATGAGGAATCTAGGGAGAATCATGCATATTGGAAAGGCCGGCTATTGAAAGAACATAATAATATATTTAAAAGTTCTTTGATCAAGGGAAGTTTATCGACCTATATAAATAACGTTGATCGTAATTTAGACGATTTAAACAATGAATTAATGAGATTGCAGAATGAAGTTTATAGTACAGAAGGTCTGATTGGAAATGTTAAAGCATCATTGAATTGGATAGCGACAAAGATAGGCAATCTAGTAAATTAAGGGAGATTTAATTTGTGGCCATAAAAATCGTATTAGCAAAAGCGCATGAAAACCAACAAAATGATCCAGAGATACAAAGAGAATTGTCAGATATTCAAACATTTTTCACTGAAAAAGAATTCAATTTCGAAGTGAAATCGCTTAACTTTGTAATATTGAGGGGTCTATACTCGCACGTTGATCGGATGCTCACTGTTATCGGTGTATTCGTAAATAAAACCGAAAAAACGATTAACGGCTTAAAAGCGGAACTTGCATTTCGCGTGAAAGGTAATCCTGAAGCGCGGTTAAGTGGCGTGAAATTGGACCTACCACAATATTTTTTAGGGGACTTAAAACCGAACGAGGGATTCGTCTTACATATAAAAGTGATGACGAAAGGGTTGTCAAAAGAAAAAGAAACCTATCAAGCAACTGAACTTTTAGGTGAATTACGAAATATTGAAATTACACATTAGAAAAAATAATTGGTTTTTAAGTTAGGAGAAATTAAAATGAGAAAGTACTTGGTATTATTAACGATTTTGTCAATTCTTGCTTTAGCAGCATGTGGAAAGACAGAAAAAAGTACAGAAAAACCTGTAGATAATGGGGAAAATAACTCAGAGTTTGAGACAACTGGTAATAAAACAGCAGGGAGCGAACAGGGCTTGAAATTACAAGTTATTAAAGGTGATGCAGAGGTTGGTGTAACTGTAGAAAATAATGAACTATATAGCGAGCTAGACAAAATCATTCAAGAAAATCCAGATATGGGGGCAGCGGGTGATTTTAGTCTCTATGTAGTGGATACACTACATGATGAAGAAGGAAATTCAAAGTTAGTCATATTAGGAATCAACCGATTACCCGTGGCGATTAAAAACTTTGAATTCAATTATACGTTGGGAAACAAAGATGAAGAGTTTGTCTGGGAAAAACAACCAGTTGAAATGAAAGAAGAAATTGCAGGGATTTTACAGCCGAACAGTGCACTTCCTATAGTTTTACCGCTTACTGACGAACAAAAAATGTTAGTGAAAAGTCTAAAGGAAGGTAATATAGTGATGTCAATAGAAGACTTCAAATATGAAGAAGTCAAATAAATATTAACAGATAAAATACCGCGCTACCAAATTAGTTGGCGCGGTTATTTTTATGAAGTGGCGAAATATGGGGTGGATAAGTCGCTTGAAAAGAGGGGCTATTCATTGGTTGAATAGCTTGACTTCAGTGCGGACGCTCTTTCATAAAGACTAGTTTTATATTTATGTCAGGAGATATCAAAATGAGAAAGTACTTGGTGTTATTAATGATTTTATCTATTCTTGCTTTAGCGGCATGTGGGAAGTTGGAAATTAATACGGGAAAACCTGTTGTTAATGAAGAAAACAAAACAGAGAATGAGCCAAATAACGATGAAACTGTCGGAAACGAACAAGGCTTGAAATTGCAAGTTTTACAAGGTGATGAAGAGATTGGTGTAACTGTCGAAAACAATCAATTTTACAGCGAATTAGACAAAGTCATTCAACAATACCCGAATATGGGGGCGAAGAATGATTTCACAGTTTATATTGTGAATGCCTACCGAGATGATAGCGGGAATCCGAAGTTAGTCCTATTAGGGATCAACCGATTACCTGTGGCGATCAAAAACATTGAATTCATTTATACGTTAGGAAACAAAAATAATGAGTATGTATGGGAAAGACAACCCATTGAAATGACCGAAGAGAAGGCAGGCGTTTTACAACCAAACAGTGCACTTCCAATCGTATTGTCGATTACTGAAGAGCAGTTAGAGTTATTAAAAAGTCTGGAAGAAGATAATAAGGTGATGACAATAGATGGCTTCACTTATGAAGAAGTGAAATAAATAGTACAAGCTAAAGTAACCACGTTGCTGAATTTGTTACCATGGTTATTTTTGTAAGGAACAGCTCATTGATGTTTAATTAATTTAACTTCAGCATGACCGTTTATAGCATTCTCTCCGACGAGTTTTACGACAGGTTTTAATTTATCAAACGTCATGAGAACAGAACCTTCCACAGAGGTTGTCGTTTCTTCAAAAAGTTGATTGTCGAGGGACATCGTAAGCTTGCCTTCTTCAGTTTTTAACTTGTAAAAAACTTCATAGGTAACATTTGGCCGAATCCAATAATTCCGCACAAAGTATGTATCAAATACTTTAAAGGATAAACTAACTTTTGTTATCCCTAGGTACTTTGTCCCGTTAAATATTTTTAAAGGCCTGCTTTTGAAGACATTAACCATAATCATTATACTGCCGATGAGGAATAGAAAAAGAATAGTGAAGGCAATAATGTCATCGAATCTCATGTTTGTTTAAACTCCTTTAATTCATAGTTGTAGAAACTTCTTTTCAGTATATCTGACTTCTAAATCTATTTCTATTTTACAACAAATACTAATAGTATTGTAATCATGGGTATGAAATGTGTAAAAACTCCTTGTGTAGTTAGTCGGGCTTAAGTGAAATAAATAGTACTAGATAAAGCAACCACGCTGCCGAATTTGTTGGCGTGGTTATTTGATTTTAAATATTATGAAGTAAGGTATCATGGAAAGGGAGTACAACCCGGCCCGTGATATACTATGTATGCAATAATATTAGTCGAGCGTATATACTTTTTGTTAAAATAAATAGACAGATGCGCAAGGGAGGCCAGCAGTTTTGATAAATAACCTTTTCAATAATAATTTCAAAAGAAGTGATGGGTTATACTTAGTGTTTATAGCGCTGTTGACTGCTATTGCGAGCGAAATAAAAGTGATTCCTTTTAATGGTGATGCTTTTCGTTTCGGATTGGGCAGTATTGCTTTCTTTCTGCTAATTCTTATTCGACCTCCGGCATCTCTGATCCGTACGGGTCTAATTACGGGTCTAACAGTCGTTTGTTTTCGGTTATTTGGCGACATGCTTCATCAAACAGACTTGGCTGTGAGTTTAAAAACTCATTCGCCTGTTTTGCTATTTTATTTTTTATATGCACTCGGATTGAACTTTATCAAAATAGAGCAGTATAAAACGTCTCCACTTCTCCTAGGAGCATGGGCTGCTGGATTTGAGTTTATTGGAAATAGTGCAGAGCAACTTGCGAGATTGTTGTTATTAAGTGGTGTGAATGTAACGTTTCATGAATGGATACTATTAGGGGGAGTCGCAGTACTGCGGAGTTATTTTGTCGTTGGTCTGTATAGCTCGATTATTATTTCGGAACATAAGAAACGGATGCAGGAGACGCTTAGTCTTGGTTCTGAATTGTATGCGGAAACCTTGTATTTGCAGAAATCGATGGATCATATCGAACAAATTACCGCCTCCAGTCATGATTTATATAGAAGATTAAAAAAGAAAGAGCTTCATGAGTTGAGTGTACAAGCATTACTTATCGCGCAAGAAATTCATGAGGTAAAAAAAGATTCGCAGCGGATTTTTGCGGGGCTATCTAAAATGACAAATGAAAAAAGAAATGAAAACTTCTTTTTGTCCGATCTAATTGATTTAGTAATGACTTCAAATAAAAAATATAGTGAGTTATTAAAGAAAAATATTACTTTTCATGAATTAATATCGAGTGATTTTGAAACGAATCAACAAATCCCTCTTCTTGCTTTATTGAATAATATTACAGCAAATGCTGTTGAATCGATTAAGAATAAAGGTGAAATCATTTTAGAGTTATTTGAAGAAGGAGAAACTACTTATTTTATTATTAAAGATTCTGGAGATGGAATTCCAAAAGAGGATATTTCCATTATTTTTGAACCTGGTTATACGACAAAGTTTAGCGTTCAAGGGGTGGCGGCGACAGGAATCGGTTTGTCGCATGTTCAAGAAATTATTCGAACATTAAAAGGTCAAATTCGAATAGAAACACCAGGAAATGGAACGGTCTTTCGAATCGAAATTCCAACTGAAAATATTAGAAAGTGAGTTGAAGAAAACTGCGATATTTTATTGTAGATGATGATACAGCAAGCCGTCGAATGTTAGCGCAAATTATAACTGAGGGCGGTCTTGGTGCAGTGATAGGTGAAGCGGAGAGTGGGAAAAAGTCACTTTCTTTTATCCTTTCAACGCGGCCTGATTTTGTATTAATTGACTTTTTAATGCCGGAATTAGATGGAATTGAAACGATTGAACAGTTACAAAATGAGGGGTTTCAAGGACAATTTATTATGATTTCTCAAGTTGTAAATAAAGAAATGGTAGGGGAGGCTTATGAAAGAGGTGTAGAATACTTTATACATAAACCGATTAATCGTATTGAAGTGTCTAGTATTTTAAAGAAGACGGCTGAACAATTCCAACTAAAAAATTCTTTATTGCAAATCCGAGAATCATTAGTGAATCTCGGTCCGAATACGAATACGAAGACAAAAACGCAAAGAAACGTGAAAGAAACTGTCCTCTCCATTTTAAATGATATGGGAATAGTCGGTGAAGCAGGAAGCGATGATATCGTATCGATGATTGAAATTCTAATGGAAAATGGGGATTATAACGCTCAGGTGCCTTCATTAAAAGAATTATATGAAGCAGTCGCAAAAAAAATGGGTGCCAAAAACGTGGAAAAAGAATGTAAAGCCATTGAACAACGGATCCGAAGAACAATTATTGCTGCTGTAAACAACTTAGCTTCATTAGGCTCAATTGATTACACCAATCCAGAATTCGAATATTACGCGCCTCGCTATTTTGACTTCGGGGAAATTAGAAGTCGCATGAAGCAGATTCAAGAGAATGATGATACGCCAATGAAAGTGAAAATAAATAGCCGGAAGTTCCTTCAAATGTTGTATCGTGAAGTTATTGATAAATACAATCAACCTTAAAGTTTTCGATAAATTGGTATTGGTAAAAAAGTTTTCTTTAAATGTCGGATTTTGTAGGATTCAATAAGTCTCCCGTAAACTGTTTTTTAAGCTTACTTTTTTTGAGAAAGCGTTTACAAAAGATGAAGAGGTGACTATTGATGAAAAGAAAATTTAAATTTCCTTTAGCCTATCAAATCCTAGTCGGATTAATATTAGGGATTATTGTTGGTGCAGTTTTTTACGGAAACCCTGCAATTGAAACTTATTTGCAGCCGCTCGGAACAATGTTTATTAATATGATTAAAATGATTGTTGTTCCAATTATTATATCTACGTTAATTGTCGGCGTAGCTGGGACTGGAGATATCAAACAATTAGGCAAACTCGGCGGGAAAACAATGTTATATTTCCAAGTTGTTTCTTTAATAGCAATTGTTGTCGGATTATCGGCAGCAAATATCTTTAAGCCGGGTGAAGGCATCGATATGTCATCACTTGCTAAAGGCGATATTGATCAATATGTTCAAACGACAGAAAATGTGCAAAATGAAGGAATTATGGATGTTTTGGTGGGCATTGTGCCAAGTAATATTGTGGATTCGATGGCAAATGCGGATATGCTTCCACTAATTTTCTTTTCGGTATTATTCGGGTTAGGGATTGCGTCGATCGGAGAGAGAGGAAAACCTGTTTTGGCGTTTTTCCAGGGAACGGCAGATGCGATGTTCTGGGTGACGAATCTAATTATGAAATTTGCACCAATTGGTGTATTTGGGTTAATTGGCGTGACTGTTTCAAAATTCGGTTTAAGCTCGTTAATCCCGCTTGGTAAATTAATGATTCTCGTTTATGTAACGATGATTTTCTTCGTTGTTGTTGTACTTGGTGTCATTTCAAAGATGGTAGGGTCAAGTATTTTTACGACAATCAAATTATTAAAAGATGAATTACTCTTAGCGTATTCCACTGCAAGTTCAGAAACAGTATTGCCAAGATTGATGCAGAAAATGGAGAAGAAAGGTTGTCCAAAAGACATTGTCTCCTTCGTTATTCCAACGGGGTATTCATTTAACTTAGACGGCTCTACACTCTATCAAGCACTTGCAGCAATTTTCATTGCACAAATGTATAATATAAACTTGAGTGTTATGGAACAAATTACATTAGTTTTAGTCTTGATGGTCACATCTAATGGAATTGCAGGCGTGCCAGGGGTTTCCTTTGTCGTTCTGCTAGCGACACTCGGAACAGTCGGAATCCCACTTGAAGGTCTTGCATTCATTGCCGGTGTCGACAGACTTCTTGACATGGGTAGAACAGTCGTAAACGTACTTGGAAATGCAACAGCAACAATTGTTATTTCAAAATCCGAAGGCCGCTTCAAACCTGCGGAAAGCGAAGATTATAATATAAATCCAGCTGAGGAACTCGCGTAAGTTGGAGAAAATTTAGGTACCTGTGCAAGAAACAATTCAGGAAATTCACTACAATTGTATAAACTGAGAAGGGGAAGTTGACTATATAACGCTTTGTAGAAATCGTTCTGAGTTATTATACAAAGTGGCGAATTGTCATAATTGCACCTTGCACAGGTACCGTCAAAAAGGTACTTTTCATAAGTGCAACTGCTAAAACGCATGGCCTAGGCTGTGCGTTTTTTTTGCATGACTTGTCTAATTATAAATTGAAATTCATAGGCATAATATCAATAAAGAACACGGGGAGTGATCTTTATGAAAGTGAGGGACAGCGGTCTATTTGGTTTAAGTCTGCTTTTACTCGTTATTATTATGCTATCCGTCTATGCTAGATTTTCAAATGGAGGAAATGACGCCGGTACTTTATTACAAGAAAATAATCGAGAGGTTTCAGTAGAAGAGGCGAATGACTATCTGGCATCCTACCATAAGGAAGTTGGATTCTATAAAAATCTTGGGGAAAGGTTAAGGGAAAAAGGATATGAACACAGTATACTTGGAATTATGGATGATGAAGATGACATTCGGATTGAAATCACTCTCACAAATAAGGAAGCAAATGAACAAGAACGAGTAGAGGTAAAGAGGATTTTTGAAGAAACTGCCGTAAAATATAAATTAGATCCTAAGATATTTAAGGTTGAAGTCAGTAGGGATGAAAATCCAAATGGGTGAAAAATTTTGGTACCTGTGCAAGACACAATTCGAAAAATACACTACAATTGCATAAACTAAGAAGGGGGTACCGACTACATAACATGTTGTCGGTATCCTTTTGATTTTTTATACAAAATCGTGAATTGTCATAATTGCACCTTGCACAGGTACCTGTCAATACCTTAAAAAGACAATAACGATTGAACCGATGAGACTAAATGAAAAATAAACAACGCCAAGCAATAAAATCTTTTTTAAAAGGGGGTACTCTTTTTTATAACTTGCTTTTCCCCTATTTTTTCCTTCGAAGCGCCGTATAGATTGCTCTCTTTTACTAATAGTGGAAAAGAAGTGTTTGGAAGTAGTAATAAAGGCATTGAAAAATCCAGCTTGAAGGATTAACATCACGCTACCAATTAATAAAAGAACGAGCCCGATATAAAAGATGAAATCCAACAAGTGGACAAGATTCGTTGATGAGAATAGCAGCATACAGAAAAACAACAGCATAGGTGCGGCGAGCAGGGATGTAAAAAAAACTTTTTTCATAGGATACTAAACTCCTTTAACTCCTACGGAATAACAAACCTCCACAGGGAAATACACCGATAATTTAAATTGTTATTGCTATTACGAATGTAAGCATTTACAATTATATAAATATAGGACAACTAATACAAGGGGGTAACAAAAGATGAAGAATAAAAAGTGGCTCGCATTAATTTTCCTAACAATCTTTGCACTTGTTTTATCAGGTTGTAACTTTAATTCGTCGGATAGTGATGAAGGTAGTAAAGATAAGGATGAAGGTACTAAAAAAGAGGATATAGAGGAAGTAGCACAAGTGCTGAGATTAAGTGCTTCGGCCGAAATCCCAACTATGGATTCAACAAAAGCACATGACGGCGTGGCTTTCAACGTATTGAACAACACTAACGAGGGTCTTTATCGCCAAGATGAAAACAATGAACCTATTTTGGCATTAGCTGAAAAACATGAAGAAAGTGAAGATGAAGTCGTTCATACATTCACATTAAAAGAAACGAAATGGAGTAACGGGGATCCTGTAACTGCTGCTGATTTTGAGTACGCATGGAAACGCGTTATGAAAGAAGCAGGGGCATATAACTACATGCTTGCTACAGCTGGCATTAAAAACGCAGAAGCCATTATGAATGAGGAAATGGATGCGGATGAGCTCGGTATTAAAGCGACCGGTGATTTTACACTTGAAGTAACGCTGGAAAGTCCGAATCCGTTGTTTAAAACACTACTTGCATTCCCGACATTCCTTCCGCAAAATCAAAAATTTGTTGAAGAGCTCGGTGATCAATATGCACTTGAAGCAGAGAATGTGTTAGCAAACGGCCCGTTCAAGCTTGTTAGCTGGACTCATGAGCAAGGATGGACATTGGAAAAGAACGAAGATTATTGGGACGCTGACAAGGTAAAACTCGACAAGGTTGAAGTGGTTGTTGTAAAAGAGCCTTCCACTGGAGCAAATCTTTATGAAACTGGAAAAATTGATCGTACATTACTGACGTCTGCTCTCGTTGCACAATATGCAGATGACGAGGACTTTCAAATTGAAAAAGAATCCGGCATAATCTTTTTACGATTTAACCATAAACACCCGATTCTTGGAAATCCAGAAATCCGTAGAGCAATTAATATGGCAATTGATCGTGATGGGCTAACGGATGTCATCTTACAAGATGGATCTACACCACTGTATGGACTTGTGGCAGGAGGATATTATTTCTCTCCAGATCAAAAGGACTACCGCGACCTTAACGGCGATATCAATAAAGGGACTCCAGAAGAAGCTAAAGTATTGTGGGAAGAAACATTAGACGAAATTGGAGAAAAAGAAGTCACTGTATCAATTAACATTGCTGATTCTGAATCACATAAGAAAGTTGCAGAATATTTGCAAGCACAGCTTGAAGATAACCTTCCTGGATTTAAGCTAGAAATTAAGGCAGTACCTTTCGCGCAACGTCTTGAAATTGAAAAAGCTATCACATATGACATTTCCTTATCATCTTGGGGGCCAGACTATAGTGACCCAATGACTTACTTGGATATGTGGTTGAAAGGCGGATCGGCCAACCGTATGGATTACGACAACCCAAAACTAAACGAACTGGTTGAAGAAGCATATGGCGAGACGGATCTAAGCAAACGTTTTGAAATGTTACTAGAAATTGAAAAAATCTTGTTGGTTGAAGATGCTGCAATCGCACCGCTTTACCAAACGGGATCTGCAATTCTTAAGCGGGATAGTATTAAGAATTTAGTCAAACATCCATCAGGCGCTGAATTCTCTTACAAATGGGCTTATATTGAGGAATAATATAAACTAAAGCGTCAGAAAAACGGGGGTGTCCAACTGGTGCACCCCTCTTTTTATTGTATGTACATAGCAAACTATAGAATTTTACTAGTAACGCGTGGTATTTAAAGATAGGGGGATCAATGTGAAAAGTTACATACTTAAGAGAATCGGATTCATGATTGTTACCCTTTTCGTCATTGTGTCCGCCACCTTTTTTCTTATGGAGCTTATACCGGGAACACCGTTTACGAATCCCGAAAAGTTAACAGAGAAACAGTTGGTAATTCTTAATGCGAAATATGGATTAGATCAACCGGTAGCAATTCAGTATTTGAAATACATTGGTAATTTACTTCAGGGAGACTTGGGCTATTCGTTTCAATACGAAGGCCGGACGGTTTTCAGTATGATTAGTGATCGCATCGGACCATCTGCATTTATTGGCCTGCAAGCACTTATTTTTGGTTCACTTATAGGTCTTTTACTAGGAGTTTTTTCTGCTTTGAGACATAACTCAGTATTTGATTACCTGTCTGTGACAATTGCAGTTCTGGGTATGTCAATTCCATCATTTGTTTTTGCAGCACTACTACAATATTATGTAGGGGTAAAACTAGGGTGGCTGCCCGTTGCTCTTTGGGAAGGCTATTCTAGCACCATCCTACCTTCTTTTGCATTGTCGGTAACGGTTATCGCTACGGTTGCTAGGTTTATTCGAAGTGAAATGCTTGAGGTACTTGGACAGGACTACGTCACGACTGCTAGGGCAAAGGGATTGAGCGAGTCGACAGTCATCGTAAAGCACGTCACACGGAATGCGCTTATCCCGGTTGTCACGATGCTCGGTCCATTAGCGGTGTCCATCATGACAGGTACGCTCGTCATCGAAAAAATATTTTCCGTTCCGGGACTCGGAGAGCAGTTCACCTTATCAATTCTTGTCCTCGATTATAGTGTTATTATGGGAATTACGCTTTTCTATAGTGCACTATTCATATTTGTCGTTTTCGTCGTTGATATTCTTTATGGGTTCCTTGATCCCCGAATTGACTATAAGGGGGCGGAACAGTCATGACAAAAGTAAACGAGAAAATCAAAAAAGATACAAATCCTATCGATTCGGAGCAAAAGAGTTTAGCTGAACCTACCGCTGATTTATTCGTTGCCGCGCCATTGGATCAGGACGTTAGTGAAGAAATAACGACCCCGTCCATTTCCTTTTGGAAGGAAGCAAGAGAACGTCTATTCAAAAACAAAGGTGCTGTTTTTTCTCTAATTGTCCTAGGTATATTAATCCTCTTAGCTTTGGTAGGACCAGCAATGAATGAACATACACATCGGAGTCAAAACTTAATGCACTCCAACCTTCCGCCAAAAGTGGATGGGCTGGGGTGGCTTGGTTTTGATGGGAAAGATGTAAAAGGTAAGGATGTATATGAAATAAGAAATATAGAAGAAAATTATTGGTTCGGAACAGATGAATTCGGAAGGGATTTGTGGACAAGAGTTTGGAAAGGAACACAGATTTCACTATTCATTGCACTAGTTGCTGCCGCACTTGATTTGGCAATCGGCGTTTTATATGGAGGGATATCTTCATTTTATGGAGGTCGACTCGATAATATTATGCAGCGAATTATTGAAGTGCTTGTTGGTATACCCAACTTGATTGTGATTATCTTGTTTATTTTAATTTTGGAACCCGGGATTACTTCAATCATCTTGGCGCTTATCGTTACCGGCTGGGTAGGAATGGCGCGTGTCGTGCGTGGACAAATCTTGCAACTAAAAGGCCAGGAATTCATTCTTGCTTCTAGAACACTTGGGGCATCGAATGCACGACTGATAGGTAAACATCTATTGCCAAACGTTATGGGGCCCATCATTGTTACGGTCATGTTCACGATTCCAACGGCTATATTTTTTGAAGCATTTCTAAGTTTTATCGGTCTTGGCTTACAGGCCCCGCTTGCTTCACTCGGGGTGTTAATTGAAGATGGCTATAAGTCTATGCGTTATTTTTCATACAAACTTATTTTTCCAGCAGCTGTTATCAGTTTAATAATGATCTCATTTAACTTACTAGCAGATGGTCTTCGTGATGCCCTGGATCCGAAAATGAGAAGATAGGGAGGGTCAAAAAATGAAAGAAAATATACTAGATGTAGATAATCTGCACGTTTCATTCAAGACCCGAAACGGAGCAATCACTGCGGTGAAAGGCGTTAGTTTTTCATTGAAAAAAGGGGAGACCCTCGCAATTGTTGGTGAATCTGGTTCTGGAAAGTCTGTGACTGCAAAATCGATAATGCGTTTATTGCCAAAACATAGCGCGGTTATTCCACAAGGCGAAATCAAGTATGAAGGTCGAGATTTATTAGCTTTGCCATTAAAGGCCATGCAAAAAGTGCGAGGTTCCGAGATTTCCATGGTGTTTCAGGACCCGATGACATCATTGAATCCAACAATGAAAATTGGCAAGCAAATTATGGAAGGACTTACGAAACATCAAACTTTAACAAAAAGTATGGCGAGACAAAGAGCAATGGAAATGTTGGAACTTGTAGGAATACCGAATGCAAAGGAAAGACTCAATGCTTATCCGCATCAGTTTTCGGGTGGGATGCGGCAGCGTGTCGTAATTGCGATGGCACTCGCATGTAATCCTAAGGTTTTGATTGCTGATGAGCCGACAACAGCACTAGACGTTACCATCCAAGCACAAATCTTGTCACTGATGAAAAACTTGCAAGAAAAAATGGACACTGCAATTGTGCTTATTACGCATGATCTTGGCGTAGTCGCGAATATGGCTGATAAAGTAGCAGTCATGTATGCCGGAGAAGTTGTGGAGTATGGCACGTTGGATGAAATATTTTACGAAACGCAACACCCATATACTTTAGGACTTCTTGGTTCAATGCCGAATTTAAAGGCCAGTAGAGCGGAACCACTTATACCAATTCCGGGTTCTCCCCCGGACTTAGCTACATTAGGGACTGGATGTCCTTTTGCTGCAAGGTGCCCGTATACGATGGCAGTGTGTCATGATTACCATCCTAAAAAAACAGAGATAAGTGAGAGTCACTCTGTATTATGTTGGTTGCAAGATTCCCGCACGCCGCCGGAACACGCACCTGAAACAGTTGGGAGTGCACAGCTATGAAGAAAAATGATGATTTATTAGTTATTAATGATTTAAAAATGCATTTTAAAATAAATAAAAAAGATACATTGAAAGCAGTAGATGGCATAAGCTTTACAATTAAAAAAGGCGAAACCCTTGGCCTTGTTGGCGAATCGGGTTGCGGTAAGTCAACAGTTGGAAGGACAATTACTCAAATTTATCAGCCGACAAGCGGTGAAATTATTTTTGAAAATGAAGATGTCCATGCAAAATATAGTAAAGCGGAACAGAAAAAGAAGAAGCGAGATGTGCAGATGATTTTCCAAGACCCATACTCATCTCTTAATCCACGTCTGACTGTTATGGAGATAATATCGGAAGGGTTACTCATTCATGCAACAAATTCATCCGAGGCGGACCGGGAGCAACAAGTGAATGAATTGTTGGAACTTGTCGGGTTGAATAAAAGTCATTCGGGTCGCTATCCTCATGAATTCAGCGGGGGACAAAGACAGCGAATTGGCATTGCTCGGGCACTTGCCGTGGACCCACAGTTTATTGTGGCGGATGAACCGATTGCGGCGCTAGACGTATCCATCCAGGCCCAAATCGTTAACTTATTGAAGACACTACAAAAAGAAAAAGAGTTGACTTATTTATTTATCGCGCATGACCTATCAATGGTGAAATACATAAGTGACCGGATTGCGGTAATGTATTTGGGTAAGATTGTGGAGTTGACGGAAAGCGAAAATCTGTATGAAAATCCAATGCATCCCTATTCGGAGGCGTTACTTTCAGCGATTCCACTACCCGATCCGAATTTAGAGCGCTCTAGAATTCCAATTATCTTAAAAGGCGATGTTCCAAGCCCAATCGACATTCCAAGCGGCTGTCGATTCCGCACGAGATGTCCGAAAGCAATGAGTGTATGTTCTAAAATAGAGCCAGAATTTGTGGAAAGGCAGCCGGGACATTTTGTCGCCTGCCATTTACATGATGAAGAAGTGATGGATCGGGAAGATGCAATCCCGATTCATATAGAGTCGTCCTGAGCAATTGGGACGGCTTTTTTAATGAATTAGAACAGTCAACAATGAACAATCAATTCTCATTTTTAATGGACTTTAGCGGAAGAATATCCAATTCCCACCCCGCGAGAAGCAATTCGGGAAATACGCTACAATTGTATAAAGTAAAAAAGAAAGTCGACTATATAACGCTTAGTCGACTTTTTTGTGATATTTTATTCAGAACCATGAATTGTCATAATTGCACCTTGCACAGGTACCTTTCTATTCGCATTTCTACACGGTTACATTTTCTTGTTTTGCTTCTGCAAGCTGACCGCCGCCATCTTTTAAATACTTCTCGATTCCTTCTGCGGCGCGATAAGCAAGTGCGCCGACTGTAGGCGTTGGGTGATTACTTCCAAATTGAGGGAATGCTGTAGCTCCGACAACAAATATGTTATCCATATCCCACATTTGCAAATAATTATTGACAGCTGACGTGGATGGGTCTGCGCCCATAATTACACCGCCTGCATAATGGCCTCCTGAATAAATATGGTCAAACTGATCAGGAACTTCATCTTGATCGACAATATCTGCGCCCATTTCTTCCATAATTTCCGTGCATTTTTCAATCCCGAATTTCGCAATGTTTTTATCTTGATCCGTTAAACGGTAAGTGATGCGAAGTAGCGGGTCGCCAAATTCATCTTTATAGGTAGGGTCAAGGTCAAGATAATTATGCCACCAAGACATCACATTAGATGAATACCAGACAATGAGCTGGCGATGCGCATAATGAACTGATTTATCTTTGAATTCTTTACCCCAACGAGGTGTTCCTTTTGGCACTACGTTACTTTTAATTGCACCGTCGCCGTACTGACGTAGCTCAATACCACCGCCGCCGATAAAGTCAAGGTCTGTATGGTCGAAGTTGTCGGCAGCATAGTCACTTAACGCACCGCCCAGTCCTCCCGCACCCATGTAGAGATTGAATTTCTTATCTTCGAAAAATCCTCTTGCTCCTAAGAATGTACTGTTAAATTGTCCGTGATAGTTTCTGCCAATCGTTCCTTTACGTGTTTCGGGATTATATTGTTCACCGATTTCCGAAAGCATGAGAAGGCGGTTATTGGTGAACGTGAAAGCAGCTAATACAACGACATCTGCTGGCTGTTCGAACTCTTGTCCGGAACGTGTATCTGTATATAAAACGCCTGTTGCTTTACCGTCTTTATGTAAGACACGACGAACGAGAGCATGTGTCCGAATTTCACAATTTCCAGTTTTCACGGCTGTTGGGAGTACTGTCGCTAATGGGTCTGATTTAGCAGTGAAGTCACAACCGTACATCGTACAAAACGAACAGAACATACATTGATTTAATTTTTCGCCGTCTGGGTTCGTATAATTTTGTGACATATTCCCCGAAGCCATTTGGAAAGGATGAAGCCCCATTTTTTTAGTTGTATCTTTAAACAATTGAATGGCAGGGGACGCGATCATCGGCGGATTTGGATAATCGTCTGAACGTTCATCGCCAAGCGGATCAGGTTCACCCGAGATTCCCGCCGTTTTTTCCCATTTGTCATAATACTTTTCCAGCTCATCGTAAGTAATGCCCCAGTCCTGAATTGTCATCCCTTCAGGAATTTTGCTTTCACCGTATCGTTCAATTGTTTTAGAGCGGATTTCAAAATCATACGTTCTATAGCGATAAACAGAGCCCGCCCAGTGCACACTACCGCCACCGAGATCAGTGCCTGCATTCATTTCTTGGCGTGTACGGACAGGTAAAGCAACATCGTTAATCGATACTCTCGAAGTAATCGATTCGGGTGCTAATTTTTGCATCATTTCATAACGATTTGTATAGCGCAACTCATCTTTTACACCTATAAAGTCGGAACGCTTTTGATCTTTTCCGCGTTCTAACGTGACGACTTTATAGCCGGATTTTGCTAGTTCGGCAGATACGACGCCTCCAGCCCAACCACTTCCTACTACGACCACGTCTACTTTCTCTAATTTCTTAGCCATATGCGTCCTCCTTTAATTGTGTCCCTGATAATTTCGTAAGCTTTCTGGTTTCATAACGATAAAATCTTCTTTCTCGATATCTTGTAACCAACTCATACGAGGTCCAGGGAATTCCTTCATTTTCCAACCTTCCATATTGCGATTTCCGCCGTATGCCGGGTCTGCGTAAGCACCTTCGATTGTTGTTCCTAATAGTAAGTTGAAGAACGTATTCGAGCTTACACCTTTCACTTCTGCTTCATTGTTGTCGAACATCCCAAGAATTTCGTCTTGTTGATCAGGTTCTAAGTCTTTAAACCTTTCATCAAACTTTTCTTCAGCAGTTTTTTGCAGTGCATGAACACCTTCCATGAATAGTGCAGCACGCGTCATTCGCGTTTGATATCTCGGAGTTGGTGCAGGGACTCTCACTTCAGATTCCGGTCCTCCTTCATTCTGATTTGTATCTTCTTCTACATATTTTTCAACTTCAGCAATTTGCGGGAAAGGGCCGGTCATATAATCATGTGCATTTGTCCCCCATTCACCTGCAAGTTGTCTGTCTATAAAATAGGGAACACCAAGTGCAATCGCACCGGGTCCTACGTCAGTTTCTGGGAATAATCTTTCAGTCGCGGCGGATAAAGTATCGAAGTCTTCATTTCGGCTGAAAAATATTCTGGCTTCAAATGATTTATTGCCACCCGTATCACTTGTAGTGTTTTTATTATCTTTTTGTGTTTGGTTTGTAATCAACCCGCCAAATAGCGATCCTCCGACAAGACCGCCTGCTACAAGTCCAGTGTTTTTCAAGAAATTACGACGGCTCATCCCTTGCGAATTACTATCTGGCTTTCGTGGTTCTGTCATATCCTTCTCCTCCTTGAACAAATAATAGGCATTCAATACAATATCGAAAAGCAGTTTGAAAGTTGAGATCAATCACGATGATTGTGAAGGATTTTCTTCCATTTCTTTAAGCAGCGCTCGTTTTTCTGTGTAGGCAACGAGTCGAATACTCACTTCATATAATAAAATCATAGGTATCAAAACGATAAGTTGACTGATAAAATCAGGCGGCGTAATCAACGCAGAAACGAGCCCTAACACGACATACGACCACTTCCGTACTTTTTTCATCGTCTCTCCTGTCAATAACCCGATTGAAGCCAAAAACATCGCAACCATGGGTAATTCGAACATTAAACCAATCGGCATTGTCGTCAGCAATAAAAACCGAGCATATTCTTTTGCGGAAATCATTACATCGAAATTGACGGCGCCAAGCGAGGTTAAAAAGTTATAACTCAACGGATTGACGACAAAATAGCCGAAAGAGAGACCGAGTGCGAATAAGATAAACATCACCGGTGAATAAAGGTTGAAAAATCGACTTTCCGGTTCAGTTAAACCGGGTTTCACAAATTGCCATATAAAATGACAAAGAAACGGCAAAGACAGACCGAATGCGAGCGCAGTAGAAATGGACATGTAAAATGTAACGATTTCTAGCGGACTCAAAACGATTAATCGATGACCTCTTGTAACATAAGGAAACCATAGATTGATCGTACTGAATACTACGATGAAAAAGAGTACAAAAACGACTGTACTCTTAATAAGTTGTTTTCGCAGGTCCGTTAAATGATCCACAACGCTAGGCTCCCCGTGGGAAGGGCTACTGGAACCAGGGACTTGCTGTTCTCCTGATGTATGATTTTCTTCTACTTTTGCCATTTACTTCACCTGCTCTTGTGTTTCCGTTTTATTCTTCTCCGGTTCGTCGTCATCCTCCATAATGTCTTTTGCGGACTTTTTGAACTCTGCCAATGTTTTTCCTACCGCAGAACCGACTTCAGGTAATTTTCGTGGACCGAATAAAATCAAAATAATAACTAGGATAATAATTAATCCAGGAACGCCAATTGATGCTAAGCTCATAGAAAAGCCTCCTCCCATACTAAAATTAAAGTCTCCTAGTCTCTTAATAACCGTTTTCTATTAAACTAAAACAAAATAGTTGGATTTTTAAGTTTTATTTCTGCGGCAACTCCTGTGGAATAACGATAATAAGAAAAAACCTATCCATGAGTGAATCTTGGATAGGGTATTTTTGAATAAAGCGCTGTGTTGATATTCTTTGTTAGGATTTATTTATGATCGTATAACGTGGAGATACTTCTGATTGATTCACCGGTGTAAAAATGAATGTCCATGGCATGGATGTTTTGCCTGGGATTTTCAGGGGCAAGGTAAAAATGCCAGTAGCAATTTGTTTGCCTTCTTTATCATAAGCAATGACTACATCTTGTAATGGAAGGGGAGTATCTTTTCCATTGTGAATGAGAACTGTGATTAATCGTTCCTCCTTATGATTGATCGCTTCCCATAAAAATGAAAGCTGAATGTCGTTTTCGGGGTGTCGTGATTGAAAATGATCCATAACTTTTTCTCTATCCGCAGGCGCAATTGTTCTATCCCACGCAGGCTCAAAATACAATGTTTGCATCTTCGTCCCTCCTCGTTTGTGAAAGAATTTTAGGTACCGAATTTTAGGTACCTGTGTAAGAAACTATTCCAAAAATACACTACAATTGTATAAAACGTAAATGGAAATGAGCTGTATAAGGCTTTGTTGAAATGACTTTGAATTTTTATCCGAATTTATGAATTGTCATAATTCAACCTTGCACAGGTACCTAAAAAAGGTACCTAAAAAAGGTACTTAAAAAACTCCGAAATATTGATTGATACCACATATTTATATAGCTTTTGCACTTTAAATAAATCCATATAGTATAATATCATTTATAGTATATTCTAATAAAGTAATAATAGGAGGCATTTTCAGGATGAATCATGTGAAAAAGATTCATAATCTTTCTATCGGAATTCCCCAAAAAATGATTTATGAAAATGGTAAAGAAATGAATACGGGTATTTGCAAAGAAAGTGTCAATGATGCATTTTTAACGAAAGATGGATTCCAAGGGGATGGTGTTGCCAATTTACTTTTTCATGGTGGATCAGATCGAGCGGTTTGTATTTATCCATATGAACATTATAAGTTATGGGAATCGGAATTTAAGACGACTTTACCAGCATCTACATTTGGTGAAAATTTAACCGTTATGAATATGTTAGAAAAAGATGTTCATATAGGTGATATTTTTCAAGTTGGCGAGGCAGTCATTCAAGTTACTCAAAGTCGAATTCCTTGCAGTACTATTACAAAGCGGACTAAATTGCCTCTACTTTTGAAAAGAATGGTGGAAACAGGATACACAGGATATCTATGCCGTGTTCTTGAGGAAGGTCTTGTTCGGAAAGATTCGCAAATTACGTTACTCAAACAACATCGTGAAGGACTGTCTGTGTTAGTTGCTAACGACATTTATTTTCAACGTTTAAAGGACAAAGAAAGTATTCAAAAATTACTAAACATCCAAGAGCTGGCAACAAGCTGGCGGGAGTCGCTTATCAAGCGTCTGGAGAAGATGGACGCAAAATAGTGGCAGAGCAACGTATGTTAGATTGAATAAATTCACTACAAGTATTCCCGTATTTTATCCAAACATAACATCGTTCATGGTAAACTGTTTTGAGAAATTGAAATTTACATAGAATGGGGTACAGCTCAATGAAAATCGAACCTTCACAAAAAATGTCTATTTTTGAACCAGCAATTTTCGGAAAATTAAAAGCAGCAGCGAAAGTAAAAGAAGAAACGGGCGTTGAAATAATTGATTTAAGTCTTGGAAGCCCGGATTTACCGCCCGATGAAAAAGTAAGACAAGTCTTATCGGAGCAAAGCGTATTGGAAAGCGCTTACGGCTACACGCTTGGCGGAACAAAAAGATTCCATGAAGCTGTTGCAAACTATTATCAGAGACGTTCGAGCGTTACGCTCAATCCAGATACAGAAATCCTTAAAACGATGGGTTCTCAAGAAGGGCTAGTCCATCTGCCATTCGCTTTTTGTAATGAAGGAGATATTGTATTAACAACAAATCCAGCTTATGTCGCCTATGAAGTTGGCATTAAATTAGCAGGGGCAATTCCATATGAAATGCCTTTACGTGCGGAAAATAATTTCTTACCTGATTTAGATGCAATCCCCGAAGAAATTGCACGAAAAGCAAAACTGCTTATTTTAAATTTACCAGGTAATCCTGTTCCTGCAATGCCTACGAAGAAATTTTTTGAAAAAGTGATCGCATTTGCAAAGCAATACAGCATTATCGTAATACATGATGCCGCTTACTCCGAATTTTATTTTACAGGAGATAAACCATTCAGTTTCCTTTCCGTACCTGGCGCGAAAGAAGTCGGAATAGAAATCAATTCATTGTCCAAAAGTTTTAGTTTGGCAGGCGCACGAATAGCATACATCGTCGGTAATTCTGAAGTCATCAGCATCATGAAACAATTCAAATCTAATTTAGATTACGGTACGTTTGAACCTATTCAAGAAGCAGCCGCAACTGCATTGGATCATGCAGAAGAAATTACAGCACGCTTACGACAAGAGTTTAAGGATAGACACCGTGTATTAACGGATGGGTTAACCGAGATTGGATGGTCAGTGACTCCGTCAAATGGCGGCATGTTCGTTTGGGCGAAATATCCGTTTGAGCTGGGCGATAAGGAATTTGTGTTTGAAGCAATTAAACAAAGTGGAGTGGTCATGGTCCCTGGAAGTGTATTCGGATCAGAAGGTGCCGGCTATGTCCGATTAGCGCTCGTTCGAGAAGTGGAAGCTTTAGAAAAAGCTATTGAGCGGTTGTCAAAGATTGATGTTTACGTGAATTCCTAAAAATTCGATGGCTACTTTTTAGGTACCCTTTTTAGGTACCTGTGCAAGAAGCAATTCAGATAATACACTACAATTGCATAAAATGAAAAAGGGATACGACTATATAACACTTTGTCGATATCCCTTTGTTTATTTATCCAGCGTCATGAATTGTCATAAATGCACCTTGCACAGGTACCTTTTCGAGAAGAGGTACCTTATCGGAGGCGTCTTTTTCTGAAAAAGAAGGGATTTATTGATAGGTCTCGAATGAACTATTATCGGAAGGAATTTGATCTAGTGACCATTGAGACTATTAGTAGGGGAGATTTATTAATGAAAAATATGTCTAACTTTGAATCCTATGCAAATAAACTAGTGGAAGAAAACCATATTCCCGGGGTTGGGGTTGGTATTAATAAGAATGGTGAGCGTCTGTATGAGAAAGGTTTTGGGCATCGTGATGTGGAAAACGAGCTGGAAATCACACCGGATACGATTTTTGGGATTGCATCTATGACGAAATCATTTACATGTGTTGCGATTATGCAACTCCAGGAAGCGGGCAAGCTTTTTGTTCATGATAAAATACTGAAATACTTGCCTGAATTTAGGACGGCGGATATGGAGAAAACGGAACAAATTACGATTCATCATTTAATGACGCATACTGCGGGAATCCCGCCGATTTCAACGCATGTGTTTGCCAGAAAACGGAGCATTGACCAAGATCCGTCGGCGAAAGATTATCTTGATTTAGATTTAGTTAATAATGCAGGTCGTGCGATTGATACATATGATGAGATGTTTGATTTTATTGCGGAGCTAAATTATCAGCCGCTTGCTGATCCTGGAACTTCTTTTAGCTATTCGAACGATTCTTATGGATTACTTGGTGTCATTATTAGCCGGGTGAGTGGACAAACCTATGAGGATTACGTGACTGAGCATATTTTGAAACCGGCAAAGTTGGATAGAACTTTTTTTGATTTGGAGAAATTGGCTAGCTTTGAAAATGTAACAAGACTTTATGCAGCTAAAACGACCGAAGAGGGAGTTACCGTTTATCCAACGGAAATCTGGTGGGATGCACCTGCAATGAGGGCTGCTGGTTATTTGAAATCGACCATCAATGACATATTAAGATATCTAGAGATTTTTCGGAATGAAGGAATGGTTGACGGCGTACGAATTTTGTCTGAGGAAAGTGTTGCTCAAATACTTTACCCTCATTTCGAGTATAATAATGGGATTTATTATGGATATGGTTTGCGAATTACACCAGATTATTATGGGGAAACGCTTATTGAACACGGAGGCGGTTTGAAAGGAGTTTCTTCTCTCATGTTTATGTTGCCGGAACAAGGTTTGACGGGCGTTGCGTTATCTAGTTTAGCGAGTGTGCCGTCTGGTAGGTTGCTAATGGGCGCGCTAAACGTACTTGGCGGTAGAGAAGCGGATGCTACGCATATCCATTTTGAAACTGAGCCGATTGATGAAAATGTATTGGGGAAGTTTGTCGGATCGTACAAATCAGGAGAAGGGATGAGCGTGCAAATCGATGTGAAAGATGGTCAATTAAGACACTTTACGGGAGGTTCCTACAACCCACTTCGTCATGTCGGGAATAATACTTTTGTTGGAATTGAGAAAAATAAGCAAGATACCATTGGATTTATTTCAAATGAAGCTGGTGTAGTTGATCGAGTTTTTTATGGATCTAGACAAATTCTTAGAGATGAGTGACACAAATATCCTGAATTAAAGAAGGGGGTCTCATATGCGGAAATCAGCTGTTATTTTACTTACGACCCTTAACATTCTGACTACACTGATAATATTTTTCGTTCTATATATTATGTTTACCTTAACAGCAATTGCAGATCCGGTAACTTCGATGAAGCTAAATATATACAGAATGAATTGTTCAGACGGAAATGTCTTGATGAAGACGAGTTAGGTGCAATCTTGAAAGCGGAGGTGGAAAAAGATTGGTTTACGTATCGGGGTGTAATGGCCGTGCGTGCAATCGGGTTATTGAAATTACCAGCTCATATTCAAGTTTTGGCTGATTTACTTGATAGAGACGATGATGTATTAATAGAGGAATTATCGGAAGCGTTAATTCATTATCAAACTGATGAAGTGGTAGATCCAGTTAAACCATATGCGATGCAGGATGAAACCTGCATTTACGCCTTGTCAGTATTGCAAAACACGAAAACAGATTATGCTCAATCTGCAATGGTTGAATGTTACGAGGTTCTTGATGAAGATGGTAAAGGCATGGTTATCGAGGGACTGTCGCATCAGCTTTCTGAGAAGGCTTTTCCATTAATCGATGACTATCTATTTCATGAATATCGTTATGGGGTAAGTGATATGGACCAAGTTCTCTATAGTTTTTATAAAATTATGGGAAGGTCTCATGAGGATAGCGAGTTATGGAGGGTATCCTGGGAAAGAAGTGAACAAAATCGCTCGGATTATGAACGTTCAGGGGGTATTTTTAAAAAGGCAGAGCCAATGTCTGTAACAAAAGTGGTAAGAAATGATCCCTGCCTCTGCGGAAGTGGGAAGAAGTATAAGAAATGTTGTGGGAAATAAGTCATTATATGCCAAATTGAAATAGCGGCTGACTAGACACGAAAAAGAGTAACCTCCAATTTAGGTGGTTACTTCTTTTTGATTTGTATTGAGCAAAGTTATTCAAAAATGGCGCATAATTATTGCCATCTTTTCAAATGCAATGGGATTATTTATTGTTAATTAACTCTTTGATTTCTTTAATTTGTTCAACATGCCGCAATTCATGATAGCCGACAAATGGTATCCACTGTTTGAGGCTCATGTCACCGAATACGGGATGTGGATAGGATTTAGCAGCAAGTTCCTCTTCTGTAATTGTCTCTGCGATATCTCTTAATTGACTGTGACTCGCGGATAGTTTACTTTTTAGTTCATCGAGCTTAGCGAATGCGTCTCCTGGCTGGGCAAAGTTCGGGGCTTCAACTCTTACTGACCGATTGGTTGTCCGTTCAATCGGCTTATCGCTGGTGATTTTACGTTCGCCGGTAGATAGTTGGTGCTTTATCGTTTTCGCAATGCTTACTTCCATTAGATACAGATGTTCCATCACTTGCCGGACGGACCATCTATTTTCCGCAGGTTTCCAATTCAAATCTTCGTCTGTGAGACTATTTACTTCAATCAGCAGTTTTTCGCGTGCTTCATCGTTAATTTTCATAGTATCGCATCCCTTCCAGGTTTCTTGAATTATACCATTTAATGGAGACGACATCTCCCAAACAAAATAAATAGGCTGTCCTTTCGTTCGAAATGTACTCGAAAAAAGGACAGTCTTTTATGCTTATTTTCCGCCAAGTATGTTGAATAATCCGCCTGCAATACTGCCTTCATCACGGGAGCCGCCGCCTGGTGTTTGCGGTGCGGCTGCGAAAACGCGGCTGGCAAGTCTTGAGAAAGGCAAGGATTGAATCCAGACTTTTCCAGGACCGCGAAGTGTAGCGAAAAATAATCCTTCTCCACCGAACAATGCTGTTTTTACGCCTTTTACCATTTCGATGTTGTAGTCGACGTCATGCGTCATCGCTACAAGACATCCCGTATCGACACGTAATGTTTCTCCAGGAAGTAGTTTTTTCTCAATAATCGTTCCACCAGCGTGTACAAATGTCATACCATCGCCTTCGAGCTTTTGCATGATGAAACCTTCACCTCCGAAAAAGCCTGTGCCGAGTTTTCGTTGGAATTCAATGCCGACCGAAACGCCTTTCGCAGCAGCGAGGAAAGCATCCTTCTGACAAATGATTTTGCCATTATGCTCGCTAAGATCCATTGGAATGATTTTCCCTGGATACGGTGATGCGAATGAGACATGTTTCTTTCCGGATCCGACATTCGTAAATGTCGTCATAAAAAGACTTTCACCAGTTAAGATTCGTTTTCCTGCCCCCACCAGTTTGCTCATAAGTCCGCTGCCTGACGAACCGGATCCATCACCAAAAATTGTTTCCATTTCAATGTTGTCCTCCATCATCATCAGGGCGCCGGCCTCTGCTACAACCGTTTCCTGCGGATCAAGCTCCACTTCAACAAACTGCATGTCATCTCCGTAAATTTTATAATCGATTTCGTGATTGTTCATCGTATTCCTCCCCATTTCAAATTAATTGCTACATAGTCATACGATTGAAACCGATAAAAAGTTTCACCGGAAGTGAACGGTCGAAGATTTATTCATTCCTTAATAATGTTGCAAATGGATGTAATATGGATAACGATGTAAGTAGGAAGGGGAGTTTTATGAAAATCAAACATGTTATTACAATTACTGCGTTATCTGCACTGATCTTGTCTGGATCTAGGCCAAGCGATTAATACAGAACAACATCTGTAAAATAGGTACCTGTGCAAGACACCATTCAGTTAATTCACTACAATTGTATAAAACTAAAAGGGGATACCGACATATAACACTTTGTCGATATCCCCTTGATAATTTATCCAAAACCGTGAATTGTCATAATTGCACCTTGCACAGGTACCTATTTTGTATTTTTCTTCTTAGCGGCTTCTTCAAGTTTGGTTTTCGGCTCTGCGGTGAATTCAGTATCTGCAATACCTTGCGGCGTTACACTATTCGCTTTTTTACCTTTGTTATGATTATTTTTTTTGGACATTGATGTCACCACCTTTGGCTAGCAGACTTACCTATAGTTATGTGCTTGCTTGGCATCCTTCAGTCATGAAGGGGTTAAATAGTTCGAACGTGGGTAAACTTTAAGTACATTTATATAAAAAATCAGATCAGGGAATTAATAGGGTGGAGGTGCGACACCGTGGATAATGTGGATTGTGATTTTACAACGATGACACAAATATTAAAAGAGGATATTCATAAAGTCATATCAGAATTACAGATTAATTTGGAGGCAATAGAAGATGAAAATAATTGTCTTCTTTGTAACTTCGAAAAAATAAAAGAAGAGTTTTTGGATATTGAAATTAAAGCCGCGACTTTTTATTTGAATTGTTATTTGGCTCCATTTACGGACAAGTATCCGGAGTTATCAATGAGTCTGCAAAATATGGCGAGAATGAGACATGGTGGTTTAATTGTGATAGAACGGGAAGATTCACTCGAAACTTTGATAAGACCAGGGATTCCAATTGGTGCTGAATTGACGCATTCATTATTGGAATCGATTTTTTATCCCGGAAATCCACTTCATGATGGCGCTGTATTAGTTAGACTGAATAAGATTGTTTCTGCAGCAAATGTTCTTCCACTATCTGATATATATATGGGTGATAAAAAACTGGGCACACGACATCGGGCTGCATTAGGGTTAAGTGAACGAAGCGATGCCCTTGTCCTCATAGTTTCTGAAGAGACGGGAAGGGTTTCATTTGCTAAAGGGGGAAATATGTACCCGATAACTACGCAAGGCAATCCGTAGAATTTGGCTTGAGGTCGAATAAAAAAATATCCCAAGTAAAAGAACTTGGGATATCATTTGATTTATTCATTTCGTTTCCTTGACCATGGTGTTCCTAAACGAGGTAACACCCAACGATCTAACCCATACCAACCGGCAACTTTCCAGGCAAGTATTAAGACTATTGCAATCATAAACATAACGGGATTCGAACTTACAGTACCTGCTAATAAGAAAGACATATTCATAAGTGCACCGAAGAAAGCTGCGATTCCTGTTAAGAGTCCAACGATTAAGCCAAGTCCGACTAACACTTCACCCCATGCGATCATATAAGAAAATGGGACTGCGTTTGGAATTACGACACTCTCTAAAAACCAAGCATACCAACCTGCGACATCTCCGGCCTCTGCCTTAGCAAGGGCACCACCCATAAATCCTTCAACTGCAACACCAGCATTGGCACCTGTCCAAGCGTCAGAAGTAACTTTTCCAATGCCCGCCGTCAGCCAAGAATAACCAAGGTATAATCTTAAAATCAACCATATCCACGCGGATGTCGTGTTAGAAAATAACCATCTCGATAGCGGATTTTCCTCGATAATCACATGTTTCCCAAACTGGGATTTCTTTAATTCAACCATGTCCTCACCTCATAATAATATTTTGTATTGCTGAATGCGTTAATTTGTAAAAGATAATAAAGCATTTTGACCGAAATGTTGAAGTGCTAGTAAAGCCTCATCTTTATCCTTGTATTCAAAGATCCTAACATTCATTTTCTCAAAAACTGTAATTACCCACATTTTGCATTCATCCTTTCTTTTTTATTTGGTCGCTATATTCTATGAAACATTGATTCTAAGAGATTTGTTCGTCTAACTTAATTCTTATTATACAACCATTTTTAGTATCTGAGCGTACTTTGTGAAGTAATTCACAAAGTGTTCAAGTTGTTTCGTCCAATTTGTGAATTATTTCACAAAGTAGGTACCTGTGCAAGACACTACTCAGTAAATTCACTACAATTGCATAAAGTAAAAAGGGGATACCGACTATGTAACGCTTTGTCGGTATCCCCTTGATTATTTATTCAAAGTCTTGAATTGTCATAAATGCACCGTGCACAGGTACCCCCAAAAGGTACCCCCAAAAAATGCTTTACAAAAACAGCCATACGGGTAATTTTCCGTATGGCATTTTTCATTGCAAGGAATCTATTGTTCTCAAAGGTTCTTTCGCGGGTCCTGCCAATACTTTACCTGTTCCATCGAAAGTGGAACCGTGGCATGGGCAATCCCATGTTTGATCCCCGTCATTCCATTTCACTTCACAACCGAGGTGGGTACATGAAAGGTCGAGGTAATGCATGTTTCCATCGGTGTCTTTATACATGCCCGCGGGCTTGCCGTTTATCTCAACTGATTGTGCTTGTCCTTTAGCGAGTTGTCGTTCCATTTGTTCGCTGCCGGGGGATACAACGTGATTCTCATCAGTTTCGTTGCTTTCATTGCGATCACCTTTATCTTCGGGCAATTGGCGTTCAGGGCTAAATAGTTTTTCAAATCGGTTATCCTCACCGACAATCAGGCTCTTGATGATTCCTGCGCCTGTTGCCGATGCGGCAAGACCCCATTTTCCATAACCGGTCATTACATACATTTTGTCATTGTCTGTTTGAATTTTTCCGATGAAAGGACGTCGATCTGGTGTGGTGTGATCATGTTCCGACCAATATCCGAGAAATTCAGTAAGCCGGAATTCCTCCTTGGCATAGTGTTGGATTGCTTCATAATGTTCGATTGTCGACTTGCCGTCACCTTTTGGATGGGTCTCGCCTCCGATGATGAGCACACATTGGTCTCCATTTAGCGCGCCTCTGAATGTCCGTATAGGATCGTCGTCGCTAATATATATTCCACTATCAAACGCTTCCGGGCTTTCGAATGCTGTTAAATGAGAAGCGACGGGCTTCAATGTATCCGAATAAAACGAGTCTGGATCCTCGGCCGGGAATAACGTGGCGAACACTACTTGATTGCATGTTACGGTAAACGGAGTGTCCGTGGAAAGAATCAGTTGATCGCCATTTTTTTCTGAGTCCATATACCTTGTGTGCTGGTAAATACGCCCGCCCAATGAATCGACTTCTTTTAAGACGGCATACAGAAATTTGACGGGATTGAACTGCGCTTGTTTTTTCATAACTAGCGCGGAAGTCACCTTTAGATCTACGGGAATCGAGTCCGCTATGCCGCCTTCAATGCCAATTTTTTCATATGCCTCTGCCTCTTTTTCAATGCTTGAAGTATTTTCGATATTCTCCGAAAAGACATAGGAGTCAGCAACTTTATAATCGCAATCAATCCCATGATCATCGATAATCGCCTTAATAAGTTTCTGGCCTTCCTGATTCGCTTCGTAATAAAGTTTCGCGACATCCAAACCATCTTGTTGCAATAAATCATCATAGATAAGTTGATGTTGCGATGACAGTTTTGCAGTCGTTCCACCGGTTGTTCCGCTAACGAGTTCACGAGCCTCCAGCAATGCGACGGATTGCCCTTCCTTCGCAAGAAAGTACGCGGTTAAAATGCCCGAAATACCTCCGCCGATAACCGCAGTATCAATTTCAATGTCTTCATCCAGTTGTGGATAACTCATTGCCTGGGCTGTAGTACTCCAGAAAGATTGATTTTTTCCTGGTAATTTATCCATTTTAAATTCTCCTCCTATTTAAATACTCATCTAGTCTTTTTTCTTCCTTTATTTTCAGAAAACTAAACGCTGAAATGATGAGGGGGTAAAAATTTTGGTACCTGTGCAAGGCACTATTCAGTAAATTCACTACAATTGCATAAAATAAAAAGTGGATACTGACTTTACAAAGCTTTGTCGATATCCCTTTGATTATTTATTCATAGTCGTGAATTGTCATAATTCAACCTTGCACAGGTACCTTTAAAACATTTTTGACTACTAAACCCATAATCGAATGTATTCACAAAATGGACTAAACAATTTGGAGTATTTGTGAAGGATTTCACAAAGTGCGTTTTATTCAGTGAAAAAGAAGTAGAATAAGAATAAGGAAAGCAATTAAGTCTATTCGGGAATTGTATTAGATCTAATATGAGTTACTTATAAAGTAGGCAAGGGGTGAAGAATAATGCATCATTTTCATGGTTACGAAGGAATGATGGGCGGTGGATGGTCTTTTGGGTACATGGCCATAGAATTACTTCTTAACGGGGTCGTCGTTTATATAGCAGTTAGGCTTGCAATGAAAAGAAATTGATACTCTATTCACAAGTTTGACTAAACAAATTGGATATTTTGTGACGCTTTCAAAAAATAGGTCTCTTCGCTAAAAATAGGCGTAGAATTAAAGTTGAGTTAGACGAACAATTCTTTTAGAATTAATGGCTTATCGAATAGATTTAATAAAATATAATAGGAAAAGGAGAATGCAAAATGTGGGTAATTACAGTTTTCGAGAAAATGAATGTTAGAATCTTTGAATACCAGGATAAAGACGAGGCTTTACTAGCACTTCAACATTTCGATCAAAACGCTTTATTATCTTACACAAATTAATGCATTCGGGGCTATTCGGGAAATCATTGAATAAATGACTCCTGGGTAGCCTTTTTTTGTGAACAAACTTAATTGCAACGGGAAGGATTTTATTGTTACTTCTATCGTAATTAATGGTGTATATTTAAAGAAATAAACAGTATGGCAAAAGGTGAAAGAAGGTATGTATCGTGAGTGTTCGGAATTCAGACAGATTTATATTTGCTTATAATCGAATTGAGAAAGCAATGGAAAAGATAAGCGGCTTATCCGGTTATATGCCTTTTTCGCGATTAATCGATAAAACCAAGAAGGATAACGCGGTTATTCGTAAATTTGAGGATGATTTACGGGTTTATGCGAATTTGCGGAATGCGATTGTGCATAATCGGACTGATGCTGACTATGCGATTGCTGAACCTCACGATGACATTGTGGAACTGATTGAATATATCGACCGTGAACTCGCGAAACCGGTTACTGTCGGCCAAATGTTTCGAAGAAAAGTTCATACCTTAAAGTCGACGGATTCACTTTCAACGGGTCTAGAATTGATACGTAAACAACGATTCAATCAAATTCCAATCTATAGGAATTCCGAATTCATTGGGCTTGTAACGGCAAACGGGATTACCTACTGGCTGGCTGATGAATATTCGGAAGGCGTTATATCTGGGGAAATGCCACCTTAATCGACATCTATTAACATGAAAAAAAGAAGAATACGTATCGTTTTATCAGTCAAGATCTTTCAGTTTATGAAGCAGAGGAATATTTCAAAAAGGCTATGAGCCAAGGAAAGCGAATTGAAGCACTTCTTATAACACAAACTGGAAGCAGTGCGGAAAAGCTTCTCGGTATTGTAACACCAGCTGATCTATTAAAAATCGACTAAAATTTTAGGTACCTGTGCAAGGCACTATTCAGTAAATTCACTACAATTGCATAAAGTGAAAAGGGGATGCCGACTATATAATGCTTTGTCGACATCCTCTTGATTATTTATTCAATGCCTTGAATTGTCATAATTCAACCTTGCACAGGTACCTTTCTTTAGGTACCTTTCACTCACTATGTATTAAATAACTCTTTTGGTAAAAGATAAGACGAATTGTAACATCAATTCAATTGTCTAATCAAAGGAGTGAACTATATGGGAATCATTCGAAGGATTGCTTTGGCATTAGTTATCATTGGCGCAATTAACTGGGGCTTGATAGGATTTTTCAATTTTGATTTAGTTGCAGCAATTTTTGGTGGGCAAGATGCAGCTCTATCTAGGTTGATTTATGCTCTTGTTGGAATTAGTGGGCTTGTTTGTATAGGTCTTTTACTTAAACCAGACGAAGAAACGGCGGTCGATCGTCCGAGATTTACAAACGCTAATTTAAAAACCGAGTTTGGAGAAGAGCCGGACTTTACCAAAGAAAAGAATGCTGAAGAACAGAAATCAGATCCTAATAACCATCAAGGTCCTTTAATGTAAACAAATAAGCAGCCATTTTTGAAAGGGAGTTCCCCTTCAAATCGGCTGCTTATTTCTTGATGGTAACCGTTGTACAGGCACTGTTTGTTTATATTTATAGCTCTGGAAAACCTTCCCCAATGCGATAAATAGCCATGAACATACTATAAACGGGAATGTTAAAGCAGGGAGTCCAAGGGGGTCGAGAAGCAACTCCAATCCTGCGGTTACGGGAACTGTTAACATTGCCGCGATAATGCCGATATACGGCGTTTTTTTCAGGTTTTTATTGAAGACTAGACTAACAGCAATAATTGTCAAAACGGCATTATAGTTATACAAACCTAAATTTAATGAATGCGTATCAGCCCCGATAAAATAAGCGGTTAACCACGATACAAAAGTTCCGATAATCGCATACAGCCCAAATCGCCATCCTGTCCAAAACAATGCCAACAGAATAAGCGATCCAGTCCAAAGTGAGTCGATGACGAAAACTTCACCAATTCCTTTAATCATTCCGACTAATAAAGTTGGCGTCCCTTCAACGGGCAAATTCCACATCGCGGGCGAACTTATGACAAAGTCAGGATCCATATAAAGTGTATCGACGCGGTAAGCGATAAGAAGCCCAATCCATGTGATGAAAACGAATGGAATGGTCAAAACAGGAATATTCCACTTATCCAATACTTTTGTCAGCATTTTCAAGGATAATGCGGCAAGAGCAGCGGCAAATAACGCGATAAACCAGCGCTTGTCCCCGTGAAGAAAGAGAATTGTGGATATACCGCAGAGGATAGCATTAAAACCATAAATCCCATTGCGAATTAAATCCCGATCTCCGCCAAGATATTTTCCTGTAATTGTTCCCACGATTGAACTAAGAAATGCCATTAAACCTAAAACAGGGGAGTGCAATGTAATTCCGATAAGAATTAAAAGTCCTGAAAAAGCATTTCCCACTAATAAAACCTGTGAAAATCCTTTTAATGAAATGACTATAAGTAAATAGAACTTTTTGAAAAAGTAAAAGTTTGGTGCTGCTTGGGGCATCTAGATATCTCCCTTATCGTATTTATCATATTCCAGATAATAAATTGTTTAATAGTAGTTGTCCAAGATGTATTTAGGTATGTTAACACAAAAAAGACTTTACGATAACCCGATCAGCTATATTTGTAGTTTTCAGCATTTTGAGAAGAAAAATTATTAGGTACCTGTGCAAGACACTAATCAGTAAATTCGCTACAATTGCATAAAACAAAAAGTGGATACCGACCATATAACACTTTGTCGATATCATTTTGATTATTTATCCAAAGTCGTGAATTGTCATAATTCAACCATGCACAGGTACCTTTTATTACTTGCGAAACCCGATGTCGTTATATTCTATTTTATCTGATAGTGGTATACTAATAGAGTGAAATGGAAGCGTTTTATGATAATTCTAGGGGGTTTAAAATGATTAATTTTCCGAAACCGACAGTTGAGCAGTTTTTTCGAACGTACACCATTACAAATTTCGCAGTGAGTAAAGATGAGAAAAGGTTAGTGTTCAATGCCAATTTGAATGGCAAAATGAATTTATGGGCGATGGATTTACCGGATACCTATCCATATTTATTTGCACATCGGGATGAATCTTGCAATTTTATCAAATTCGATCCAGAAAATAGGTATGTACTAGCGGGATTTGATAAGGACGGGGATGAGAACTATCAAATCTATGGGATACCGAGCGAAGGCGGATTACCGGAGCCGTTAATAACGGGACAGGCGTCTGAAAAGTACTATTTTGGTCATTTAAGTGGAGACGGAGAGCGTTTGTACTATGTGACATCTGAAGAGAATCCATCCTTTTTGAACACGCGAGTCCGTAATTTGAAGAGTGGAACAGATACGCTACTAAATAGTGGTGAAGGAACTACTACTTATCTAGCAGCAGTATCCGAGAATGAAGAAGCGTCTGTCTATATACAAATGCATGCAAATACGTATGTCATCGGCTTTGTAAAGGTAGGAGAGGAAAAGTTCAACCTTACACCTGATTCAGAGCAAGTTCATGTGTTATTTGAACCCATCTTCACGGATAATGAGACGATTTATTTCGTAACGGATTACGATAGTGACGATATGTATTTGGCTAAGTTCGATTTGAAATCGAAAGCGTTTACTAAAGTACTAGCCATTGATGGTGAAAGTATTCAATCTCTTAAATGGGATAAAGAAAATGACGCGTTTTACTTAGTCACCATTAAAGGTGTGACAGATGTCTTATATCGATATGAAATTGGAAACGATAAAATTGAAAAATGCGCGTTACCTGTTGATATCATTGAACAAATCGACGTGGCGGAATCGGGAGCTCTATATATTTTGGGAAGAAGTGCGACAATACCCCATAATATCTATCATTCAGCTAACGGCATGGAATGGAAACAATTAACGAATAACCGTGTCTTAGGCTTAAATCAGGAAGATATGGTTGAACCAGATATTGTTTCTTATACATCATTTGATGGCATGGAAATCGAAGCTTTATTATTCAAAGCAAAGCCGGAAAACGATAATGGTCATACGATTTTTTGGCCACATGGCGGACCGCAAGCTGCTGAGCGGAAAATGTTCCGTTCGATGTTCCAATGCTTTCTAAACCGTGGCTACACGATTTTTGCACCGAACTTCCGTGGAAGTACAGGTTATGGTTCGGCTTTCACAAAGCTAGTTGAGCAGGATTGGGGCGAGGGACCGCGCCTCGATTGTGTAGCCGGAATTGAGTGGTTATTCGACAATGAAGTGACCGATAAAAATAAGCTATTCCTTGTCGGCGGTAGCTACGGCGGATATATGGCTTTATTATTGCATGGTAGACATCCCGACTATTTCAAAGCGGTTGTTGATATTTTCGGGCCGTCCGATTTATTCACATTTGTCAATTCAGTGCCCGAGCATTGGAAGCCAATCATGGAACGCTGGCTTGGGGATCCGGAACGTGATAAAGAACGTTTTATCAAAGATTCACCTGTTACGTATTTAGATGGTATGGTGAAACCAATGCTCGTCATTCAAGGAGCAAAAGATCCACGCGTAGTGAAAGAAGAGTCCGATCAAATTGTGGCCAAATTGAAAGAAAAGGGTCGCGATGTCGAGTATCTTGTTTTGGAAGATGAAGGACATGGCTTCTCGAAAAAAGAAAATGAAATTAAAGTATATAGCATGATGCTAGCGTTTTTAGAAAAGCATCAGGCATAGATTTTAAGTCGCAAAGTCTGTATAACTATCACACTTATAGGAGGAATAATTATGAAACTAGGGGCATTTTCGATAAGTTTAACTGTAAAAGACATTCAAAAATCAAAGGAGTTTTATGAAAATCTTGGGTTTCAAGATTTGGGCGGTGACATTACGCAAGGTTGGCTGATTTTGAAAAATGAAAGCACCGTAATTGGGCTATTCCAAGGAATGTTTGAAAAGAACATGCTAACCTTTAATCCAGGATGGGATCAAAATGCACAAAATCTCGACTCGTTTGCGGACATTCGAGAGCTTCAAGCAGAACTTAAAGAAAAGGGGATTAAGTTCCTAACAGAAGCAGATGAATCAAGTGAAGGACCAGCAAGCTTTACGATTGAAGATCCAGATGGTAATCCGATTCTAGTGGATCAACACAGATAAAAATAGGTACCTAATTGTAAGGTGAAAAATTAGGTACCTGTGCACGACACTACTCAGTAAATTCACTACAATTGCATAAAATGAAAAGGGGATATCGACTATATAACACTTTGTCGATAACCCCTTGATTAATTATCCAAAGTCTTGAATTGTCATAATTCAACCATGCACAGGTACCTGTCTTTTAAGGTAGCAATCCTATTTATCTTTAACGATTGCGATATAAATGGATAAGGTTTTGATTTTCCCCTCTAGCAAATACATCAATTCGATTTGGTCCCCAAGACACTGCTGCGGGTGCTGATGTTAAAGTGCCGCCAATAGCTACCCAATCTTCCCAACGAGAACCATTCCATGTTCTTTGATAAAGCCCTTGATTTGTACCTCTCACAAAAACGTCGAGTTGATTTGGACGGCGTGAGGAGACAGCAGGAGCACTTGTCAATACACCCCCAAGACTTTCCCAATTACTCCAATCAGATCCATCCCACCACTTATGAATCAGATCCTGGTTTTGTCCCCTGGCGAATACATCAATTCGGTTGGGTCCCCAAGATACAGCCGCTGGTTCAGAGGTTAGTGAACCGCCAAGGTCTTCCCAATCCTCCCAGCTGGAGCCATTCCATGTTTTTTTATAAAGTCTTTGATTTGTCCCCCTGACGAATACATCAAGTTGATTCGGGCGACGTGAAGATACAGCAGGGCCGCTAGTTAGGACGCCACCAAGGTTCTCCCAATCGCTCCAACGACTTCCATCCCACCATTTATGGTACAAACTATTGTCTGTTCCTCTTCCAAAGACATCAATCCGATTAGGTCCCCAGGAAACTGCCGCCGGGGCTGAGGTTAATATACCGCCAAGTGTTTCCCAATCGCTCCAATTGCGTCCATCCCACCATTTATGGTAAAGACTTTGATCTGTCCCCCTTACAAAAACATCGAGCCGATTTGGTTGCCAAGAAGCTACTGCCGGGGCGGATGTCAATACCCCTCCCAAGTCTTCCCAACCTATCCAGCCTTGACCGGGTTGCCCACCGCCATTACCAAGTTCATTCAAAGTTATTTGAATGACTCTGATTAATACTCGATCAAATAAATTTTTCGGGATGTTCAATTGTCTGAGGAATAGATTTAACCAAGGGATTTGCCTTTGAAATTGATTGTATATTTGATTTGCAGATTGATTTGTGTTTGCTTGGTTGAGTGTATAATTGACAACGAGTAAAAATAAATAATCAGTTATGCTTCGGTTCATTCCAGCTTGCTCTAACTGCGAATATAAGTTGTCGTGCTGCGTACGAAGTATCCGCATAATTACCTGTGCATCTGGCTGCCCGCGCACATTCGTTTGTGGTTGCCTGTTATATCTATACAATTTTATACCTCCTCTTATTACAGAGTTAGTATATGCAACACTGGACTAAATGGGAATGAATAATTTAGGTACCTGTGCAAGACACTACTCAGTAAATTCACTACAATTGCATAAAGTAAAAAAGGGATACCGACTATTTAACGCTTTGTCGATATCCCTTTGACTAATTATTCAAAGTGATGAATTGTCATAATTCAACCACGCACAGGTACCTCAAAATTGCACCTCAAAATTCATGTTCCTCTCCGAAACCTAAAACGATGACTTCTGTTTTTTCATAGTCTTCTAGTAGCTCAGCCAATTCTTGGTCTTTATCTATCATTTCAGCAACGATAGGAAACCCTGCTAGTAGGAGATCATAGTTTTCCTTGGAAGCGGCAGTTTCCTTTGTAGGAAAAGTATGACTTGGAATAACATATTCCACGTCCAATAGATTTTTAACGGTGTAGGCAGCCTCTTTTGGGCCCATTGTGAAATGGCCAGATGAGGACAAAATAGCGACGGTCGGATTATATATTTCTTGAATGAGTTTAATATCAGACGTGACAGCAGTATCGCCGGAATGGTATAACGTAAGGGAATTGTGAAAGTCAAAAACAAAACCCGCTGCTTCTCCGGCATACATAGGAGGTCCTTCCGTTTCACCATAAGAGGAACTATGCTTCGCGGGCACCATTGTAGCGCTGACATCGGCTAAATTAATGGAACCCCCAAGATTGATCGGATAAACATTTTCCATGCCTTTTTGCATTAAAATAAATGCCAGCTCATATTGCGCGACAATGAGGAGCTTGGAGTTGATTGCTACTAATTTGTCTAGACCACTTGTATGGTCAAAATGTCCATGTGTAAGAAAAACAGCATCAATCGAGTTATAAAATTCATCGTTGTCTAATGACTTTGGAAATCCTGGGTTCATGTCGAAAAATGGGTCAATCAGATACCTGCTACCACCGTTACTTTCTAATAGAAACATAGCGTGGCCTAAACGTGAAATCTTCAATATAAATACCCTCCTTAAAATTAGCCTACATGGCAAAACTTGTTGTGATTCGATTACATGACCAAGTGTATGAGATGAAGGTTAAGTTTAGGTTAAGAAATAGAAACAAATTTTTAGGTACCTGTGCAAGACACTACTCAGTTAATTCACTACAATTGCATAAAGTAAAAAGGGGATACCGACTATATAACACTTTGTCGATATCCCCTTGATTATTTATCCACGGTTGTGAATTGTCATAATTCAACCACGCACAGGTACCTCGAAAAGGGTACCTAAAAACGGGTTCGGTTCATTCGCTTAGCTGGAAATGTATTCCGATATGGGAGGAAAGAAACGAACTTTTTTCATTGGGGAATAATGAGCGAGTGGTTCCGTGTGTTGGAGGTGTCCTTTTAAAAAATGCGCCATTGAGTTACGACGAATTTCACACCGTACAGTATGCAGCCTCCAAGATGAATGCTCGATATCCACACGTATAAGCTTCTCTTTGTGTTTTGTCCACAAACAATAGCGTTCTGTTAGCCAATATTCAAGCATGTTTCGCGGAATTGATTCTTGAACTACCTTGTAAGATAAATCAAGTATTTCCGGCTGTTTACCCCTATGTTTTTTAATACTCTTTGGCATATACTTTCCACTAGATTTTGAAAATGACATGCTCGCACAGCGATAAGGAAGGAATTTACTAATTTTGTTGAGATATACAGCCAAATTACTGTCTGTATCCAAATTGAAAAAGTAAACACCTGATTTACCATTAAAGGTTACGTAAGTTCTGACATTAAGTTCTAGATAAGAATGGAGGCCTGGTATTGGTACCATAAATCGGGGACGCGTTCCTTTTGCTTTAAAAAAGACAAATCCGATCCAAGCATGCCCATCGAATAAATCTAAATCTAGTTCTGGAGGTATATGCTTATGTAGGATGTTTGCAGGAACAGGCCAGTGTAAAAATAAAATATGATGCCATTTTTGTGTCGCTATCCACGGTTTCCCAAGCAAATTATTCACCCTTTCATTTTGAATTAAAATCTCTAATAAGACGCGCCTCGCTGATGATGAAACTGTTAAAGTTATTACCTAAAAATCTAAGAAATAAACAATTCCGCAAAAGGGGGGGAACGTATGTTTTTGTGTAAACATACAAAAAAAGTAGTGCAGACCAATGTATTTGGATTGCACTACTTTTTTTTCAATATGTGCTACAGGTTTATTTAAATGGTATTTTCATTGCTTCGGCCATCAATTGCGGGAAATCTGTATTTTCGATAAGACCCGCAAATTTATGAGCTTGTGGACCGTAAGCGTAGACAGGGACGTCTGTGCCCGTATGACCTGTATGTGTCCAACCGACAAGTGCTTGCTCCGAGATGATTGAGTTAATCTCGAATGCTGGCTCATTTGCTTGTTTGATTCGATTAATCTTAGCTTCTGTTAATGAAATTCCCGTGTAGTGGAATATGACTTCTTGAATATTACTTTGTTCTTCATTTATTTGAGATGCCATGAAATCACCTGTAGCTGTTACATATTTAAGGATTTCTAAATTGGCACCAAAGCCATCGTAACCGCCGACAGACATTCCACCGGTGTCATGATCACCTGCGATGACGACTAACGTTTTCTTATCTTTCTTCGCAAAATCCAGTGCGGCCTCAACTGCTTCTTCAAACGCTTCAGCGTCTTTCATCACCCATGCCGCATCATTTGCATGTCCAGCCCAATCGATTTGACTTCCTTCAACCATTAAAAAGAATCCATCTTTATCGTTACTTAAAACATCGATGGCAGCTGATGTCATTTCCTTTAAGCTTGGCTCATCGGTCGTCTCACGATCCAATTCGGGTGATAAACTATCCTCAGCGAAAAGGCCAATCAATTTGTTTGTTTTGTCTATATTGTTTAACGATTGTGCATCGGACACAATTTCATAACCATCTTGTTTTGCTTCATTTAATAAATCATCACTAAAATACTTTTTACCGCCACCCAGGATGACGTCAACATCATTTTGAAGGAGCTGAGGTGCAATATCATCTTCATTTGCGCGAGATTCAACATGTGAAGCGAAAACCGCAGGCGTAGCATGAGTAATCGTTGAAGTAGCAACTAATCCTGAAGATTTCCCGCTTTTTTCAGCAGTTTGTAAAATCGTTTCGAGTTTATTGCCATCTGGATCCATGCTAATAACACCATTGTTCGTTTTGGTTCCGGTAGCCATCGCTGTTCCAGCCGCGGCAGAATCCGTCACTTCCGAATTTGCGGAATACGTCCTGTGCATGCCAACTAAATGTGGATCCATGATTGATTCTTCGCCTTTATACAATCGATAATTTGTCGCATATGCACTTGAATATCCGTCCGGAATCATAAAAATAACATTTTCTACTTTTTCATTTGATTGAGGATTTTCTGCTCCAGCGGTTTGTAGTGACGCATTTCCCGCAAAACTTCCTACAATCAAACTCCCAGCAATTGCAAAGATCAAACTCTTTTTCTGCAACGTTTTTTTCAATTCCATTCCTCCTTCAAAGTATCGTACAATTCAATTCTATCTGGTGATTGTTAACCTAGTATTAATATAGTGTATGGGTTTTGTAAATTTTGGAAAGTGTGAGAAACCCTCACCTAGGTACCTGTGCAAGACACTATTCAGTAAATTCACTACAATTGCATAAAACAAAATGGGGATACCGGCTATATAACACGTTGCCGATGCCCCCCATGATTATTTATCCAAAGTCGTGAATTGTCATAATTGCACCTTGCACAGGTACCTCAAAAGGGTACCTCGAAACCTGTGTATTACGGATTACTGAATTGAATGATTAAACACGTTAAGTTTAGTGGTGAAGGGATTTTCTTTTTTTCTTTTTAATCTTTTTTTGACTTCGAAATTCCTTAGGTTACAAACTTACTACAAATTATCGATTAGTTTACAGTCATTACATCTCTATTAAATCGGCTGAAAATGGTTTTCATGGTGCTTGAAAACGGGTAAGTTGCATGTATGTCAGTATATAGATAGAGGATGAGGATGTTGGAGAGGAACGCATTTTTTGATAATGCAAAATTAGTATTAATATTTTTAGTCGTATTCGGTCATATGATCCAACCATTCATTGACGGATCAAGTGGAATCACTACATTATATATGTGGATTTATACTTTCCATATGCCGGCATTTATTTTTCTAGCAGGATTTTTTGCAAAAGGTTCGGGAAGCATGTCGTACATCGTAAATTTGGCTAAGAAACTATTGGTGCCATACTTGATTTTCCAACTTCTATACACGATTTTTTATTACTACATCGGAAAAAATGGTTGGCAGGCCGGGGTATTTTACCCGCAGTGGTCGCTTTGGTTTTTATTTAGTTTATTTAGTTGGCATATCTTGCTATCTGTATTTAAAAAAATACCCGCATTTTTCAGTGTGTCACTTGCGGTTTTAATAGGAATCATTGTTGGTTATTTTGGGGAAATCGGTCACGCATTTAGTTTGTCGCGGACGTTCGTCTTTTTTCCGTTTTTCTTACTTGGTTATTGGGTGACGGAAGGCCAGGTCATGTGGCTGAAACGTAAAAGTGTAAAGATTGCTTCATTAGTAGTGTTAGCTGTTGTTGGAGTGGCAATTTATTTTGCGCCTGACTTTAATTCAGGATGGTTATTGGCATCGAAATCTTATGGCGAACTTGATATGCCAGCGTTCGGCGGACTTGCTCGTTTACTTGTTTACATCACATCAGCAATCATGGCAATAAGTATTCTGGCGTGGATTCCAAAAGCGCATAACAGGTTAACGCACTTTGGGACAAGGACGTTATATGTCTATTTGTTACATGGATTTTTAATACAACTCTTCAGAAAGGGCGATGTTTTTCAAGTAAATACTTTTTTCGATTTACTTGGGATCGCACTTTTATCTGCGGTAATTGTTCTTCTGTTATCGACTAAACCGGTGCAAGGTATTTGGCAACCATTTATCGAGGGCAGGATTACGATAATAAAAAATGTATTTGAAAGAACAGCAGATAGATTAGATCACAGAACGTGACAATCTCTGTCATCATTCTGTTACCATATTCCATTAGAAGCGCATTAAAATGGGAAACGAAAAAGTTGTTACATGACAAACAGATAACAATATGATGTCTTCGAGGGTTTAGGGTTTTATTCGCGGGGAATGTCGGTTAAGATGCAATTTACGCTCATGGAATAAAGAGCGCCAGATTTGAAAGGGGTTTACAACATGAAATTTAAAAGAAGAATTTTACTTCCATTTATAACGGGTGCACTTGCATTAAGTTTAGCTGCTTGCGGTGATGATGACAAAGCGGCGAAAAATGAAAAGCCTGAAGAAGCTGCCCAGGCAGAGACGGAATCTGCAGAAGAAATGCAAGCGAAGTTAGCCGAACAGCAAGTGGAGAAGGACAAGGTCGTGGCAGTTGTAAATGATGAAGAACTTAAAGGCGAGCAATATAATGCTGCAGTGGGATCACTTCAAGGTCAAATGCAACAAATGGGCCAAGACCCATCAAGTAAAGAATCGGCGAAACAAGTAAAAATGCAAGCACTTGATACGGTTGTGAACCAGACGTTAATCCTTCAAAAAGCAAAAGAAGCGAAAATTAATGCGTCTGAATCTGAGATAGATGAAGAGTATTCAGCATTTGTTGAGCAATTTGGCGATGAGAAGACAATGAAAGAAGCACTCAAAAGTCAAAATGTAGATGTAAAAACGATAAAAGAACAAATTGCTGAATCTATAATTTTTGAAAAGTACCAAGATAAAGTGGCTCCAGCGGAAAAAGTGACAGATAAAGAAATTAAAGAGTACTATGATCAAGCCGCAGCTCAAAGCAAGGATAGCGGTCAAGAACTTCCACCGCTTGAAGAAGTTAGCGATGAAATCAAAGAAATGATTGAACAAGAACAACAACAAAAACAACTTGCTGCACATGTTGAGGAATTAAAGGCAGATGCTAAAATTGAGTTGAAAATTTAAATTTAATTAGTAACCTCCATTACTATAGATTAACTGTATACTTCTTATCATGAATGAACGAAAAAAAGCTTGCCACAGCGAATTAGCTGTAGCAAGCTTTTTTCAGTCAATTAATTTATGATTTGTTTATTTCATTGTTCGTGCCAGTAATGCTTTCTTCACGTCTTGCGTTTTTTTCCTTAATCGATTGAAGTTCTTTTCCTTCAGCGAACTTCATTGCCTCTTCGGCTGCTTCCATATTGCCTATAGTCTTCCTCACTCTTTCTTCATAATCGGCCGGGTCATTTGGTCTTGGGTTGTTTCTAGCCATTTTTCCTACCTCCTCTTTTATTAAAAAGCTTCAGGAGATAGTGTTCCCGAAATGATGATAAATATTTTTGTTGATTTATTAACTTCTGTTTGAAACGCACATTTGAAAGTATTTGTAGCATACTTATTTGTTAGGATAATGATGTTTACTTAAACCAACTCAGGAGATTCCTCCCCGTTCAATATCAAATTAAAACTAACATCCGCCTTTAATGAATCCGATACCGAACAATACTTATCTTTCCCTAACCGAATCGCCCGCCAAACTTTCTTATTGTCGATGTCTCCGTCAATCACAAAAGTTACTTCCATAGCTGTAAAACCTTTAGGCGGTTCTTCTTTTCGAGTTCCATCCGTTATAATTTCGATTTTTGTTATTTTTTCCAAGTGAGGTCTCAAAATCATCGTAACATCAATCCCGATACATCCCGCCAAGGCACCGAGGAGCATTTCGGTAGGGGTTGCTCCTTTTCCTAAACCGCCATAGGCTTCTGTCGCATCCATATTAATATCATAACCTGAATCTCCAACAGCGGTAAAAGCACGTCCGCCTGTCCATGTTGTAATTACTTTCATGTCAATCAACCCTTTCTTAGTAGTTCAAATTTGTTCCCGGACCAACCGGAATCCCGAGTACATACCATATAACAAAAAAGATTGTCCAGCTGATCAATATGATAATTGAATAGGGCAGCATAAGCGATATGACTGTCCCTACGCCGTTCTCCTTCCCGTAACGCTGTGCAAAAGCGACAACTAATGGAAAGAACGGCATCAAAGGAGAAATGATATTTGTTGAAGAATCACCAACCCGGTAAGCGACCTGTGTAACTTCTGGCGCGATCCCCATTTGCATGAACATGGGAACAAATACGGGGGCCATAATCGCCCATTTTGCGGAATCCGCGGCGATGAATAAGTTAATGATCGTGGTGATGAAAATCAATGCTACGAGTAAAGGGGCACCTTCCAAATGAATCGACTGTAAAAAGTCCGCGCCTTTGACAGCAATAATTGTGCCTAAATTTGTGTAATTAAAGAGTGCTACAAACTGTGCTGCAAAGAAAATTAAAACAATGAACCCGGACATCGTCTCCAACGAAGATGCCATTAAACGTGCGATATCTTTATCGTTCTTTATTGTTTTCGTAACAAATCCATACACGACACCCGGTATTAGAAAGATGAGCATCATCATGAAAATTATACTGCTCATAAATGGCGATTGAATAAGGCTACCACCTTCACCTCGTAATACGCCGTTTTCAGGAAGAACGAGTAGAGCGATCGCAATGATTGTGACGAGGATTGAAATATTTGCCCATAAGAGCCCTTTTTTCTCTACACTGGATACTACATTTTGATGTTCAATCGCTTGATCGGGAATATATTTCCCCAACTTCGGTTCAATTAGTTTGTCCGTTACGAGTGTTCCGATAATGACGATTAAGAAAGTCGAAACAAACATGAAAAACCAGTTATCAGTCGGATTCACAATGTATCCAGCATCTAAAATATGAGCGGCTTCTGTCGTAATCCCACTTAACAATGGATCATTCGTCCCTAAGAATAGATTAGCGGAATATCCACCCGCCACACCAGCAAACGCAGCTGACAAACCAGCTAGCGGGTGCCGCTTAAATCCCAAAAAGATGATAGCGCCAAGCGGAACAAGCACAACATATCCAACCGAAGCAGCGACATTGGACAAGACCCCCATAAGAACAACAATAGGCGTAACGAACTTCTTGGGTGCCTTCGTAACAGTATTCGTCATTAACGCACTAATATAGCCACTTTTTTCAGCAACACCGACTCCCAGCATCGCAACAAGAACCGGACCTAGCGCCACAAAGGAAGTAAAGTTTTTCACAACATTCGAAAACATATAAGCAATACCCTCAGGAACAAGCAAACTAACCGACTTTACAGTCAGTGTCTCAATTTGCCCTGATTCATTGTTCACACCCTCAAAGCTGACACCAATCCCCAATATGTAAAGCACATGAGATATGCCAATAACAAGCAACGTAAAAATGATGAAAATCGTAACCGGGTCTGGCAACTTATTACCTTTTTCCTCAATAAAATTCAACAATCGAATCGATTTAGTTTTTTTCAACCGGTTCACAATATCCCTCCTCCCGCAAAGGTACCTGTGCAAGGCACTTTTCAGTTAATTCACTACAATTACATAAAATAAAACAAGGAACCGACTATATAGCGCTTTGTGAATATCTAAATGATTGTTTATCCAATCCCGTGAATTGTCATAATTGCACCATGCACAGGTACCTATTCATATTTGCCTTTCAAAGGAACAAACCTAACTTCATTCAATACTTCAGATTGAGTCTTACCGTCTTCATCTTTTTCAATCAGCAGGAGTTCTTGTAGAAAGGGTGTTCCAACTGGGATTATCATTTTCCCGCCGATGGCTAGTTGCTCCACAAGTTCGCGTGGCAATTCGGCAGCGGCGGCTGTCACCATAATGCGGTCATAAGGAGCATGTTCTTCCCAACCCGTACTGCCATCGTCCAGCTTAAAGTGGATATTCGCAAAACCTGCATCTTTTAATCTTTCTTTAGCTCGTTCGTGCAACGCCTCAATTCGTTCAATTGTATATACGGAGTTCGAAAAGGCGGCTAGCAGAACGGTTTGAAAGCCTGAACCTGTTCCAATCTCCAACACTTTTGATTCTGGTTGTAAATTAAGTGCCAATGTCATTTCGAGCACGAGGGAAGGTTGCGAAATGGTTTGTTCATGCCCGATTGGAATCGCTTCATCCAAGTGTGCGAATTCTTTGTGTGTATCCATGTAAAAGCCACGATCCAATTTTTCAAAAAAAGAGATGATTTCCAGGTTTTGATTTGTCATTGTCTAGGCTCCTTTGTATTATGGGTATAGTTGAATCATTTCCGTTAATGAGAATGTGTAAACAATAATATTATTAGTGCATGTACATGACATTGTTTTTGCGGATTAAGGGCTATACTATTAAATGAAGAAGGTGAGTATGATGGAACTTATTGATGAACTCGTTGTGGTTTTTTTGGAGTCTGATTATGAATTATCCTATGTTCTAGACACGAAAACAAAAGAAATTCGTTTAGATGCTCCGGAGTCGAAAACCGGGATGTCGGAAATCGATTGGGATGATGATGAAGCTGTTCAGTTTTTAGTTAGGATTCCACAGATTACAACGGATGAAGCTTATGATTTAATGGTCAAATTTGCTGAAATGCAAGATTCTACTGTAACCGTTCAACTCATGGACGTATTGAATAGAAGAAAACCCTTTCGTTCATTTAAGGATAAATTAGGTGAGCAGGGAATAGGAGATAAATGGTACGAATTTGAAAATGATTATGCAAAAAACAGGATGCTGGAATGGTTGAAAGAAGTCCAAATATGATGAAACAATGAATAGGGATAGAAGAGAAGTCGACAACATAAGTCGACTTCTTTTCCTTTTTTAATAGTATTTCTTCCCGCTCTTTAGTGAATGCTTCAAGGGAAGGAGTGAAAAATATGTTGAAATTGCAAACAGAACTTGAAGGGAAAAGGGCAACTTTTGGAGTTGTCAGCGATTGTATTCGAGATTTGGGTTATCATGTAGGCGGAAATTGGGATTATGATAAAGGATTTTTCGATCATATTTTATGCCGAGAAGGGGGAGAAACAATTTATATCCGGATTCCTTTTTTCGTAACAGATGGGGTACTTGATGAATATGACGCTTCAATTGAATTCGGCACATCATTCGTTATCAAGCATGTTGTAAATGTAGGTCTGGATAGTGATGATAGTTCATTATTAGATGCAACCGGGTTTAGTCAATTCCAACAACCGCTTGATACCGACGGGAAAATCATTGATAAAAACAGATGGATCCACGCTGGTGAAGTTGCTGTTCAGAAACTCTTGGATTGCTTGTATGAAAATCGGCACCTGAAATCCAGTTAACTCGCGCAAATCCTTCAGAAAACAAATGACATTTGAATCAAAAACAATCAGCCTTATGTGAGAATGGCTGATTGTTTTTTTATGAATTGTTGTTATCGTTAAATTCCTTCTATATTTACAACCATATCCCTGCTCGGGCGAACAGATTGATACCAGTGCCTAAATAGGATGAAAATCAACAACAAATCAACCGCATCGCCGCCATAATACATCAGCATCGCGCCAATCCTTGCCTGTTCTATCGGAACGCCTTCCGGTGGATACGCATAGATGAATTTTGACAGGATGCCATGACCTGCAAGGGCTAGGATAAAGACGATAGTTCTGTACTGATAACTTAAACGATGAAAAACAGGATCTATATAAAGCAATGAGATTGTGAATAAATAACCGGCGGCGAAAACATGAATGTGCACGACGATATGGAGCAATAGGTTCGTATGCATGACTGAATATAAATCGGTCGTATAAAGAAGCCATAACCCGCCAATGTTCAAGATTGAAGCGACGATTGGGTGGCTAAAGAAACGGATGGGGTGGCTTTTCAATAGCCGGCTAAGTTTTCTAGCAAAATTAACATTAAGTGTTCGCAATAGTAATGTCATGGGGGCAGCAAGCGCAATGAGAAGCGGGGCGAGCATGCCTAAAAGTAAGTGACCTACCATGTGAGCTGTAAAATCAGCATGGGATTGACGTGAGAGTGCGCCAACCAATGCGGAAGCTGCAAGCAATACACCTGCAACAAAGAAAATCGTGCGCAGCCACGGCCATTTACGTAGACGCTTTTGTCGGTTTGTTACCAAAACAGCCCCGATATAAAGTCCAATCGCAAGAAGTGCTGGAATGCCGAAAAATATATCGGTAAAAAAAAAGTGGTTGTCCAAAGTATCATGCATGGGAAAATGCTCCTTTTCCTTCACGTTGATCGCGTTTGGCTTTCATGATTAATCCGATGCCCGCCAAAATCATGATGGCTGCTGAAATATTCCAGACTAAGTCATACGGTAAAATATTCACATTGTATCGGATTTGATGGATTTGCATGACTTTGTGCTGGATTGTTCCATCATATAATTGGAAAACCCCGCCGCCAAGCAATTTTCCTCCCCACCACATTTTATGCCATAGTGCATTGCGCCGGCGCAAATCGGCAACTAGGTAGAGTCCGCCGACGGTCGCAAACCAGCTAAATGCGTGAAATAGCCCATCGGAAACAAGCCCAACCGCGACAGTCGATTTATCGTAAAACTTATGCCAATGGAGCAATTGGTGGAAAAGCGTTTCGTCAAGAAAAGCGACAAAACCCAATCCGAATAAGATGCCAGACCAAAGATTACGGCGTGCAAACTTTACTTTGTTCGTCGAATCTGCTTGCTTGATTTGTATGACCTTCATATTCCTTACCTCCGACTATAGAAGACAGTGCTTTCAAAAGTATTGCCGCAAGGGGCGGAAGGTAAACAGGGAATTGTGGTAGATCGACAGAAGTCAAACTTTCAACTTGACTATATACCTAGAGGGGTATATTATAGGTTTAGAAAGTTAAATAACACGATTGTTCATTGCCCATTTGGATTAACATATTTGGGACAAGAATCAAGAGAACGGAGGTTAGAAGATGGAATACGATAAAAATGTTATCAATCGGTTGAAAAGGATTGAAGGACAGATTAAAGGTGTACTTGGAATGATTGAACAAGGAAAAGACTGTCGAGATGTCGTCACACAATTATCAGCCGCGCGTACCGCAATTGACCGGACAATGGGGGTTATTGTAAGTACCAATCTTGAACAATGCGTTCGGGAAAGTGTTGAAAAAGGTGAAGACACCGATAACCTTGTCAAAGAAGCGGTTGAACTACTTACAAAAAGCAGATAAAGATAATGTTCATCAAAACTCGGAAGCCGGGGGTTGACGAACGCTTCTTTTTAATATAGTGTATACCCCTGCGGGTACGGATTATTTCACTTTAAAATATACCCCCACGGGTAATTAATAAAGGAGGACAACAAAAATGACTGAAAAGAAAAAGACCACAATTATATTGTTTAGTGGTGACTATGATAAAGCAATGGCTGCTTATATAATTGCGAATGGTGCTGCGGCTTATGATCATGAAGTAACTATATTCCATACATTCTGGGGATTAAATGCACTACGTAAAGATGAGCCATCGATATTAAAGAAGGGCTTTCTCGAGAGAATGTTCGGCAAAATGATGCCGAGAGGTGCTGATAAAATGGGATTATCCAAAATGAATTTTGCTGGAATGGGTCCTAAAATGATCAAGCATGTCATGAAAAAACATAATGCGATGACGTTGCCTCAATTAATTGAGATGGCAGGGGAGCAAGAAGTTAAACTCATTGCTTGTACGATGACAATGGATTTACTAGGATTGCAACAAGAAGAATTATTGGACGGAATCGAATATGCTGGCGTGGCTGCCTATCTGGCAGACGCACAAGAGGGTCATGTCAATTTATTTATTTAATCAAAGAAAAACGATTTTACAAACAGAAAGGTTTTGATCTAACATGTTGGGGACTTTAGTAAATATCCTATTACTGGTTGTTGTTATATGGTTTTTCTATCAACGATTAGCCCCGGTTAAAGGGGTTCGAAATATAAGCACGACGGAATTAAAATCCGAAATAAAAAATAAAGATAAGCAATTTATAGACGTCCGCACGCCCAATGAATTTAAAGCGAATCACATTAAGGAGTTTAAAAATATTCCTTTAGCTAATCTTCAAATAAAAGCAAATGACTTATCTGTAGATAAGGAAGTGTTTGTAATCTGCCAAAGCGGTATGAGAAGTGTCAATGCAACTAGGGTATTGAAGAAGATGGGGTTCAAACACATTACCAATGTAAAAGGCGGAATGAGCGCTTGGCGCCACTAAGGGAGGAAATTTAATTATGAAACAAATATCAACAAAAGAGGTAGAGGTTTTATTGAATGAAAAAGCACCGATAAATCTTATAGACGTGCGTGAAGTTGATGAAGTCCAGGCGGGTAAAATACCAGGTGCGCTTCATATACCTTTGGGTTTAGTAGAATTTAAAATGCAGGACTTGGATAAATCAAAAGAATATATACTGGTTTGTCGTTCGGGAGGAAGAAGTGCTAGAGCAGCAAAGTTTCTCGAGGATTATGGATTTAACGTGATTAATATGACTGGCGGCATGCTCGAATGGAAAGGAACAGTAGAATAAAATTTTTAACTTTTTATATACCCCCGCGGGTAAAATCAGTAAGGAGGAATAAACGATGATACAAACAAACTCAATTATGGATGCAAAAGGATTGGCATGTCCGATGCCGATCGTTAAAACCAAAAAGGCAATTAAAAATTTGGAATCCGGAGAAGTATTGGAAGTTCAAGCAACGGATAAAGGATCAACTGCTGATTTAAAAGCATGGGCGGAGGGTACGGGCCATCACTACCTCGGAACAATAGAAGAAGGTACTTTGTTAAAACATTATCTTCGAAAAGCAAGCGAAGAAGAGGAAAATGATGAGAGAAAACACCAAAATGTCATTCGAAATGAAGAACTGCAACAAAAATTAGAGGCGAACCACAACACAGTAATCTTGGATGTGCGTGAATCAGCTGAATATGCGTTTAACCATATTCCAAATGCCAAATCGGTTCCCCTCGGTGAATTGGGTGGCTACGTCGATCAATTAAATAAGGAAACTGAAATTTACGTTGTTTGTCGCACTGGCAACCGAAGTGATTTGGCAGCGCAAAAATTATCAGTTGCAGGTTTTACAAAAGTGTTTAATGTGATTCCGGGTATGAGCGAGTGGGAAGGCCCTACAGATAAAACAGTAAACTAAAATCAAAACTCGGAACAAATTATAGGAGGTATGCATGATGTCAGTAACAGCAATGACCGCTAAAGAGGTCGCTAAAAAAGTAATCAATAAAGAAGAATTATTTATTTTGGATGTTCGAAATGAAAGTGCCTTTAATGATTGGAAAATAGAAGGGGCTAATATTGAAATCCTGAATACACCTTACTTTGATTTGCTTGATGGTGTCGGGGCAATCATGGACGCAATCCCTAAAAATAAAGAGATATTAGTAGTATGTGCCAAAGAAGGCTCGTCTATTATGGTTGCCGAGATGTTGTCCGATGCAAGGCTTTCCGTTTATTATTTGAAAGGCGGCATGAAGGCATGGAGCGAACACTTAGAGCACGTAAAAGTCGGGGATTTACCGAATGGCGGAGAAATTCACCAATTTGTACGCCTTGGGAAAGGATGTTTGTCCTACATGGTCGTGTCTAATGGCGAAGCAGCCATTATTGATCCGGCACGTATGACGGACATTTACCTCGATTATGCGAAAAGCATCGGGGCAAAAATCACGCATGTATTTGATACACATTTACACGCTGACCATATTTCAGGAGGTAGAGAAATCGCAGAAAAAACCAATGCAACTTATTGGTTACCTCCGAAAGATGCAACTGAAGTGCAATTTGACTATCAGCCATTAGAGGGCGGTAAAACGATAACGATTGGTAATACGGCGTTAAACATTCATGCACTTTACTCGCCGGGACACACGATTGGTTCAACTTCGTTTGTTATCGATGAAAAATATTTACTAACAGGAGATATTCTATTCATCGATTCCATCGGGAGACCGGACCTTGCAGGCATGGCTGAGGATTGGGTAGGCGATTTAAGAGAAACATTATATGACCGTTACCGTGAACTATCAGATGATTTAATCGTACTACCTGCTCACTTTATGATTATAGAGGAGTTAAATGAAGATGGCAGTGTAGCCAAGCCATTGGCAAATTTATACGCAGAAAATCACGGATTGAACATAACGGATGAAGCGGAGTTTAGAGAGCTGGTAACGGGCAACTTACCGCCACAACCAAATGCCTATGAAGAGATTCGTGAAACGAATATGGGGAAAATCAAGCCGGATGATGATAAGCAACGCGAGATGGAGATTGGGCCAAACCGCTGTGCGATTCGATAAAATGATCAAAAATAGGAGAGATGCAATATGAAAGCAAATGAATTATTAGATGCAAAGGGACTAGCTTGTCCTATGCCGATAGTTAGAACAAAAAAAGCGATGGATAACTTGGAAACTGGTGAAGTATTAGAAGTACACGCGACAGATCAAGGCGCGAAAGCGGATTTAACAGCTTGGTCAAAATCCGGTGGACATGAGTTATTGGAAACTACTGAGGAAAATGGTGTATTAAAATTTTGGATTAAGAAAGGCTAATATAGCTTGGGGAACCTTTTTGGATAGGGTTCCCTTCTTTTTTTAGGAGGTTTTAAAAATGGATTTCACTTTTATTATCATCATCTTTTTAATTGGATTTATTGGATCCTTCATGTCCGGAATGGTCGGAATCGGCGGGGCGATTATTAATTACCCGTTGCTTTTATTTATACCACCGCTATTTGGTTTGGCAGCATTCAGTGCACATGATGTCTCCGGAATTAGTGCAGTTCAGGTATTATTTGCAACCATCAGTGGTGTATTAGCTTATCGTAAAGGCGGTTTTTTGAATAAAAAGCTGATCATATACATGGGATCAGGCGTGTTAATAGGGAGTATAATTGGAAGTTTTGGGTCGCATTCTATACCTGAAGAAGGTATTAATATTGTTTATGGAGTTTTGGCTTTAATAGCCGCGGCCATGATGTTTATTCCGAAGAAAGGAATAGACGATATCCCTTTGGATCAAGTGACGTTCAATAAGTGGCTTGCCGCGTTTTTAGCTTTAATTGTCGGTTTAGGATCTGGAGTTGTCGGTGCTGGCGGCGGCTTTTTAATCGTACCTATTATGTTGGTCGTATTAAAAATCCCCACAAGGGTCACGATTGCCTCTTCATTAGCCATTATTTTTATTTCATCAATTGGCGCTACAGCAGGGAAAATTTCAACGGGGCAAGTTGACTTCTACCCTGCGTTAATACTGGTAATTGCAAGTTTACTAGCGGCCCCACTTGGTGCGAAGACTGGAAGAAGAGTGAATACAAAAGTGCTTCAAGCCTTTTTAGCCTTGCTTATTTTAACCACGGCAGTGAAAATTTGGTTTGATATTTTAATGTAGATGAGAGACCTTTCGAAGCTTAATTTACGAAAGGTCTTTTCACGCTTGAGATTATGCGTTAGGGTATAAGAAATCTTAAAAATGGCGTATGATAATAAGAAAAGGCGAGGGTGAACTATGAAAGCATATATTCTTAAACTATCATTTGAAGACATTACACCGCCCATTTGGAGACGTGTTATTTTACCAGCAGACGCGACATTTCACCGTTTGCACCAAACAATTCAATCCGTTACAAATTTCCAAAGTAAGCTATCGCCATACCATTCCTTTAGTGTAGAAATCGATGATTGAGTGCAAAGATGAGAAGCAAATGAATGAGTATGTGCAAGTATTATTAATGATTTCCAACACAACACGCATTTGGGAAAATAGAGGCCATACGCCAAGTGAACTAGGACAATTGGCAAGACCTCACTTGCAGCCATTGCCGACTATTCCGTTTCAGGTGATTGAAGGCGGGAAGGTTAGTCGAAATGAACCGTGTCCATGTGGAAGCGGGAAGAAACACAAGAAATGTTGTGGCAAATAGGGAGTTTTTGTTATTTGCGCGTGACGGGGAGGACATTATTTGAATAGAGTATTAGTAGGTTTGGCTTTAATAATGATAATGACTTTTTTATTCCAATATCAAGCGCCTATTATTAGCACTGAGGAAGCCGTAATTAATGCAGAAAAACACTTTGAAAATCCTCCGGTGGAATGGAAAAAGTCATTATCCTTTAGTGATTTAAATGAAATCACTCCTGAAATTATTAGTGTGAATCTCAATCAAAAACAAGGTTTTTGGAACGAATTAACAAATAAACAGCAATGGGAAGTCCAACTTGAACATAATGGAACTTCGCCAACATTTGTACTAGATGCATATACGGGAAAAATTATCGATATATATGGACCTTTGAATTAAAACTGCAATTATTTGACTTTCAATTCACGTAAAACTCAACTATGAACGTCCACTCGGCGTTCTTTTAATTTTCCTCATCCGACATAAACGTGGAACGACTATCTAAATAACGATATAAAGTCGATTTACTAATTCCAGTAGCTTCTTTTATGTCATATAGCGTATAATTTTTACTTTCATACATGGCGAAGGCGCGCTCTAAATTTTCATCTGACTTTCGCGGGCGGCCAATCGATTTGCCCTGTTGTTTGGCAACTTGCAAAGTAAATGTTGAAGAATGGCTTAAGAAAGTCGATTGCAACCTCGCAAAGAATTTGGCTCCTTGAAGTAGCGAAGCTTCATGAATCGTCTGATTGGTTATTTGTTCATCGATGAAATGTATAATTATCTGATCGCGTTCTGCCAGTCGTAAAATATCTAATAGCTGTTGAAGTGAATCGGCTAAGGTTTCGATATTTTGGACGAATAGATCGTCTCCTTTTTGTAAGATCATCAATAAGTTTTCGAGTTCTTTCCTTTTCTTCGCAAGTCCATGTGTTTCTTTATATAATTTTTCGATGGAAATATTATTCAATTGATCAGTGCACTGTTGATCCTTAACAATTGGGCGGATGTATCCGTATTTCATTTTTTACTCCTAACTTCCCAAAACTATTAACTTTTGGGAATAAAAATGATATGCTATAAACATTCTACCATTGGTACAAGCTTTATTGAAGCTTAGTGATTATGAAAGGGGAACATCATGCATACTTTAAAACAACAATGGTTTGGAAATGTGCGCGCTGATATTTTAGCAGGTATCGTTGTCGGGCTTGCGCTCATTCCTGAAGCATTGGCTTTTGCGTTCATTGTGGGCGTTGATCCACGTGTCGCGTTATATGCTTCATTTACAATTGCGGTGATTATTTCATTTGTTGGCGGACGGCCCGGGCTAATTTCAGCAGCAACAGGTGCGATGGCGTTGGTGCTTGTCAGCTTGATGGCGAATCATGGCCTTCAATATGTACTTGCGGCAACTATTTTGACAGGAATTATTCAATTTATTCTGGGGTTATTTGGTGTCGCGAATTTGATGCGCTTTATTCCAAACTCCGTCATGTTGGGGTTTGTGAATGCACTTGGAATTATGATTTTTATTACTCAAATGCCGTATTTACTTGGGGCAGGTAGCATGACATATGTTTTTGCAATCATTACGTTAATTTTAGTGTACGCGATTCCGAGATTTTTCACGTATATTCCTGCACCGTTGATTGCCATAGTGGTCATGACGAGCATTGCGCTTATAAGTGGCGTGAAATTGCAGACGATTGGCGACCTCGGTACGATGCCGAATACGTTACCGATTTTCTTCTTGCCAGACATACCGCTTAATTTTGAAACGTTAAAGATTATTTTGCCGTATGCATTAGCGCTTTCGGTTGTCGGGTTATTGGAATCACTTCTTACTTCTCAAGTGTTGGACGATATGACAGATACGCCGAGCAATAAAAATACAGAAGCGCGCGGGCAGGGAATTGCCAACTTTGTCAATGGCTTTTTCGGCGGTATGGCTGGTTGTGCGTTGATCGGACAATCGGTGATCAATATTAAGTCGGGTGGACGCGGGCGTTTATCGACATTAACTTCTGGTGTATTTTTGATGTTTTTAATCATCGTTTTAGGTGATCTTGTCGCTGATATTCCGATGCCTGTTCTTGTCGGTGTCATGATTATGGTAAGTGCGACAACCTTTAATTGGGGTTCGTTTAAGTTTTTGAAACAAGCGCCAAGGTCTGAGTCGCTTGTTATGCTCCTTACTGTTGTGATTATTTTATATACGCATAATCTAGCAATCGGCGTAGTCGCTGGGGTTATATTAAGCGCGCTTTTCTTTGTTGCTAAAATTTCGCGTGTGACCGTAACGCATGATAAAGAAGAATACAAAGTAAAAGGTCCTTTATTTTTTGCATCGACGACGAAATTTATTCAGTCATTTGATAATGTTACGGATAGTGAAGTGGTCATTAATTTTGAAAATAGTCAGCTTTGGGATGAGTCTGCTGTCGCTGCTATTATGAAAGTGAAACAGAAGCTCGAACAAAAAGGTGTAACTGTACAGATTCAAGGATTAAATTCTTCAAGTGAACAATTGTACCGACAATTTACATAAGGGGGATTTTTAATGAAAATTGCTGTAGCAGTTGATGGGTCAGACAACGCGTTACGAGCCGCCAAACATGCGGTGATGCTTGCTCAATATTTACCTGAGACGGATTTGGAAGTTATTTATGTAGCGGATCATAACAAGGCGAAAGATGAACGTTTGTTGGCGCAAAGTCCAGAGAGCTTAACATTAAAACGTGAACAAAAATTACATCCTGTACAAGAACTTGCGCGATCAGTCGGTGTCGCGATAAAAATTACGATAATAAAAGGAAATCCGAGTCACGAAATCATTAAGTACGTGAAAGAACATTCGATTGATCAACTCGTTATCGGTAGCCGCGGTTTAAATGCTTTTCAAGAAATGGTTCTTGGCAGCGTGAGCCATAAAGTGATGAAGCATGCGAACTGTCCCGTCACGATTGTTAAATAATTAATCTAAGCGACTACAAATTATGTAGTCGCTTTTTTTATCCCTAAAATTTTACATCTGATTAATTTAACATAGGAATTTCATTTCTGGACAATCTAACAAGGAATTAAACGTTGAATGGGGTGATATTTTTGATTATTGAAAGATCGTCTGAGTGGAAAGATGGCTTTATGGAACGGCTGGAGAATCGCGCGCCATGGGATAGCTGGAAGTTATATAACATGAGTTATGAAATTGCAAAAACGAACTTGATTACAGATTTCCAAGGTCTTCAATCTCCAAGATATTTACCTAATCTGACGCCGCTTGCCCATCAGTTGGAAGTGGCGGAAACGGTTATTGAAAGAATGAATGGTAAAGCGATTCTTGCGGATGAAGTGGGGCTAGGTAAAACCATTGAAGCCGGATTAATCTTGAAAGAATATCTAATCCGAGGGCTCGTGAAAAAAGCGCTAATTTTGGTTCCTGCTTCTCTTGTCAATCAATGGCTTGATGAACTAAATCAAAAATTTCACATTCCGGCTTTGCAGTATAAGAAAAATTACGACTTGAATTATTGTTCGGTCGTCGTCATGAGTTTGGATACGGCAAAAAGAAGTCCGCATAGAGAAAAAATTTACGAACAAGACTTTGATTTAATTATCATTGATGAAGCACATAAATTAAAGAACCATAAAACTCAAAGTTACGAGTTCGTTCAAAATTTAAAGAAAAAGTTTTGTTTATTGTTAACGGCGACACCTATTCAAAACAATGTGTTTGAGCTGTTTTATCTCATATCCTTATTGAAACCAGGTCACCTCGGGAACTACGAATCGTTTCAAGCCGCTTTTTCTGCGAGTAAACACAACGTGGAACATGACGAGTATCTGAAAGAACTGGTTAACCAAGTTATGGTCAGAAATCGAAGAGAAGATACTGGAATTGAATGGACAAATCGGAATGTAGAAATAATCCCTATTGATTTTACGAAAGAAGAAAAAGAAGTATATGACTTGATTTCGGACCTTAAAAATGTTTCGACCGTATTTTCGGATGCCTTTTCGCTGATTACGCTGCAAAGGGAAATGTGCAGCAGTAAGGAAGCAACAGCTTTAACTTTAACGAATATGCTTGACAAATGCACGAAACCGGAAGACATCTCTTATATAGAAGTGATAATTGGAAAGTTGATGAGTCTGGAAATTAATTCGAAAGCGAAAAAAGCTTATGAAATAATTTCTCGGGTAAATGGCGATAAGGTTATTATCTTTACCGAATATCGAGGAAGTCAAACCTATTTGCAGTGGTATTTACAATCTAAAGGAATTACAAGTGTCACATTTAATGGTAAATTCAGCAAAAGTAAACGTGAGTGGATGAAACAACTTTTTGAACAAAAAGCGCAAGTATTAATCGCGACGGAGTCAGGTAGTGAAGGGATTAACCTTCAGTTTTGCCATCACGTCATAAATTACGATTTACCTTGGAACCCAATGAAGTTAGAGCAACGTATCGGTCGTGTTCACAGGCTAGGTCAAGAAAATGATGTGCATATTTACAATTTAGCCATTCAGAATACGATTGAGGATCATATATTGGATTTGCTGTATGTTAAAATCGGAGTTTTTGAACAAGTAGTGGGCGAGTTAGATGATATCCTGTCCCGCGTTAACGTGCCGTAGAAAACCATCAACGGCACGTAGGTGCGGAGGAATAAAAAGCCATTCCTCCCTACCCGATTGGTTCAACTAACAATAAATGGGAAAGAGCATCCCGTTTATTGAAGTTTCACTTTAACTCATGTTAACGGTTAGTAAAGGAGGGTCTAAATGTACCCGCAACAAATTCATGGTTATTTAAGAGAACTTTTTAAGGAAAATGATTGCCAAGTGATAACTGATAATGAACATTACCTTACCGTTCAATTAACGATTGAAATGGATAAAAGAATTATGAATCGACCTTTTTATTGGCAGTACTTGGAAAGCACGAATGGTGTGCCGTGCCCAGCGCAAATTACATTAATTACAGATAAAAACAAGCTGGTTGAAGACGTCAAAGGGGAAGTTGTGCATTTCGGTTCTCCACGGCTCAGTCAGCTATTTCAAACGATTAAAGAACTAGGTTCATTTGTGTTAATGTATGAAAAGATATCCGGTAAAACTGATTCGCAAACCATATTAACGCCATGGTTAGGCGTTAATTATAAAATATCGTATTACAGCGACCAAACGAAAGAAACTCTATATTCGTTAGGGATTAACTTAATGACAGGCGATCTAATTGATGGGTTTCAGGATTCGATCAATGACGTAGAATTTGATGTAAACATGCCGGAAAATACATTCAACCTGCCATATATAATAAATCCCACTCGCGCACTTGAACGTTTGGATGCGGTTATCGAAAATAAAATACATCAAGACGATCACACATGGGCGGAACAGGCAAAAATAAGATGGCAAAAAGATCGAAAAGTATTGGAGTATTTCTATGAAGGCGTAGAAGACAGGCCGGAAAGTTATGAAGTCGAAAAAGAAGCAATGGATCAACAATACGAGGCGCGGATTAAAATTGAAATTATTAATGGTGGATTATTTTATTTGAAATGATGCGACTAATCAGTTACCTTTATAAGAAGAGTGTCTAAATGAAATACCACCCTGCTTACGTGGTTGTTAGCGGCGGGTGGTTATTTCTTTTTATTTTTATAACTTGAATGGGATTAAATAAAAAGCTTTTGGTGTTTTGTGATTTCATATACATCATAAGCAGTGGGGGAATAAGTATGCGACTAGTGAGACCGTCCATCGAATGGAAAAATGAGCATGAGGATTACATGAAAGAATGGGATGAATCCCGAATGACGCCAAGCAGTTTTAATTTAAATGGTTACGAGAATTATGAAGCCTATTTAGAAGCGCTGAAAAATCGGGAACGCGGTGATGGAAAATGGGTGCCGTGCACGAACTATTTCCTCGCCGATGAAAGTGATCGCATAATTGCAATGGTCGACATTCGGCATGAATTGACGGACTATTTACGTAATATCGGTGGACATATTGGGTATGGCGTGAGACCGGTTGAAAGAAGAAAAGGATATGCGACATTGATTCTTGCAAAGGCATTGAAAAAATGTGATGAATTGGGAATCCAGCGGGTGCTAGTAACTTGTAATGCTGACAATATTGGATCTGCAAAAACAATCTTGAAAAACGGCGGCGTTGAAGATAAAAGCTTTATTGAGGAAGATGGAACTGTGATTAGACGGTTTTGGATGGAGAGGTAACCGAAAGAGTTCAAACCAGGATTTTACGTGATATAAAATTGCGTAAAAACCTGGTATTTTATTGACTTATCTCATTCAAACTAGTTGCTGTGAGACATTAACTCTCCAACTCCAACAACTGTGCTTTCATATCCAGTCCGCCGCGAAAGCCGGTTAGTGCGCCGTTTTTTCCAATTACCCGATGACACGGAACAATGATCAGCATAGGATTAGCGCCAATTGCTGTTCCAACTGCGCGTACAGCCTTAGGATTTCCGATGCGTTCCGCAATAGTTGAATACGTTACCGTTTCTCCAAAGGGGATTTCTAGCAATGCTTGCCAAACGGATTGTTGAAATGGCGTCCCGTGCAAGGCGGTCACTGATGTAAATTCTTTACGCTGCCCGTCCAAAAACTCCATCAATTCCTTTGCATAGCATTTCAGTACATCTTCCTTTTCAATCAAAACATACCCGGGTAATCGCTTTTTAGCCCACTTCTCAAGATCTTCAAAGTCTTCGTTTTGCGTTCCTACATAGCAAAGTCCCTGATCTATCGCTGCCAAATAAAAATCCCACTGCCCATGCTTCAGCCGCATCCATCTGATTTCATTGCCCAATTATCCGCACCCCATTTATCGCTTTTTATCTATTATAACAGGATGAAGACATGAAAGTTGATTGGCATATATTATAATGAAAGACGATTGTATAGACAGGGGGAGTCATGTGAACGGCAATCGTACATTGTTGGACTGGAAAATAGCAGATGTCAATGGCGATGGTATTTTAGATAATGTCTACTTATATGGGCATGTCGATGAGCAACTGGGTAACCTAGCCGAAAATATCACACTTGTTATTCGGGATGGGCGGTCGAATAAAATAACGGAAATTTCACTAATAAACAATGCAGGCTATAATGCGCGGTTATTTCTTGGAGATTTCAACCAAGATAATATAGTCGATATTATGATCAGCGCTGATACGGGTGGAAGTGGCGGAAACGGGATCTTTTATATCTATTCGTTCAGAAATAATGTTTTACAAGAACTGTTAGACGTCGATCAATACAATGCAACATATTTATTTGAAGTACATTATGAAGATTTCTATAAGGTTCGCGTTGAGAGTCGGCAGCTTAATGTAGTATTCACGATAGACATTAGCAACAAGGGAGCCGATTATTTATCACAGTTTTACAATCAAGAAGGTATATTGAAAGAACCAGTTATTGGTGGGGCCTTGGCCATAAGCGCCTTAAATCCAATCATTACAAATAATAAAAGTTACAATTATGACGTCCTTGCATTCCAGCGGATTATCGGGACGGTTAATGTTGATACATTGGGATATGTAGAAAACCTCATGACATGGAATGGCGATCAGTTTGTGTCAAAGTGGTTGTCTCTTTTAATCGCAGGTGAAAAGCTAATCTCTTCTTAAATCCTGAACTTTAAGTGGCGTATACTGTCCTCATATAAGCGAATACTAAAAATAATAACAGCAAAAGGAGTGAATTCATTTGGCGAAAAAAGATAATAAATCGCATCATGATAGGGGCGTACGGTTAAATGTGAATCGGCAGGAACACTCGAATAGTTTTATCCAACGACGGGATCCACGGCTAAATCAGCAACAAATTGCAGAACAAAATTTAGCCCAAAATCACAAAGATGGCAATGAAAATTACCGTGATGTCCAAATGCGGTTAGCGGAAGCGGCAGAAGAATTTGATCACCAAGACTTTTCCCCGGAAAAATTGAAAAAAGACTGACCAAAATTATCAAAGGAGTGCCAGGGGGCAATAACCTGGCAGCTCTTTCATCATCGCGCTGACATTCACTTCTTCAACATTTGTTCCTGCGCCATCCGAACCATCTCTTTTACCATATTTCCACCGATAGGCCCTCCGATTTTACCTGCATTTTCAGCGGTAATCTTTCCGTTGTATCCTTTTGTTAAAGGAATACCAAGTTCGTCTGCAATTTCGAATTTCACATCGTCAGGATTGTTCGTATTTACATTGTATCCATGTTGGCGCATGACATCCGCTTTCAGTTTATCCAACGCTTTCCGCGCTTCGGGAACTAATATTTTATTGTTTTTCGCCATTTTTTCTCCTCCTTTTTTCGTAGTATTTCCTGAAATGTTTCATTTACTCCAAACGCAGATGATTCGATATCGAAATGGGATGTGCGTATAATCAATTCTGAAAAGTAGAGACTTATTATAGGCTGAAAATAAATAATTCTAGGAGATGAACATGACAAATAAAATAGAAATAGAAGAAGCAGGATGGAACTTAGACAACAGTTATGTCCATCTGCCTGAAATCTTTTTTACTAAAATGGATCCAAATCCAGTAGAGGCACCGGAGTTAATTATCTTCAATGAATCCTTGGCATCAAAGCTTGGATTAAGTGCTAATGCGTTAAAAAGTGAAGAAGGAATTGCGATATTTGCCGGTAACACTGTCCCAGAAGGTGCATCACCGCTTGCACAAGCATACGCGGGACATCAATTTGGAAATTTTACGATGTTGGGGGACGGCCGCGCAATGCTTATTGGGGAACAAATCACTCCGTCAGGCGAGCGATTTGATATTCAACTTAAAGGATCTGGGCGAACGCAGTATTCCCGCGGAGGCGATGGACGAGCGGGAATTGGTCCGATGCTACGTGAGTATATTATCAGTGAAGCCATGCATGCACTTGGTATTCCGACGACCCGCAGTCTAGCCGTAGTTACAACCGGTGAAACCATATATCGTGAAACAATGTTGGCCGGCGCTATATTGACGCGCGTTGCAAAGAGCCATTTGCGTGTTGGTACATTTCAGTACGCTGCACAATGGGGGACGTTCGATGATCTCCAGCAATTGGCCGACTATGCGATAAAGCGCCATTACCCAGAAATTGAATCCGACGAGAATCGTTATCTTTCATTTCTTCAAGCGGTAATTATTCGACAGGCCGCGTTAATCGCCAAGTGGCAACTGGTTGGGTTCATTCACGGGGTCATGAATACTGACAATATGACCATTTGCGGAGAAACAATCGATTACGGTCCTTGCGCTTTCATGGACACGTACGACCCAGCGACCGTCTTCAGTTCAATCGACATTCAAGGTCGTTACGCTTTTGGGAATCAACCATCAATTGCCGGATGGAATCTCGCCCGTTTAGCTGAAACGCTCATCCCGCTTTTACATAAAGATGAGTCTGAGGCTATCAAATTAGCGCAAGATGCAATTTCAGAATTTCCTGATCGATATCAGTCGAATTGGCTTTCAGGTATGAGGGCTAAACTGGGTTTAATTAATGAAGAGAAAGATGATGCAACGCTGATTGCAGATTTGCTTACGCTAATGAAAAAACATCAATCGGATTACACCAATACGTTCCGTGCATTAACTTTTAATAAATTGAATGAAAATAAAATGTTTGGCACGCCGGAATTTACTGAATGGCATGGATTGTGGCAGGCCAGATTAGAAAGGCAGCAGGAATCGAAAGAATCTTCTCATCAATTAATGAAGGACAACAATCCAGCAGTCATTCCAAGAAACCATCGGGTCGAAGAAGCATTGGAAGCTGCGGTTGAACAAGGCGATTATAGTGTGATGCAACAACTTTTAAATGTACTTTCGAAACCTTGTGCGCATACTTCTGAACAAGAAAAATATACAACGCTACCTGAATCAGCCGGTCTATATCAAACTTTTTGTGGAACGTGATTTCGGTAATAGAAGGGGACCTTCCAATTGTTGGGGGTCCCTTTGTGTTTTGATTTTTGCAACTCGGGTATTTTACTTCTAAGCAACAAAACTACTAAAATTCTAGGAGGAAATATCAACATGGCAGATAAAAGATTTGTAGGTACATTCCAAACAGAATACGAGGTTTTAAATAAAATTGATGAGTTGAAAGTTGAAGGTTATTCAGAAGAAGATATTTACGTTGTCACAAATGATGAAGAATCACTTTCAATTGTTCGCGGACAAACAGATGTCGACTTTGAGTCACCAGACGGTAATTGGTTAGATAAATTTATAGCCTTCATTAGCGGCGATGAACCGGTGAGGGCAGCATTCAACGATATGGGACTCACGGAAGAAGAATCCGACCGTTATTACGGTGAGGTGAAGAATGGAAGAATCCTGTTGTATGTTGACCATGAGTACGGCAGAACGACCTACGATAGACAATCGGAGTTTATGAATAACTATTCCGATCCGAATCTGGGATCGAACCTGACAACAGAAGATTTAGGCGCAACCGCATCTGTAAATCATGCTAGCCCGAATATCGATGCCGAGCACGAAGGAAGCCTTCGATTGCATGAAGAAAGATTGAATGTAGATAAAGAACGTGTGCAAACGGGAGAGGTGAATGTCGGCAAACATGTCGTCGAAGAAGTGCAGTCAGTGGAAGTGCCCGTGTCACGTGAGGAAGTAGATATTGAAAGAAATGCGGTGTACGACGAGACAGCTGCAGGCGAAGTTTTCGACGATGGTGAAAACATTCACATTCCAGTCATGGAAGAACAAGTGGAAGTAACAAAACGCCCGGTAGTGAACGAGGAAATCGTTGTTAGTAAACGCGAGGTTCAAGATACTGAAATGGTAAGTGAAACCGTACGTCGTGAAGAGGCGGATGTTGATCGAAGCGATGAAGATTTTGTGAATCCAATAGATAGAGATGTAGAAGACACATTGGAAAAGGAGCGTACGCAGTACGACCCCCTGACAGACCGTGACCGACTCTGATAGGTATTATAAAGGGAACATCCGAAATTTCGGGTGTTCCTTTTTGATTTTAAAGAATCAAAATGAAACAAAAAAATAAAGCAAAACCTAACACCCGGAATAGTTGAGGAACGACGCCAACCACACTGCAAATTAATCCCGCCGTCGCTAATCCCCTGCCATTATCATTTGTATTGCGAATCTCTTTTAACGCTATTCTTGCAAAAACAAACCAGATAACCCCCAGAATTATACCAATCATTGGAATTAAAATAGACAAGATACCAAGAGTTATTGAAATTACAGAATTACTATTGGTTTGTGTTTTTTCAACCATTCAAATTCCGTCCCTTTCTATCTCCAATCCTTTCCGAGATACCTGCCTACTACTATAAAGTTTTCATCTCAATTATATACCAAAGTACTTCCATGTTGTGGTAAAATGAGATTATAAAGACAATTCCGTGAACTGGTCAATATGGCTTTCTTATCAACATTTTTGATTGAAGAAAGGGGCAGTGTTCCATGAGGATAATGAGTGCTTTCTATAGGAACAACGATGGTAATGAAAAGAAAATTCATCTTGGTGAAATGACAACTCATGTCTATACACAAAAGTTAAAACGGAAATTATTTTGTCCGACAGAAAATTGTACAGCAAGAGTCAGTTTTAGTGGCGGGAGATACCCACACTTCAGAACATGGAAATATGATCAACACTCAAAAAAATGTCCGTACCATTTTGATAGAATTCCTGTTAATTTGGGTAGAAATGTCACGGACATAGTAAGTACCGAAATCTCTTATAACAGACGCCAAAAAGCTTTACATGATGCGTATACACAAATGAATTTATCTGAAGAAGAACGAGAAGCGATACGAATTTCAAGAAATAGACATAGGCCTAAGGCGCAGTCTATCACTACGCGCAAAGAACAAGTAAAAGGTGAACAATTGGTTTTATTCGACAGTAAGCTTTATGAGGATAATTTGATCTTTCGCAGAAGAAACTTATCCAAAAGGTACGTCGATGAAATATTTGAATCGGATATAGGTCAAATTCGATTGGTCATGGGGAATATAGCATCCAGTATTGAAGCTGGAAATGTTGCGGAGATTGTAGTGAAAAATAATGACCAAGTGATAACAGTCGTCTTTGAAGAGTCTTTTACTGCAGACCCGTTTAATAGTAGCTACTTGAATAAATTTTGGGCTATTAATCAAGTTTTAGATCAAGATATAGTTCAATTCACTGGAATAGGTGATATTCGTAAAAGCACCAGAAGCAAAAGATTAGAACTAGTAATTCATGCAGGGACTGATTTCAAGGTGAATAATAAGGACATGTCCGCTGTAGCAGCACAGATTGCATTGGATCAGTATCGGTTGGGTTGAGATGGGGTGAAAAATGGAAAGTACGGAAGCTTTTATGGGTGTAGTAGCTATCCTAGATGTAGGGATATCCAGAAAATTTCGACCTGTTGTACGCAGGAGTGAGGAGGTGAGAATTATATTATACAATGTGACCTGGAATTCGTCCGAAACCAAAAAGATCTACCAAGCGGCTAAAAACTCTGAAATACTAATGGCGTATTTGGAGAGAAGATTATTGGAAAACAACCTAGCAGAACTTATCGGCGAAGCTCCATCACCGAAAAGAGGATATGGTGTACTTATTTACTATTATTCTAATAAACCCAAAAAACGACTATTATCAGCAGCCCCCAGAAGAAATAAAGACTATATACATGTTGTCATTTTCAACAACAAAATAACGAAGATGGAACTTCAAAAATTAGGTTTTGAGACGGGAAATTATAAAGAGCCACCCGACGTTAAAATAGGAAGTAAAGAAGACGTTGATAAGCTTGTAGAAATTTGCAAAGCGATAAATCACACGCGGTGAATTCAAAGGTGTGTGGCATTTTAATTTCATACAAATCATAGTATGGAAGAATTACTTTACACGGAAATAACAGTAAAAGCTTTCGAAAGGGGAGGTATATGAGGGGAAACGACGTTGGGATTGGGGATCAGGTATTTGTAGTGAAGAATAAAGAAGTTCGTATGGGTACCGTAGTTAAGTATGTAAGTAAAAGTCAGCTAAATATCAGGTTGGATAATCATGCAGAGCCAATACGGGTGATTTACGGTGTAAGTTTTTTCTTTACTAAGGATAAAGCCGACAGATTTATAGCTTCTGCAAATCTTCGAGAGAAGAAAGAAAATGAACAGCGACTGGCGGATAAGAAAAAGAAAAGAATGTTAATATGTAATTCATGTGCGATTCCGATTGGCCCATTTGGTCATTGCGGTTGTAGTTAAATGACCATTAACTGAATCAGGACATTAAAAAACACGTTCAATGTCTGAAACGTGTTTTTTGTATTCATTGCTTAATGAACCAGCGAAGCCCTCAAATTGTTTACGCCATTTTCCAAATACCCCTTCAAACAAGTCAACATGTAAACCCATCCTTCTTTTTGACCAAGCATTTTGTTTACGATGTCTGGGTCATTTTCTTGTAACCCAGATTCAATTACCTTGATTATCGTTGTTGATTTATCCAACTTTTCTAAAGTAATTATTACTACGGTTTCTTGACCTTCTCCACCCCACGAGAAAACGATTTTTTCATTTTCAACGACTTCTGATACATAAATTATACCTTCTGCATTGTATTCATCATATCTCCAAGTAATCGTTTTTCCTTGTTCTACTCTTCCTGTTCCCGATGAAAACCAATAATTAGCCATTTTTTCAGGGTCTACAATCGCTTCGAATATTTCATTTGCCGGCTTTAAGATTTTCATTTTTGTCGTAATTTGTGTATTCATGCTTGATCAACTCTCTTTCAGAATGTTTACTTTAGTATACCATGAGATAAATAATTGACTGGATTAAAAATAAATGATGACCTTTATGGATATACACGAAGGTCTCTTTTAATCTTTGTTTACAATAAAGCAGAAGGTATAAAGAAAAGTTATGGAGGGGTTTTAATTGAAACAGATTTTGTATATTTTAGGTGTTGTAACTTTATTGATGTTGGGAGGGTGTGGCGACATTGATGAAAAGAATAATCGCGAAGTATCGTCAGCTTCAGATAAGGGTGTAGATTCAGTAAGCGAAGAAGATGCAGGGGAAGACGAAAATGGTGTCGAGGAAACGGAACAGGAAGAGGAAAAAGTGAAATCCGTTGGTACACGGTCAAATCCATTGCCATTCGGAGATACGATTACTGTAAAAGAAAATATTTACGATGACAGCTTTAATTCGTATCCTTCATCACTTGAACTAACTTTATTAGAAGTTATCCGTGGGGACGATGCTTGGTCCATTATTGAAAAAGAAAATCCATATAATGAGTCAGCTGAAGAAGGTTATGAATATGCGCTCGTAAAAGTTAAAGGGTTCCTAAAGGATTCAGAAACGGACGATGATAGTTTATTTTTCTCCTCGTTTAATTTCAATTTTGTTTCAGATGAAGGTGAAGTGTATGAATTAAATTCAGCTGTGATACCAAATGAACTAGATAAGGAACTTTTTAGTGGCGGAACAGGTGAAGGCTATATTTATAACCAGGTTAAAATCGATGATGATTTCAAAGTTTCGTACGATTCAAGTGAAGGGTCGCCTGTATTCTTCTTGGTGAAATAAAATTATGTGGAAGAATGATTCAAAAATTCAGGAGGTTTTTTAATGAAGAAGTTTGGTATTTTAGTATCTGCGCTAATGTTGGTATTCTTAGTTGCTTGTTCGTCGGATAGTGAAAAAGACTCGAAGGATGAGTCTGGCGAAAAAGTTGCGGTCGATAAAGGAATTGTAAATGTCGAAGTCACATTACCTGCATCGTTTTTTGAAGGTGAGGATATTGATAAAGCAATTGAAAACGCAAAAAATGAAGGGGTAACTGATGTCACAAAAAACAGCGATGGCTCATTAACTTACAAGATGCCGAAGTCGAAGCATAAAGAAATGATGGCTGATATGGCTGACAATTTGATAAGTTATGCTGATGAATTGAAAATCGATGAAGATTTTCAATCCATTCAAGATGTAAAGTACAATAAATCGTTTTCGAAATTTACACTCATAGTCGATAAAGAAGCTTTTGAGAATAGTTTTGATGGTTTTGCTGCATTGGGCTTGGCTATGTCTGGTATGTACTATCAAGTATTTGATGGTGCAGAGCCAAATAAGGTAAAGGTTGAAGTCGATTACAAAGATCATGCAACTGGCGAAGTTTTTGACAGTGTTATTTATCCTGATGCTTTAGAGGAATGATAACAGTAAGCTGGAAATTATTATGCTTGTTTAATATAGATTCAAGAAATCATGAAGTCCGCCAAAATTTTGTTATGGTGGACTTCTTTGCATCTTTATTCTTAATTTATATCCTCCCAACTAAATTGTCTGAAAATATGCTATTATAAATGAAAGTAAGACGGGAATTAAGCGTTCAGACCATTGATACATCAAAATTTATGTAGGAGAAGATTGTTATGGAAACTCGAATCATTGAGGTAAAAGAATTTGCTGTAACAGGATACGGTCTACAAGGACCACTCGAAAAAATTCCAGGTAAATGGAATTTTTTGAACTCAAAGATTGCAGAAAAGGGCATTGTCGCAGATGAATCATTCGGCGTGTGCTTATCCATGGAAGGGGGAATAATCCACTATATCGCGGGAATAAAATCTCATCACGCAGAAAAGTTGACTGGTACAGAAGAGGTAATCATTTCTGCTGGAAAATATATAGTTGCCCCAGTAGAAGGCGGAATCCCTGCAATTCCAACAATATTTAACAAACTATTGGAGCTAATAAATTACCGTATGCGCGATGGTTATGCCATTGAACGATACACTCATCCCGAAAACGAACTGATTATCGAAGTTTGGCTCCCGATTGAATGATTGATAAAATCGAAATAAAAGGTAGAGATTTTGGCATTTGCTAAAGTCTCTTTTTTTAATTGTTTCGGGAGTGCTAAACACGACGATTGACAAAGTAATTCATTTCATGTTATATTTACCTTGAATTAAAGATACTTGAATTCAAACTAGTTTAGGAGTGAAAACAATGAAGATCGCCACAGATGAATTAAAAGCTGTTACTGTCATACTTCGTACCTCCCAAGCAATTCAAGAAGTCATTCGTAAAGATGTTTCAAATTATGGACTAAACCCAACAGAATTCTCTGTTATAGAGTTGTTGTATCACAAAGGTGATCAGCCGACACAAATGATTGGAAAAAAGGTGCTTCTAACAAGCGGCAGTATCACCTATGTCGTGGATAAGCTCGTGAATAAGAACTATGTGATTCGTAAAGCCTGTCCAAAGGATCGACGCGTAACCTATGCAGCACTAACCGATAGCGGTATGGATTTAATGAATCGAATATTTCCGGAGCATAAACTCATTATGGAAAAAGTTTTTGATCAATTAGAGGCCGATGAAATTAACGAGACAATCGAAATGTTAAAAAGGATTGGGCATAGAGCAAAAAGCCTTTAACTTAATTACTGAAAAAATTAGGAGGACAATAAAATGAACCATTTAAAAGGAATTCACCATGTAACTGCCATTACAAGCAGCGCAGAAAAAAACTATGAGTTTTTCACATATGTACTGGGGATGCGTTTAGTAAAAAAAACTGTCAACCAAGATGACATTCAAACCTATCACTTATTCTTTGCTGACGACAAAGGAAGTGCGGGTACAGATATGACGTTCTTCGATTTCCCGAATATCCCCAAAGGCGTACACGGAACAAATGAAATTTCAAAAACATCATTCCGTGTTCCGACGAATGTCGCGCTTGATTATTGGGTGAAACGTTTTGATCGATTGGAAGTGAAGCATACAGGCATTACTGAACAATTTGGCAAAAAGACATTATCCTTTGTTGATTTTGATGATCAACAATATCAACTGATTTCGGATGAGTTTAACGAAGGTGTCGAATCAGGAACGCCGTGGCAAGATGGCCCGATTCCACTCGAGTTTGCGATTACCGGTTTAGGACCCATTTTTGTCCGCATTGCTGAATTTGATTATTTCAAGGAAGTGTTGGAAAAAGTGATGGTCTTTAATGAAATCGCACAAGAGGATTCTTATCATTTATTCGAAGGCGGTAAGGGTGGAAATGGCGCACAAGTAATTGTTGAACATAATACAGTATTGCCAGTCGCTCGCCAAGGTTACGGCACTGTTCACCATGCGGCATTCCGTGTAGAAGATCGTGATGTGCTAGATGAATGGACAAACAGACTAGAAAGTTTCGGATTCCAAACATCAGGCTTTGTGGATCGTTTCTTTTTTGGATCGCTTTATGCGCGTGTTGCGCCGCAAATCTTATTTGAATTTGCAACAGATGGTCCAGGCTTTATGGGGGATGAGCCATACGAAACTCTTGGTGAAATCCTCTCACTACCGCCATTTTTAGAGCCAAAACGCGAGCAAATTGAGAAGTTGGTAAGACCTATTGATACAGTAAGAAGCACGATTGATTTTGAAAAAGAATATGAAAAATAATTTTTTTACCATGCATCCAAAAAAGTCTTCACTCCAACTAAAAGAGTGAAGACTTTTTTGTTTTCCCATCTTAACCTTGTTTTAACGTTGGCGAGTTACACTTGAATTATATATTGGAGTGTGAAGGGGAGAGGTTTTGGAAACAATTCTAGGTTTATTTATGCTGATGTTGGTTTTATCTTTTTTTGTAGTGGCCATTATTTTGATTTACTTGGTCGTACAGTACAACACATTTATTTCATTGCGAAACCGAATAGAAGAAGCGCATCGTGCGATTGAAACATATTTATTGCAACGTTTTGATCAATTATCGAAACTTGCGGATACCGTTGTGTCTTACACAGATTATGAACAAGAAACACAAATGAAATTGGCGAAAATTCGTACTAATTATACCCAGATGTCGGCGAATGAAAAACTAGCAGCATCGAACGAAATCGAAAGTTTTGAAAGTAAACTGAAATTACAAGTGGAAAATTACCCTGAATTGAAAGCGGACACAGTCTATCGTAGCTTAACAGCCGCGATTACCGATGTGGAAGAAAAATTATCTGCTAGCCGACGTTCCTATAATGCGAACGTCTACCAATTTAACACAAAGCTAAAACAGTTTCCGACACGCATGATTGGTTCTTATATGAAACTTCATGAAGTGGAAATGTTAGAAGTTTCGGAGGAAAATAAAGTAGATTTCAATTTAAAAGAAAGGTTAGGGGGTGTATAAATGTTTCCATCATTTGAATCCATATTACCCATTTTGGAGCCCTCATTCTATGAGGTTAACCAACATAGGAAAAAGATGAAACTTAAAAAGATACTATATATTTTAATTCTTGTTATGGTTTATATATCCTTTTACTTCCTTTTCAAATATGTACTAATCATAGCGCTTCCTTTGTCTTTCATTCTAATAAGTTGGATTTCTAGTTATATGAATCATAAATTTAAACAATTATATGCGGATTTACTTATTTCAAAACTAATCGACGCACTATTTCGAAGTTATAAAAAGCCTGAAGACGACGGCGAATTTACTTATCGAGCTACTTATAGTCCGAATGAGCATATCGAAAAAAGTGAAATATATCAAAGTAATTATTTTGGAGATAATCATCGGATTGATGGTGAAGATTATATTGAAGGACAATTGGGATTAACCACTTTTAGGTTCTCAGAAATTTATGTAACAGCTTCGGCGACTAGAGCAGAAGATACCGATTCAACTGTGTTTAAAGGGGTTGTATTTATTGCTGATTTCAACAAGGCTTTTGAAGGGAGTACGTTTATTTTCAGGAGAAAGTTCTTGAACAACACACATCCGTATGCGAAAAGTGCTGGTGCTTTTCAAATTGAACTCACTAATCATAACTTCAATAAAGAATTTCTAGTCATGACTACTGATGACGTAGAGGATCGCTATATTCTTTCACCCAACTTTGTAAATAAGATTCAGAAATATAGTGATCGTGTTAATGGGAAAGCAGAATTTGTCTTTACGGACAATAAAATGTTCATCTTTAGAGAAACGAAAAAAGATCAGTTTAGTGGCAAGCTTTATAACAGTGATGACGAAGCAAGATTAAGACAGATTTATGATGACTTCTTGGAGTATTTCTCGATTGTCGATGAATTAACGCTTAATCGACGGATATGGAGTAAAATATAATATCATAAATGGTGAACCAAGAGCCCCTTCCAACAATTTTGTAGGTATGGGGGCTTTTTCAATTAATCCTTCTTCTCCATAACCTTAAAATGATTTTCCTCATAAATTCTCAAGAATTGAGCAAATAATAAAATTAATATAAGATTTCGCTTTTTCTATATGCAAACATGTGATAAGATTCAGAATAAGCTTATAAATTTCTACACATTGTTTTCTTAATTAAAGGGGTAATTTCAAGGTTCGATGTGAAGAGAGAATTAGGTAAGCAAAGTACAAATTGCCGTTTGTCATAATTTATAGACTTGGGGCAATATGAATGGGGAGGAATTTGGAGAATGAGTGAAAACATGACAACGACGACAACAAAAAATAGGTTTGCGGACTATCCTCAGCAACCGCATGGCGGGGAATTGATTGATAGGGTTCTAACAGGTAGCGAGCTTGAAGAGGCGGTAGTCCGCGCCAAAAGTTTACCTGCGATTATGGTTGACTTGGAAGCGGTCATTACGCTTGAAATGATTGCGACAGGCGTGTTATCACCAAATGAAGGTTTCATGAATGAAGTGGACTATAAATCTGTTCTTACTGTAGGTCGCTTGTCGAATGGTTTAGTATGGCCCGTGCCTTTAAGTTTTGCCCCAATCGGCAAACGAAACAAAGAAGTGGTGAAGACACTTTCAATCGGAGATGAAGTAGCGCTTTCTGATGAAAACAATGAGCCAGTTGCAATTCTAACAATAGAAGATATTTTTGATTATGATAAAGAATACCGTGCTTCCCATCTATTCGGCACGACAGATCGAAATCATCCAGGGGTTGACTCGATTTTTAGACGGATGGGCGATACAGCATTAGGCGGGCCGATTAAATTATTACGTCGAGTGGACTGGGGACCATTTGAAAAACTTCGTTTGGAACCAAAAGATACTTGGCATGAATTTTACGAGGAGAAAAAATTCCGTTCGACTGCCGGTTTTATTACGGGCGCCAATCCTTTGCATAGAGGCCACGAGTATATCCACAAAAATGCCCTTGAAGAAATCGATGGCTTATTATTGCAGCCATTGGTTGAGATGGCGAAACGTGAATATACGCGGCACGAATTCCGGATGTTGTCGTATCGTAGTGTGTTAGATACGTATTATCCAAAAGGACGCTCGATTCTTGCACCACTTCGAGTGACTTATATTTTCGCAGGTCCGCGTGAAACTGTTTTACATGCATTGATCATGAAAAATTATGGTTGTACGCATGCGTTAATTGGGCGGGATCATGCGGGAATCGGCGATTATTATGATAAGTACGCGAGTCATAGCATTTTCGACCAATTTGATCCGGCGGAGTTGGGCATCGATATTCGACTTTTCCATGAAGTTTTTTATTGTACGCGATGCGATAGTCCGGCAACGGGCCAGTCTTGTCCGCATGACGAACAATACCGTATCAATATTTCAGGAACGGGGATTCGCGAGATGCTTCGTCACGGAATCATGCCGCCGAAAGAAATTGTGCGTCCAGAATCGGCACGTATCGCAATTCAAGGGGTACAGCCAAAGGGACTTGACGAAAACGAGGTTTCTATTGCGCCAGTAGGAAAAACGATTAAGAGCATGTTCCCATTCTATTTAGATAGAGTGAGACTTGGAGGGCGGAAGCGTGCGACGCCGTTAACTGTAGAAGAACTGACGAATCTGGATTTAGAAGATGCGAATTTAGACGTGCGTTCCAATGCAGAACGCATTTACCGAGAAGTTTTCGAAGAGTATAGTAGTGTGGGAGATACAAACCGGAATCTTCAGCCGGACTGGGTAGCAGATGCTCGGGTTGCGTTGCGGTCTCAACAACAAATGGTTATCCAAGACTTGGAAGAAAAAATAGGGCAAGCGCCAGCAGTTGCTTCTGATGAATTCATGTATCAAGACAAAGCAGAAGCAGAGCGCGAACTCGAAGTTGCGAAAAAGATTCTTGCCGACATGCCAAAAGTTCTTCGTAAGGAAGATGTTGAATATAGAAGTTGGAACCTATTGCCTTATAAACGCTATCGGGGCAGTGACGAACCGAACGATAAGTAAGAAAAGTAGCTTACACATCCACCGATCCGATTTACTGGTTGGTGGATGTTTGCGTTTTTTGTTGGAATGAAGGCTATACTACATGTAACAATAGGGAGCGTGAATGTAATGAAGGAATTCAAAATCACTTACTTTTTTGATGAGGAGCACTACATAAGAAGGTTTATCCACACGGAATCGCAAGAAAAAGCGGAAAAACTCATTCAAAGTGAGCGTGATCAATACATTTCATTCACAGATAGTCGAGGGATTTACCATGAGTTGAATACGAAGGATGTTCGAGTGACTCAAGTCGCTGAATACCACCGAGTTGATAAGTTTTAAAAAGAACTCAACCAGATTGAATCTGGATGAGTTCTTTTATGTTTATGGTAGTTCATTACCTGCGGCCAGGTAAATTTCATACCATTCCTCGCGCGTTAAAACGATGTCAGCGGCTTTTGCGATACTCTTCAGCCTTTCAGAATTCATCGTCCCGACAACTGGTTGGATTATTGCCGGGTGACGTAAGATCCAAGCAGTGGCGATTGCTGATTTGGTAACTTCATATTTCTCGCTAATTTCCCCGAGTTTTGCATTCAGTTCAGAGAATTGATCATTATCAATAAATACTCCCTTGAAGAAACCGTGTTGGAAAGGGGACCAGGCTTGGATTGTCATGTCGTTCAAACGACTATAATCTAGAATGCTACCGTCGCGATCCACCGAGTTTTCAAATCTTGTATTCATTTGAATGCCAGCATCAATCATGCTTGTGTGCATGATGCTAAATTGTAGCTGGTTAACAATTAAATCCTGTTCAACATATTTTTTCAACAGTTCAATTTGCATCGGGTTATGATTGCTTACGCCAAAGTGACGAACTTTTCCGTTTTTCTCTAATTCCGAGAATGCCTCTGCTACTTCTTCTGGTTCGACAAGTGCATCTGGACGGTGAAGGAGAAAAACGTCGATATAATCGGTTTTTAGTCGTTTTAGGCTTTCGTCGACAGTCGTCAAAATATGTTCTTTGGAAAAATCGAAATAACCTTTTCGGATACCTGCCTTTGTTTGAATGAACATTTTTTCACGAATTGTCGAATTCATGTCAATGGCCTCCGCAAAGACCGCTTCCGATTCCCCACCAGCATAAATATCAGCATGATCGAAGAAGTCTACGCCGACATCTAATGCATTATGTATCACGTTTGCAGCTTCATTCTTTGCTAGTTTTCCCATGCGCATACAGCCGAGTGAAATAGTAGAAACATGTAACCCGCTCGTTCCTAATTTGATTTTTTTCAATAAAATCCCTACTTTCAAATGAAATTACTATTAATAGTATACCATTATTAGTATGGAATTTAATGCGGTTCATGCTATAATGTTTTTGTATGAATAATAATTAATGTGTTTGTTAGAGAATAAGTGATTTTCATAGGCAAACGGATAGCTAGATTCCCGTTCTCAAATGACATCATCTAAGAAGATTACTACAAACGTATTTATGGAACGGAGAAGTGCTTATTTGCTACATTATAAAACTCATATTTTAAGCCCGTCTCATGAGTGGGTCGTATTTCTTCACGGACTCGGCGGCAATTCAAATATTTGGTATAAACAAGTTAAGGATTTTAAAAAAGAATTTAATTTACTGTTCATTGATTTAAAAGGTCATGGCGGTTCGGTTGATTATAAACCTGAGTTGCTTAAGTATACATCTGAGGGAATTGCTGAAGATGTTGTAAATGTTTTGGATTTTTTATCGATTGAAAAAGCCCATTTTGCAGGAATTAGTTTGGGTTCGGTCGTTTTACATGGCTTGCATATTCACGCGCCCCATCGGATAAAAAGCATGGTTTTGGGCGGAGCGATTATCCGGTTTACGAAGATGGCGAAAATGCTTTTGAAAACGGGCGATATGATTAAAGGATTAGTCCCGTATATGTGGCTCTATAAACTGTTTGCATGGATACTTATGCCGAAAAAACATCATAAACTTTCGAGGAATCTATTTATTCAGGAAGCGAAAAAGCTTAGACGTAAGGAATTTATCCGTTGGTATAAGTTTGCTTCGACAGTACCTGAAATTTACCCGCTAGTTGATACTGAGAAGAATGTGATTCCTAAGATTTATATTATGGGAAGCCAAGATTATATGTTTATTGGTCCGGTGAAAGAGGATACTGTAAAAGACACAGCCGCGACTGTGCACGTTATTGAAAAATGTGGCCATGTTTGCAACATCGAAAAACATGATGAGTTCAATCAGGTAGCTTTAAACTTCATTAATGGAAGAGTGCAATTGGAAGAAAAGAAAGCACCCGTTCCAAAACCAGTCAGGCGTTATGTGACAATTTAATAGTAAGAAATCAGGCTTGCCATATTGTTTGGCAGGCTTTTTTTAATTCAATAACAATATTATAATAAAATTCTTCATGGGCATACTTTAAGTATTCATTTAGAGTGGGAGGATTTTACTTGATGACAATTGAAAACACCATGTCCATTTTCGCTTTAGGCGGCATTAATGAAATCGGGAAAAATATGTATGTTTTGCAATATGAAGACGATATTATTGTGATTGACTGCGGCTCCAAGTTTCCAGACGAAACTTTAATGGGAATCGACTTGATTATCCAAGATATTTCGTATTTGAAGGAAAACCAGGATAAAATTCGGGCTTTGATTGTCACGCATGGCCATGAAGATCATATCGGCGGGATTCCGTATTTATTAAAACAAATCAATATGCCAATTTATGCATCCCGTTTAACGTTAGGGTTAATCGAACTGAGAATAAAGGAACATGGACTTTTACGGCAAACTGAGTTGCAAATGATAAATAGCGATTCAAAATTGGATTTTGGCACGGTGCAAGTTGAATTTTTCCGAACAAACCATAGTATTCCGGATTGTCTTGGAGTCGTGTTTCAAACGCCGCAGGGGACTGTCGTACATACGGGGGATTTCAAGTTTGACTTAACGCCTGTAAATGATGAGTATGCGGATATTCATAAAATGGCCGAAATCGGGAGTAAAGGCGTTCTACTTCTATTATCTGAAAGCACCAATGCCGAGCGACCGGGTTTTAATCCATCTGAACGATTAATCGGCGATCATATTGAAGATGCTTTTCGTAAAGCGCGCAGAAAAGTTTTTATCTCGACGTTCGCATCGAATGTGCACCGGGTCCAGCAAGTCGTCGACGCGGCGATAAAAACAAACCGTAAACTTGCGCTGCTCGGTCGAAGCATGGTGAATGTAGTGTCGGTTGCTTCGGAATTAGGTTATTTAACAATCCCTGAAGGCATGCTCATAGAAAAATATGAAATAAGCCGGATGGATCCCGAACGTGTCGCCATTCTGTGCACGGGAAGCCAAGGCGAACCGATGGCGGCTTTGTCGCGGCTATCAAGTTCGAATTTTCGTCAAGTAGAAGTGCTGCCTGAGGATACAGTTATTTTCGCTTCATCGCCAATTCCGGGAAATGAAAAAGGTGTATCACGCGTTATTGATAATCTCTATCTGCTAGGGGCAAATGTGATTTACGGTTCCGGAAGCGCGACAGGGATGCACGTTTCAGGTCATGCTTGTCAAGGAGAATTACAACTGATGTTGACGTTAATGAAACCTAAATATTTCATCCCGATTCACGGGGAACATAGAATGCTCCACCATCACAAACGATTAGCAGAAGCCGTTGGTGTAGACGGTGAGAATATATTCGTGATCAATAACGGTGATGTTGTTGACGTTACCGATAAAACAGCTCGCCAAACGCGAAGCATTCAAGCGGGGCATGTATTCGTCGATGGCCTGGGAATCGGGGATGTTGGGAATATTGTGTTGCGCGATCGAAAACTTCTTTCTGAAGAAGGAATGCTTATTATTGTCGTTAAAGTAAATAAATCGGATGGCCAACTCATTGCCGATCCAGATACAATCTCTCGTGGTTTCGTCTATAGCCGCGACGCTGAAGAACTGATGAAGGAAGTAAATGAATTAGTCATTAAAACGGTTGCGACATTAGAAAATGCAAATGGAAACCGCCAGAATATAATCAGACAAAGTATTAGAAAAGATGTGGACACGTTTTTATATGCCCGTACAAAGAGACGGCCGATGATTTTGCCGATTATTATTGAGACGTGAGTGTTGCGTCGCGGTTTGCTCTCGTATCGTTCGAGTTTGCTCTCGTTTTTCTCGTAGTCTTACTCGTTACAGGTTAGTTAGTTCTCAGATCGATGAAACACTGTTTAATCAATATAAAAAAGCAACTACCTCCATTAAGGAGATAGTTGCTTTTGTCGTTTAGTCTAAAATTTTAATCTTAACTGTTCGACGTCCCCAGTTTAGGGCATCTGCTTTGTGCTGTATAAATACGTCAATGATGTTTCCTTTGATAGCGCCGCCGATATCGCCTGCAATGGCTTCGCCGTAGCCTTCAACCCAGACGCGTGAACCGAGCGGAATAATATTCGGGTCGACCGCAATGACTTTTTGATTCGGGTTAGATCGTAAATCGATTCCCGTGTAAGTTACGCCTGAGCACCCTTCACAATATGCGGTATAGGCTGTTGCTGTCATTGTCATCTCTTGCCCACCTGTACTTGCCGAAGGTGCTTTTGCAACAGCCGGTGCTGGTGCTTTTGCCACTTTATTTGCAGTCGACGGTGCTGGCGGGGTTTTAATCTTCGTCGGATGCAATTCAATATTCGCCACTGTGATTGAACTTTTCTCTCCGCTAACTGTTAATTGATCATTAGGATAGATTAAGTAACTCTTAATCTGATTCCAAACAATTAAATCATTCAATGAAATATCATGATCTTTAGCAATCTTCGAGAGTGTATCGCCTTTTTTAACAATATACTTTTTGACATCTTCTTTCGCCTTAAACTCTTTCGACTTAAACTCTTTCACCTTAACTTCTTCCGTCTTAATCTTTATCTCTTGATCTGGAACGATGAGATTGCTATTTAACTCATTCAATGAAACTAATTCTTCCACGCTCACATCGTTTTTCTTTGCTATCGCCCATAGGGTATCTCCAGGTTTCACTTGATAAACGGTAGTTGAAGACTCAGGCTCTGGTTGAAACACCAACTCAGAATCGAATTCAGCTATTGGCAGCGGCAGTGCGGATACTTGTTCACTGACAAAGCTTATAGCCAAGGTTGAAATAATCGCAAACACTATAATGTATTTTTTCATAATAATAAACTTCCTCCTCGTTTTAAAAATAGTGTCATATTAGGCACATTTTCATTTCCCAAAAGCACCTCTAGGCGATGGAGAGATGTTATTTCTCTACGAATAGTAGTAACCATGGCTAATAGAATATATACATTTAGCCGTTTGTCGCTAGTAAATGTAATAATTGTAATAATTTCTTTCTACTGAAATCAAACACTGGTTTGTGTTTGAAAGGCCAGTAATGAGAAGTTCCTGAGAGGTATGCATATAGTAGAAGAGATTGTGCAGATGAAAGGGGATTTTGTGACAGATCACAAGCAAACTGGTAGTGATAATAGCAAAGACAGGCAACTGGACCAATTTCGAGTCGTGGATAAAGGGAAACCGATGACAACCAATCAGGGTTTGAAAGTTTCAGAAGATGAAAACTCATTAAAGGCCGGTGTTCGAGGTCCGACACTTATAGAAGACTTTCATTTTCGCGAAAAGATGACCCACTTCGATCATGAGAGAATTCCAGAAAGGGTTGTCCATGCTAGAGGGTTTGCGGCGCACGGAGAGTTCGAACTGTATGAATCAATGAAAGAGTATACGAAAGCAAAGTTTCTTCAAGTGCCTGGAACCAAAACGCCTACGTTCACGAGATTCTCAACTGTTGTCGGCAGTCGGGGCTCCGCGGATACGGTCAGAGACGTACGCGGATTTGCCACTAAGTTTTATACAAAAGAAGGGATTTATGATCTGGTTGGAAATAACATACCGATATTTTTTATACAAGATGCGATTAAATTTCCAGACATGGTCCACGCAATAAAACCTGAACCTCATAATGAAATTCCGCAAGCTTCATCAGCTCATGATACTTTTTGGGATTTCGTTGCCAATAACCAAGAAACCGCCGCCATGATTATGTGGTTAATGTCTGATCGAGCCATTCCAAGAAGTTTTCGGATGATGGAAGGCTTTGGTGTCCATACATTCCGTTTCGTCAATGAAGAAGGAATAGCGCACTTCGTGAAGTTTCACTGGAAACCTATTTTGGGCATCCATTCGTTGGTTTGGGATGAAGCGCAGAAAATATCGGGCAAAAACCCCGACTTTCACCGAGTCGATTTATGGGAATCAATCGAAAATGGAAATTACCCGGAGTTCGAGCTAGGTGTGCAAATCATTGAAGAATCCGATGAGTTCATGTTCGATTTCGATATTCTTGACGCAACGAAAATTTGGCCAGAAGAGATTGTGCCGGTGAAGATAATCGGAAAGTTACAATTAAATAAAAACGTAGATAACTTTTTTGCGGAAACAGAGCAAGTTGCCTTTCATCCCGGAAATTTAGTTCCTGGAATCGATTTTACGAATGACCCGCTTCTCCAAGGGAGATTATTTTCTTATATAGATACTCAACTGATTCGTCTGGGCGGCCCGAACTTTACAGAAATCCCAATCAACCGTCCTGTTTCACCTGTCCATAATAATCAACGCGACGGCTATCACCGAATGACGATTAATGTGGGGAAAGTTGCGTATCATAAAAATTCGCTCGCAAATAATACGCCTTCACCGTCAACTGCTGAAGAAGGCGGATTCGTTCATTACCAAGAGAAAGTTGAAGGGAGAGTTATTCAGGCACGAAGCGATTCGTTTAAGGATCACTTTTCTCAAGCGAGATTGTTTTGGAACAGCATGACGCCACCAGAGAAAAAGCATATTACAGATGCGTTTATCTTTGAAGTCGGGAAAGTGAAAAGTAAAAGTGTCAAACAACAAGTTGTCGATATGTTCGTTAATGTCGATAAGGAACTGGCCATGACGATAGCAGACAATGTTGGCGTGAATCTTCCAAAAGGAAGGCAGTCCGAAGTCAGTGCAAGATCACCCGCACTCAGTCAAGCGAACACAAAATATTATCCTTATACATTAAAAGTCGGCGTTCTAATAGGAAATGGTTTTGATGCAGTTGAAGTTAAGACAGTAGTTACAGCTTTGTTGAACGCGGGCGTGAATGTCGATTTGATTGGCGAAAAGTTAGGCGTTGTCCGAAGTAAGGACAATGTAAAAGGCAATGTAACCGAAACATTCCTGACGACGGATCCGGTATTATATGATGCGCTTTACGTTGTCGGTGGAAAGGCTGAAAACGAGGCGAAGTTTCAAAGCGATATTGAATACTTTATCAATGAAGCATTTAAACATTATAAACCTATTGGAATCGCGACGAGTGGGAATGAATTCTTTGAAGTTTCAGATGCAAAAGAAGGACCGGGAATTGTTTTTGCTTCGGATGATGCGGATTTTGAAAGAGATTTTATTAATGCGATTGCCAAACAACGTTTTTGGAAACGTAATATTTATTAAGTACAAAAGCGCAAGGCGCCCGTCTAGCCCCGACAGGCATAAGCAATCCAACGACGTGGCTGTCCTTGCCCGAGAAGAATGCATTTCAATTCTTCCTTGTTGGATTGCTTATGACCCGAGGGGCTGGCGCCTGGAGCTAGATGTGAAATCTCTATGTTAAAGGATATCCACGGTCAAAAGTTTGATAGTTTTCTAAACACTTAAAAAGCTGCTATCCATTATTTTTGGATAGCAGTTTCTTCAATACCAATTCTTCATCTGTTCTTCTTCGGCAATCGCATTCAAGTCGTCCGGTGTAATCGTGAGTAACTGGTAGTCGGCTGATTCCGCGAATTTATCCGCTGCTTCTTTGATAAACTTCGGAGATCCTTCATTTTCTGAATCATATAGAATGAGCATGCCATCGGAATTTCGCAGGAAAAACTTGTTTTTCTCCACAAACTGCCAAGGCGCTTCATAAGGCGTGGATGTCAGACTTACGTGGTAATCCGCGTTTGCGATGATTTCATTGTATTTCATTTTATTTGTATCGTTCCAGTTCTTTTCTTGTTCAAGAAAAGGCGTAATGACTGCATATTTCAACTCTGGATATAGCTCTTTTAATTCAATCACAACTTCGACCGCCCAAGCTTCGACGCCGAGTTGACCACTGACAATCACCCATTCCAACCCTTCATCTAATAAATCAATAAATCGACTCTTTATCGCTTTTTTTATGTAATCAATCCCCGGATGCTTGTCATCGAATATCCCGAGTTCATGTTGTTTATAGCCTGTGACAACTAACCGTTTCAAAGTAGCTTCCACTCCAATCCGATAAAATAAAAAAGTCAGCTTCCACTGGAAACTGACTGAATGTAACTTATGTAGGTAAGCCGCCTCTGCCGTATTTATATAGAAAGTTTTAAACCACCACTTCTAAAAGTGGGTGTTCGCAGAAATTTTCCTGTCTGTCCTCATTAATGATGAACGAGGCATGCCATTTCAATTTCGATGTAAAACTCCCTGTTACAGTATAAAGGTTAAAACTTAATTGTCATACGAACAATGCAGCTTGTTTTCTTAGTATACATCACTCACGCTCATCAATCAATGGTTAATGTTTCCTCACTGAGCATTGTTTATCCTTTTTTCATGAACGTGCATAAGATAAGACTATACGCGATTGGAGGTTTTGAGTAATGGGGTTATTTATAAATAATAAAAAGCACCCAGCCATTTTTAAAAGCAAAACTAAACTCACGGAACCGAATCAGGCTGTTTATAAACAAGATTATTTGTCTGAGTTGATTGAAAAACAAAACCAGGCAAATGCTGAATTACAAAGTTCACTGCAGTCATTGGAAAAGTCATTAAAAAAACAAAATCGATTACAAGCCACTAGGGTGAAACGAATTGGTTATGATGTTCAGGAATTAGCCGATAGACAGATAGAGCAAATTGATCATGGAAACGATGTCACGTCATTATTGGAGACGCAGAGCAAACGGAATGCGGAATTAGCGACTAAAATGGAGCAACAAATGGAATTGCAACGGGATATGGTCAAACAAATTGCGAATCAGGAAATTTTTCAAGAAGAAGTGATTAGCCGGTTAGAAAATCAGGAAGCATTGACGGAAAAACTGATAAGGAAAGTTGATAATTTCCGTTCCATTCTCTATGAACGCACACATTTCCTCGCCGATAAAATTGAAGAAGGATACAATGCTACATCTTCCTATATTCACGAATTGGTTTCGAGTTCGGCATTGCCGCCGCTACGGTACAAGTTAAAAGGAAGCGAGAAAAAGGTTGATTAAAAAGAGTGTCAGTCACAAATGATATTTGTGGATCTGACATTCTTTTTTTATTCATAATTATCAAAATAATTATTGACCAAGGCGGTCGACTCATGTTATTCTGGAGTCGACCGACTTGGTCTATTAGAGTTGTGGCGGAGGTATCAATGTGACAACGAAATTTGAAAATGTAGATGTTGAAAAGCAAAGAGTCATTCTTAATGCAGCGCTTAAAGAGTTTGCTGACAAAGGGTATGAACAAGCTTCGACCAATCAAATCGTAAAAGATGCGGATATTGGGAAAGGGATGCTGTTCTATTATTTTACAAACAAGAAAAAACTGTATGCCTATTTAGTCGATTATTGCATCAATATATTGGAAGAAGAATATCTTGAACGAGTCGATTATTCCCATACAGATATATTCGAAAGACTGAAAATCATATCTAAAGTTAAATGGGAGTTTCTTGTAAAGTACCCAGAAGCAATTAATTTCATTTCCACGCTTTTTGTGAAAAATCCAGACCAACTTGAATCCGGATTGAATAAACGTTTTCAAGCTATACAAGAGAAATGGACTTCCGTGCTTTATGAAAATATAGATTTCTCACTATTTAGGGAGGATGTTGATTCGAAAAAGGCGTTTGAATTGGTGCAGTGGTCACTTCATGGGTATGAAGAAAATCTGAAATCCCGTTTACAAGATCAAGTGATTTCTGACATTGATTATGAATTTTATTTTGAAGAGTTTTATGAATACGTGGATGTATTGAAAACCGCTTTTTATAAATAAATAACAGGAGGGCGAGAAATGACCATTTTAGAAATTAACAACTTGACGAAGAAGTTTGGAAGTTTTACTGCTTTGGATACTGTTAATCTAAAAGTTGAAAAAGGGGAGATTTATGGTTTCATAGGTCCGAATGGTGCAGGCAAGTCAACCACGATTCGAGTTTTGTTGGGAATTTTAAAGGCGACAGAAGGTAGCGCAAAGATTTTCGGGAAAGATGTGTGGGCAGATGCGGTTGAAATTCATAAACGAATTGCTTATGTGCCTGGGGATGTAAATCTTTGGCCGAACCTGACGGGCGGGGAAGTTATTGATCTATTTATAAAGTTGCGTGGTACAACTAATAAAAGTAGACGAGAAGAGTTAATAAAACGATTTGATTTGGATCCTACGAAAAAATGCAGAACGTATTCAAAAGGAAATCGGCAAAAAGTTGCTTTGATTGCGGCTTTATCGTCGGATGCGGATTTATATATTCTAGATGAACCGACTTCAGGACTTGACCCATTAATGGAACGTATATTTCAAGATTGTATACTGGAAGCGAAAAATGCAGGGAAGAGCGTGTTGCTTTCTAGTCATATTCTCTCTGAAGTTGAAAAGTTATGCGATAAAGTCGCGATTATTCGTGAGGGGAAAATTATTGAAACTGGCTCATTAAGTGAGTTGCGCCACTTAACAAGAACTAATTTACATGTCGAAACAAAATTGCCGATGACTGCATTGCACGAAGTAAAAGGAGTTCATGATATAGAAGTAGATGGACAATCGTATTCCATCCATGTTGACAGTGAAGCGTTGGACGAAGTTATGAAGTATGTCAGTCAATATGGGATTATTAGATTGGAAAGTGCTCCGCCGACATTGGAGGATTTATTTATGCGCCATTATGAAGGGGTTTCGGTAGGAGTCGGAGGTGCAGTTTAATGGCAAATCAACTATTTACGAAAACTAGCATTCTTTCGCGCTTCATATTACGAAGAGATCGTTTGCGTATTTCGGTTTGGTTAGTTGGATTAGTGGTATTTACTTTTTTAGTTGCACAGACATTTGTTGAATTGTATGGAACAGAAGAGGAAAGACAAGCGATTGCTGATACGATGTTAAATCCGGCGATGACAGCAATGGTTGGTCCAGTTTACGGAATTGAAAACTATACAATTGGGGCTATGTTTGCTCATGAAATGCTGCTTTTTACGGCGATTGCCTTTGGACTTATGAGTATATTATTGGTTGCGCGCCATACTCGTGCGGATGAAGAGGTTGGCCGGATTGAAATGATTCGTTCTTTGCCGACGGGACGTTTGTCCAATTTAGCGTCAACCGTTGCTGTTGTGAGCGGCGTGAACATCCTATTTGCTGTCCTAATTGGATTCGGATTGTTTTGGATGGGCATTGATAGCATGGATTTGGAAGGCTCGTTATTATATGGAGCCGCTTTAGGGGCAACTGGGATATTTTTTACAGCGGTTACGGCTGTTTTTGCACAGCTTTCGGAAAACGTTCGCGGTACGATTGGATTTGCTTTTACTGTGCTGGGTGTTTCTTACCTTGTCCGTGCCGTAGGTGATGTTGGAAACGAGACGCTTTCTTGGTTTTCACCGTTAGGCTGGGTGTTAAGCTCAGAAGTTTATGTGAATAATTATTGGTGGCCAATCGCGTTAACGATAGGTGTAGCATTGCTTTTAATTCTTCTGGCATTCTGCTTAAATGCAATTCGAGATTTAGGGTCAGGGTTTTTACCGGCAAAGCCTGGTAGAAGACATGCATCAGTGTTTTTGCAAAGCCCATTAGGTCTCATGTTTAGGCTACAGCGCACGAGTTTAATCGCTTGGGGAATCGGCATGTTCATACTTGGTGCATCTTACGGGTCAGTATTCGGCGAACTAGAGACCTTTTTCTCGGATAATGAGATGTTGGCGGAGCTCCTAACGCCTATCGAAGGATTTTCATTAACCGATCAATTCATAACGATGTTAATGTCCATTATGGCGATGTTGAGTACTGTTCCGGCTTTGATGGCAATGAATAAACTTATCGGTGAAGAAAAAAAGAATCGAACGGAACATTTGCTAGGCCGCGCGGTTTCTCGGACGCGATTAATGGCGAGTTCATATGTCCTTTCGATTGCAACAAGTTTTGTGATGATATCGCTAGCCGCAATTGGGTTGTGGTCTGCGGGAAATGCCGTGATGGAAGAAGGTCTGGCGTTTGGAACGCTGTATGGTGCAGCGGTTGTTTATCTTCCGGCAATGTGGATCATGATTGGTCTGGCGGCGTTGTTGATAGGCGCAGCTCCAAAGTTGACTGGCTTGACATGGATATATTTAATTTATTCATTCGTTGTTGTATATTTGGGTGGGTTGCTTCAGTTTCCGGAGTGGCTGGGTAATCTATCGCCATTCGGCCAAGTTCCGAACATACCTGTTGAAGACATGGATTATATGAAAGTATCGATTTTAGTTGTGATTGCGATTATAGCGGCAGTGGTTGGTTTTGTTGGGTATTATAGACGGGATATTGAAGGGTGAATACTGGAAATCTAGAAGTAAGATGAAAAATATTTATAACTTTAGCGAGTACACTTGAACTGTTCGTTTTTCAGGTGCTCGTTTTTTAATTGATGCGTTGATTTCCGTTTCGGGTGGAGGCTTTCCTGCGGGCATCACCGCCTCCACTCCAATCAACTAACTTCATTATAAAAAAGGTGTCATTAAGTGTTGTCTTATCGGCTAAGTTGCTTTCGAGTCATTTTTTCATGGTTAGAAGGTCCCGACTTGCAAGCAAAATCTTTTGAGTGCAAGCAAATGGCATATGAGTGCAAACAAACCGTTTAAGAGTGCAAGGAAAACCCATCGGAGTGCAAGCAAATCACTTCTGACTGCAAGCAAAATTATTAACGAAGTCAATTCACAATAAATCAGAAGGAAAATTTCACTTTACTCGAATTAATCGAAAATAGTGTATACTATTGAGAAATGCTAAATACATATAATGAAAAGGTAAAAGGGGAGAGTTTATTTGCCGATAAATATACCTAAAGGATTGCCGGCACGACAGTTATTAAAGGAAGAAAAGATATTTGTCATGGATGAAGATCGTGCGAAAATGCAAGATATTCGACCGCTTAATATCGCGATTTTGAATTTGATGCCTGAAAAAGAACGTACGGAGTTGCAATTGTTGCGCTTGTTGGGGAATACGCCGCTTCAAGTGAATGTGACGTTTTTATATACAGCAACCCACAACTCGAAAAATATTAGCAAATCGCATCTAGATAACTATTATGAAACATTTGAAGATGTAAAGGGTCGTCGATTTGATGGATTAATCATAACGGGTGCGCCGATTGAACATTTACAATTTGAGGATGTTAATTATTGGAGTGAATTAACAAAGATAATGGACTGGTCGAAGGACAATGTGACGTCGGTTTTACATATTTGTTGGGGGGCACAGGCCGCGCTTTATCACCATTATGGAATTGATAAATATGAGTTGCCCGAAAAATGTTCTGGCGTGTTCAATCATAGTTTGTCAGATGTCACAGTAAAACTTGTTCAAGGGTTTAATGATGAATTTAACGCACCGCATTCACGCTATACGACTGTTTCTTCTGAAGAAATTAAAAAGAATCCGAATTTGACATTGCTAGCTGAATCCGATGATGCGGGCGCATTTATTGTCATGTCAAATGATGATAAACATATCATGCTAACCGGACATTTGGAATACGATGCGGGTACGCTTGCTGAAGAATATGAAAGAGATGTAGCGAAAGGCATCGATATCAATGTTCCGGAAAATTACTTTCCGAATGATGATCCGACAAAGAAACCATTAAATACATGGAGATCTCATACACATTTACTCTTTTCGAATTGGTTGAATTATTATGTATACCAAGAAACACCTTTTGAATGGAAATGAAAGATTGAGGTGTGATTTGCAATGAAGAAGAGGAATACTGGGTTTATACTAATTGTTCTAGCGATGGTTATCTATGTATTCTCCAAAGTTTTTACGTTATCTCCGGGATTGTGGACAATATTCTTCACTATAAATATTACATTGAACGCTGCGGGGGCTCTAATGATTTTACTTTATATCCGGGAAGAAACAAAGAGAAATAAAGATTAAATTGGAAAAGGGATATTCTCGATTTGAGAATACCCCTTTGTTTATTTTAGGTAACATTAAATTTTTGAATTGATTTTTCATCTCAAGTGTTTGAGAGATTAATTTCCATAGAAAGTATGAACTTTCTTAACCGCGGTAATTTGCTCCACTCGGCGTTTTCTACCTAAGCAACGTAAACCCTACCTACTTTTACGTCCTTGCGACCCTATAGTCGCGCCAGTGTGAATAAGTATATCAAAAACATTACGTAGAATGCCAGAACATCAAATCTCATTTGTTACCCAACTTCTTAACTGATTAACTATACCGTATTTACTTGTGAATGTCAACATTGTTATTTTGAGTCACATTAAATACAAACATTAGGGTTTTTATTTCACGTAAAGTATATTAAACTTACTAATAGAAGCTAGCGTGAAGCTGAAAAATTGTAAAGGGGGCGTATATGATGGCCTATGTGATAACATCTGCTTGTATTACAGAAAAAGCAGCGGATTGCGTTATGGTATGTCCAGTTGATTGTATCGAAGAGGGCGAAGATCAGTTCTTCATCGACCCAGATGTTTGTATAGATTGCGGGGCTTGTGTAGCAGCATGTCCGGTTGAAGCGATTTACCACGAAGAGGATTTACTTGATGAAGATCTGCCGTTTCTAGAAAAAGCGAAAACATTTTATAATATTGCTTAATTAACCATAAAGATATTCTCCTTAACTAGAGAATATCTTTTTTTCTAATTAAATATAAAGGTGGAATGGGAATGAAAACACTACTCTTAACGGGATTTGAACCTTTCTTGAAATTCACAGTGAATCCGACGATGAAAATTGCCCGAGAATTACACGGCGAGATTATTGGAAACTATAAAATCCATAGTGAAATTTTACGTGTTGATTTTGCTTCATCAGGCAGCCAATTACTGACGCATATTGAAAGGATTCAACCCGATGCGGTTATATCCCTAGGACTTGCAGGCGGTCGCTATAAGATAACGCCTGAACGAATCGCGATTAATGTCAAAGACGGGGATGTTGATAACGAGGGAAATAAGCCTACTGACGAAGCGATACGGGTTGATGGAGATGACGGTTATTTCACGTCATTACCTATTCGAGAAATGGTTAATCGCCTACAAGAATCAGGGTTGCCTGCAGCGATTTCTAATACCGCAGGGACTTATTTATGCAATAACGTCATGTACGAGGCACTTCATTATGCGGACATGAATCAACCGAATATGAAATGCGGTTTTATTCATATTCCAGCGTCGCATGAATTGGCGATTCAGCACGGAGGGATTCCAAGTTGGTCGCATGACGATTTGAAAAAAGGTATTTCTGTATGCATTGAAGTGTTGGGTTCCGACGAATCCTAAAACACTTCAGGTTTGTTTTCATATTCTCTTAACTTTCATACCGGGTAAAAAAATATTCTACATTATATGGTTTGAATGTTTTCTAAGTGGGTAACCAAAGAATAACCTCAAGTATGTCATCAATGAAACCTGCAGAGCTGGTTGTTCATCGTTGATTTCATTGCCTCTAATTGACTCTGTGTAACTTTATCTCCTGACATGTGTGAATGCTACTATTTTCTTTCGTCATTGCTCTAAATGGTTGACCTAAACTTTTTTAACTCTTCGTTTTTATTCAATTAAACAATCGCATTATTTCACGTCGTTTTACTTTATCGGAGGAATAAGGGATTTACCTATTAATATTAAAGTATGAGGAGGAGAAAAATGAAGCGATTTGTTCGTGTTATTCCATACCAGATAAATCAACAGGTAAATGAAGTAAATGAAGTGCCGAAAGGGATTGAATTGATTCAGGCTCCGAAAATTTGGCCGGAAACGAAAGGGGAAGGTGTGACAATTGCAGTATTGGATACAGGATGTGATTTAGATCATCCTAATTTAAAAGACCGTATTATTGGCGGGAAAAATTTTACAGATGATGATGGTGGTAATCCTGAAATATATAATGACTATAATGGGCATGGCACCCATATATCTGGGACGATTGCTGCAAGTGAAACTAATGATGGCGTAGTTGGAGTAGCTCCAGAAGCCAATTTGTTGATTGTGAAAGTTCTTAACGAAAACGGTTCAGGCCAACATGATTGGATCATCGCTGGTATTCATTATGCAATTGAACAAAGAGCAGATATTATTTCAATGTCGCTTGGAGGACCCGATGACAATCATGAACTTTATGAAGCAATAAAACTAGCAGTTCTGAATAATATCTTGGTCGTTTGTGCTGCTGGAAATGATGGAGATGGCAATGATCGTACAGATGAATTCGCATATCCAGGCCGCTATAATGAGGTTATTTGTGTAGGCGCTATTAATTTTGAACGTCTTTCTAGCGATTTTACAAGTTCTCACGATGAAATTGATTTAGTGGCGCCGGGGGAAGAAATTTTATCAACGTATTTAAATGGGGAATATGCTGCCTTAAGCGGAACATCCATGGCTGCTCCTCATGTTTCCGGAGCACTGGCACTCATTAAGGTCTGGGCTAATAATTATTTCGGCAGAGAACTTTCGGAGCCGGAGTTGTACGCTCAACTAATCAAAAGAACTGTTCCACTCGGCTTTTCTCCAAAACTCGAGGGGAACGGGGTTATCTATTTAACAGTCTTAGAGCATCTTGAAAAGGTATTTGATCAAGAATTTGTAAATATGGTTTTAAAAGACTGCTCTACTAAAAAGTCTTTAATTTGATATTTATAGTAAATTATAAGGATTGGAATTCAACTATGGATTCCAATCCTTTTTTAATTTGTGCTTTGACTGATTTTGATTGAACGTGATTGACTTTGAAGTTTTATTTCGCTATTATAAATTTATAAAGCATAATCGAGGTGGTGTTGGCTTGTTAACGACTGAACGACAAGAAGTGATTTTAAA